>NZ_JBFUHX010000008.1:0-153007 GCF_056402175.1 Paenisporosarcina sp. P4_B8 | reverse complement strand
GCTTCTTCATCATTCCGCTCGACTTGCATGTATTAGGCACGCCGCCAGCGTTCGTCCTGAGCCAGGATCAAACTCTCCATAATAGGTGAGTCGATTAGCTCGACTTTGTTGCTGGCGTCAAATTAATGACGTTTTAAAATGAACAATCAAGTTCAAGTTTTGCTTCCCACACCGAAGTGTGTTCCGCTTTATTGTTGACGTTTTGCTGTTCAGTTTTCAAGGTTCATTTCGTTGGTCACTCTCGCAACAGCAACTTTTATATCATAGCAAATCCAAATTGTCATGTCAACAAAAAGTTTTGCTTTTTCTTTTTTGTTTGCCGCTTGTTTTAGCGACTCACTTATAATAACAATTCCACAAACAAGTGTCAACAGTATTTCAGAGATTTATTCAATTTCTTTCATTGTTTTTTCAGTGGTAATTGTACGAGAAATAATTTGCCCTATATATGGTGTTGAATTACCATAAATATGCAGACTTACATCTATATATTGAATCATTAATTTCAATTCTTTTCATAGTTTTAATAAGCATTCCCTTCCCCCACAAGTCATTACTTATTCTGAAGACCTTTTATTCATTTTTCGAACTATCCAGACTACTTGTGTAAGCGTAGTATGAAAGTTAGAAAGAAGGTTTTAGTATGAAAGAAAAGTTTGCATTTCATCCTGTTGTCTGGACATTACTGATCGGAACTGTTTTTGCAAGAGGTGCCAGTTTTATGGCTCTTCCTTTCCTTGCCTTGTATTTATCGAACACTCATGGAATTCATCCTGTTTGGATTGGACTCACAATTGGCCTGTCTCCTTTAACCGGAACCATAGGGGGCTTCATTGGGGGCTACTTTTCAGATCGTTATGGCCGCAAGAAGGTCATGCTATGGACCATACTTGTTTGGGGATTAGTCTATTTTGGATTTTCTCAAGCTTCGCATATTGGCGTGTTTATGGCACTAAATGCTTTAAATGGTCTTTGCCGTTCATTCTTTGAACCTTCATCCCAGGCGATGATGGCAGATTTAACTTCGCCACAACAAAGGAAGCGTGTATTCTCATTAAGATATACGGCGATTAACATTGGGGCTTCCCTTGGTCCGCTTCTTGGGGTGTATGTAGCACAATTTTCTTCTTCTTTGCCTTTTTTACTGACGGGTTTGATGTACCTTCTATATGGAGGAACATTGTTCATCATGTTAAATCGTCATTCAATTACACATGTAACGCCTGTTCATCAATTGCCATTGATGGATACGCTGATGGTAACTTGGAAAGATAAAACTTTACTCGTATTTATTATTGGCGGCATCTTGATAAATGTTGGCTACTCTCAAATTGATTCGAACTTACCTCAATACATACAACAGTCGTTTTCTGATGGGGTAGCACTTTTTGCTAAGCTCATTGCACTCAATGCAATTCTCGTTATCATTTTGCAAGTTCCTTTAAGTTTGATCACTGAAAAATGGCCGGTTCTCCGTGTCATGATACTAGGGAGTCTTTTCTTTGCTATCGGGTTTGCAAGTTTTGGTTTTGCTACCACAGCAATTGGCATGATGATTGCAATGGCAATTGTCACCATAGGTGAAATTTTCATTTTCCCATCCACCAGTGTCTTTATTGATCAAATTGCACCCGAGAATCGAAAAGGAACTTACTTTGGGGCAGGCCAGTTTCGGTCCATTGGAAATTTCACTGGTCCTGTTCTTGGTGGATGGTTACTTCAGGACTTCGGCGGGGATTTCTTGTTTTCTGTAATCGCAGTCATTATTTTGTGCAGCATTTTCTTTTACTACTTGGGGAATCTGCACATTCTTGAAAAGCAAAAAGCATAACTTCTGGCAGTGGAGCAATGAAAAAACTACTGTTGAAGTAGATACGTAATTAAGTCATAGGCTCAGTTAAATGACGATGATGTTGTTGATAGGAGGGAATCTGCGACAAACCTTTTGCTCCTGCGGTTACTCGTCGCAAAGACCCCGCAGTGAGAAACAAAGGAACGAAGGCTAAGAACGCCACCTCGTGTGGTGACCAACATCCTGTTGGCCTTAAAAAGTTAACAGAGTCAAGTCATAAAAAAAGGACTAAGGCGCATATGCACCTTAGTCCTTCTATTATTCTTCTGATGAATCTGATTCTGTCGGTAAGTCTTCACTTGCTTCAGTTGTTGATTCTTCTCCATCAACTATTGAAGTTGTGCTTTCTTCACCATCTTCATCAAATTCTTCTTCATCTTCAGCTTTCTCTACTTTTGCGACAGTTGCCACAAGTTCATCATCGCCTAAACGAATCAAGCGAACACCTTGCGTGCTGCGGCCAGTGATAGAAATGCTGTTAACATCCATTCGAATTAACATTCCATTAATCGTGATGAGCATCAAATCTTCTGAACCATCAACCGCTTTAACTGCGGATAATGGACCAGTTTTATCGGTGATTTGGCTTGTCTTAATACCAACTCCACCACGAGACTGCAAACGATACTCTTCTTCAGGTGTACGTTTTCCGTAACCATTCTCCGTCACTACCAATACTTCCTGACCTGGCTCCAGGATTTCCATACCTACGACGTGATCGTCTTCACGTAATCGAATTCCTCGAACTCCAGATGCTGTACGTCCCATTGAACGGATATCTGTTTCTTCAAAACGTACGAGCATACCTTTACGAGTTCCGATGATGATGTGTTGTTTCCCATCGGTCAATCGCACAGAAATCAACTCATCGTCGTCTCTTAAAGAGATTGAGATAAGACCGTTCGCTCGAATATTGGCAAATCCACTGACTGGCGTACGTTTCGTTACACCCAGACGCGTGGTAAAAATGAAGTACGCATCGTCTTCAAATGATGCCATCTGAATCATTGCGGTAACTTTCTCTTCTTTATCGACACCTAATAAATTGACGATTGGCAATCCTTTAGCTGTACGACCGTACTCAGGAATTTCGTATCCTTTCGCACGATACACCTTACCTGTGTTGGTAAAGAACAGGATGGTATCGTGAGTAGAAGTGTATAGGAGATGTTCGACGAAATCATTTTCATTCGTACCCATTCCTTGTACGCCTCGTCCACCACGTTTTTGGCTACGATACGTATTTACCGGCAGACGTTTAATGTATCCATTATGAGTCAAAGTCAGAACAGAATTCTCACGTGGAATCAAGTCTTCGTCTTCCATCATTTCAGCGCCACCTGCAGTAATTTCCGTACGTCGTTTATCGCTGAAACGCTCTTTGATTTCATTCAATTCTTCACGAATGATTTGAATAACTTTCAATTCGTCCGCTAAAATTGCTCGAAGTTCTGCAATCAGTTTTTGAAGTTCCTTGTATTCTTCTTCAATTTTATCGCGTTCCAAACCAGTTAAACGTTGAAGACGCATATCAAGAATTGCTTGGGCTTGACGTTCAGACAAGTTGAATTGAGCAATTAATCCTTGTTTTGCTTCTTCTCCCGTCTGTGAACTACGGATCAATGCAATGATTTCATCAATATGATCCAAAGCGATACGAAGACCTTCTAAAATGTGAGCTCGGTCTTCAGCTTTTGTCAGTTCAAACTGTGTACGTCGTTTAATGACGACTTTTTGGTGCTCTAAATAATGATATAAAATCTCTTTCAAGCCAAGTACTTTTGGCTGGCCATCGACAAGCGCCAGCATATTCACACCAAAACTTGATTGAAGAGCTGTTTGTTTATATAAATTGTTTAATAGAACGTTAGCATTGGCGTCTTTACGGACTTCAATGACGATGCGCATTCCGTTACGGTCTGACTCATCGCGAAGATCTGTAATGCCGTCAATTTTCTTATCGCGCACAAGTTCCGCGATTTTTTCGATAAGGCGGGCCTTATTCACTTGGAATGGAAGTTCATGAACTAAAATGACTTCTTTGCCATTCGATTTTTGTTCAATTTCAACTTTACCGCGGATAATGACAGATCCACGCCCTGTTTCATAAGCACGACGAATGCCGCTTCGTCCTAAAATAATACCACCAGTTGGGAAATCAGGACCTGGAATGATTTCCATTAGCTCTTCAGTAGTGATGGCTTCATTTTCAGCAAGTGCCAACACAGCTTCAATGGTTTCACCCAAATGATGTGGCGGAATATTTGTTGCCATACCAACTGCAATCCCTGACGTACCGTTTACCAATAAGTTTGGATAACGACTTGGTAGGACAATCGGTTCTTTTTCTTGGCCATCATAATTATCTTTGAAGTCAATTGTGTTTTTGTTGATATCACGCAGTAATTCCATCGCGATTTTCGACATACGAGACTCGGTATAACGCATTGCTGCCGCCGCATCTCCATCAACTGATCCAAAGTTTCCGTGACCATCTACTAACATATAACGATAACTCCAGTGTTGCGCCATTCGAACCATTGTGTCATAAACGGCCGTATCACCATGTGGATGGTACTTACCAATTACGTCTCCAACAATACGAGCAGATTTTTTGTACGGTTTTTCTGCCGTATTCCCCAAATCTTGCATCGCATATAAAATACGGCGATGAACAGGTTTTAAACCGTCCCGAACATCTGGAAGAGCTCGTTGAACAATAACACTCATTGCATAGTCAAGGAATGACGTTTTCATCTCTGTACTGATATTAATTCCTTTAACTCCATCATTTGCTATATTCGTCACGCAGGCGACCTCCCTTCACTTGGGGTATTAAATATCCAAGTTTTTCACATAAATTGCATTTTCTTCGATGAATTGACGGCGAGGTTCTACTTCGTCCCCCATCAAACGTTCAAATGTTTCATCTGCATCAATCGCATCTTCTAAGTTTACTTGCAACAAAGTACGAACGGCTGGATCCATTGTTGTATCCCATAATTGAGTCGCATCCATCTCTCCAAGACCTTTGTAACGTTGAATAACTGGTTTTGGTTGTTTTGGCAAGCGCTCCAGGATTTCTGCTAGTTGCTTATCTGAATAACAATACTCCACATTTTTCCCTTGTTTAATCTGGAACAATGGAGGCTGAGCAATATATACATAACCCGCTTCAATTAACGGACGCATGAAACGGAATAAGAAAGTTAATAATAAAGTTCGGATATGGGCACCATCTACATCGGCATCCGTCATAATGACGATTTTATGATAACGTGCTTTTTCCAACGCAAATTCGTCACCGATACCCGTTCCAAGAGCTGTAATGATCGCACGGATTTCAGTATTCGATAAAATTTTATCTAAACGTGCTTTTTCCACGTTCAAAATTTTCCCTTTTAACGGTAAAATCGCTTGGAAATGACGATCACGTCCTGATTTTGCTGAACCGCCGGCAGAGTCACCCTCTACTACATACAGTTCACTATCTGCAGGAACACGAGAAGAACAGTCAGCGAGTTTACCAGGTAAACTTGATACTTCCAAAGCGGACTTACGGCGTGTGAATTCACGCGCTTTTTTCGCTGCAACACGTGCACGTGCAGCCATTAATCCTTTATCAATGACTTTACGGGCAACCGATGGATTCTCCAGCATAAAACGTTCAAACGCTTCCGAAAACAATGAATTCGTAATTGTGCTCACTTCAGAGTTTCCTAATTTCGTTTTCGTTTGTCCTTCAAATTGTGGATCTGGATGTTTGACTGACACAATGGCAGTCAATCCTTCACGCACATCATCACCTGTTAAATTCGTGTCGGCATCTTTGATCATGTTGTTTTTGCGTCCGTAATCATTGATTACGCGCGTTAACGCCATTTTAAAGCCAGATTCGTGCGTACCGCCTTCATACGTATTGATATTGTTCGCGAATGAGAAAATATTAGACGAGTAACCACTGTTATATTGCATAGCGATTTCAATTGAAATGCCGTCTTTTTCACCTTCGATATAAATCGGTTCGTCATGAATCGGCTCTTTTGATTTATTCAAGTGCTCAACGTACGACTTAATACCACCCTCGTAATAGTAAGTGTTCGTGCGCACTTCTTCTTCACGCTCATCCGATATGATAATTTTCAAACCGCGGTTCAAGTAAGCTAGCTCACGTAAGCGGTTCGCTAAAATATCATATTCGTAGACTGTTGTTTCGGTAAAAATTTCTGGATCCGCTTTAAAACGGACAGTAGAACCAGTCTTGTCAGTTTCCCCGACAATTGCTAATTCTTTTGTTACTGCACCACGCTCAAATTTGATGTAATGAAGCTTTTCATCACGATGAACATATACTTCCGTTATTTCCGAAAGGGCGTTTACTACCGAGGCACCAACACCATGTAGACCCCCAGAAACTTTGTATCCGCCACCGCCAAATTTACCGCCGGCATGCAATACAGTCATAATGACTTCAACCGCTGGACGTCCCATTTTCTCATGGTTGCTAACAGGAATTCCGCGACCGTTATCATCAACTTTAATCCAATTGTCTTTCTCGATTGTGATGGCAATTTCATCACAATGACCAGCCAAGGCTTCGTCAATTGCATTATCTACGATTTCCCATACAAGATGGTGAAGTCCTTTTGAACTCGTCGAACCAATGTACATTCCTGGACGTTTACGTACCGCTTCCAAACCTTCTAATACTTGTATCTGATCAGCATCATAAGATTGCAGTTCTTTTTCTTCCATCGCCATTTAGCTCACCTGCTCTTTCCTACTGTCTTATCGCTATTGTTCTGAAGGGGACTTGCCCCTGGGAATTGAATAAATTTCTTTACGATGTTCTGCGGACTAAGAGGTGATGCATACGTTAAAAAAGGAGTGACGATTAAAGACTTTACACGTGGTATTTCTACCAAGCATCGTGTACGTGGATTTTGCAACCACGAGTCCCGCTCCGTCTCATCCTTTATCTCGCGAAAATCTAATATCGTGAGGATTTCGCTGTACTTGACGACAATGGTCTTGCCGATAACCACATACAAAACACTCACGCTCCTCCTTCAACATGTCCTTGCTTCACATTAAATATTGCGGCTTGCGTAATCGTTTCATGATCGATGCCATCCACACTTGTTGTGGTAACGAAGGTTTGAACTTCTCCCTGGATGGTATTTAATAAATGAGATTGTCTGTAGTCATCAAGTTCGGATAACACATCATCCAGTAACAATACCGGTGATTCCCCGACTTCTTGTTTGATTAATTCGATCTCTGCAAGTTTAAGCGACAATGCAGTTGTACGTTGTTGTCCTTGAGAACCATAAGTTTGCACGTCATAGCCATTAACGAAAAACTGCAGATCATCCCGGTGAGGACCGGTTAATGTTACACCTCTCGCTAATTCTTGCGCTTTGCCTGCTTGCAATTTTTGCTGCAAAAAATCAGCCATTTGTTCAAATGTCGCATTTTGGTCAAGGCCACTGACAGGGTTATAACGAACTTCTAATTTTTCAAGTCCACGGGAAATCCCGAAATGAATCGGTTCTGCCCATTTTTGAAGAAGCTCCATAAATTGAAATCTTTTACGGATAACACTGACAGCTGCTTGAATATATTGATCAGTATAAACATCAAACATCACATCATTTACAGATGATTTTCCTTGATGCATTTTCAGTAAATGGTTACGCTGTTTTAATAATTTTTGAAACGTTAATAAATCGTGTAAATAAACAGGCGATATTTGCCCAATTTCCATATCCAAAAAACGTCTTCTTACTTGAGGACTGCCTTTTACAAGATGCAAATCTTCTGGTGCAAACATCACCACATTTAGTTGACCGATATAATCACTTAAACGGTTTTGTTCTAAATGATTCACTTTTGCTTTTTTGCCTTTTTTGGATAAAGTCAATTCAAGCGGTAAGCGACCATATTTTTTATGAACATCACCTTTTATTTTACCATATTCTTCAGCCCAACGTATCAATTCTTTATCATTGGACGTTCGGTGAGATTTTGCCATGGATAACACATAAATCGATTCCATGATGTTGGTTTTTCCCTGTGCATTTTCGCCAATCAAGACATTGATTGTTTTTGAAAAATTTAACGCTAACGATTCGTAGTTTCGGTAGTTCGTTAATTCCAGACTTTCTATGTGCATATTATTGCCCGCTCAATGGATCCACAATGCGAAGTTCGCCTACTCCAGGGATGTTTACTAAATCTCCATGACGAAGTTTACGTCCACGTCTTTGATCTACTTCCCCGTTTATCAATACTTCATTTTCCGATAAAAACCATTTTGCCATCCCACCTGAGCTTATTACGTCAGTCATTTTCAGTACTTGCCCAAGGGTTACATATTCCGTTCCAATTTCAAGTTCTTTCAAGTTAATTACATCCTTCGCTTTTTAGTCTATCCCTTCATTTTACTTCATTTTCACCAAGAAGTAAAAAAGGATAGCCCAATAGAGGACTACCCTTTGAATAATTTATTTTTAATATGTGCGAACAGGTAAAATGAGTTGCAAAATTGCATCATCATGAACTGATTTTATGATGAATGGGCGCATTGCACCGGTGAATTGAACCATTACATCTTGACCATCCACAGCTTTTAATGCATCCATCATATATTTCGCGCTAAACGAGATTTTTAGTTCTTCTCCTTCGATAGATGTTGCTTGAATTTCTTCTTCCACTTTCCCTACTTCTGGTGAACTGGATGAAATTTCAACAACATTGCCTTCCAAGGAGCTAAATCGAACAATATTATTGCGTTCTTCTCGTGCCAATAAAGAAGCACGGTCGATCGCTTGTAGTAATGCTTTCCCGTTTACGGTTACCGTTGTTTTGTATTCATTCGGAATTAAACGAGATGTATCAGGATAATTTCCTTCAAGTAAACGTGAATAGAATAATACATCAGAAGTTTTAAATAACACTTGTTGTTGTGTCATGACGATATGAACTGGTTCTGATGAGTCTCCAATGATTTTGCTTAATTCATTTAAGCTCTTTCCTGGAATTACTACGCTATATTCTCCCTCAGGTAGTTGTTCCAAAGTCGTTTTACGTCGAGCTAGACGGTGACTGTCTGTTGCTACACAAACAAGCTCTCCATTTTTCACTTCCCAATGAACACCTGTTAATACAGGACGACTTTCAGAAGTTGATACTGCGAATACTGTTTCACGAACAATTGATTTCAATAAATCTGCTGGAATGACAAACTGGCGATCATCTTGAATTTCTGGAAGTAATGGATATTCAGAAGCATCCAGTCCAATTAAATGGAATTCTGATTTACCTGAACGAATATGCGTTTGATATTGTTCATTTACTTCAATTTCCACATCACTTGTTGGTAACTTACGAACGATTTCGTTGAACATACGAGCTTGAACAACAATTGTCCCTTCTTCAATTACACGAATTACTTGTTCGCCATTTTCTTCAGCTTTAATAAAAGTTTGAATCGTAATATCAGAATCACTACCAGTTAAGTGCAAACCTTCTTCAGTAACTTCTAATTTTATTCCCGTCAAAATAGGAATCGTCGTTTTAGAACTTACTGCTTTCATTACATCGTTTAACCCATCTAATAACCGTTCACGCATGATTTCAAATTTCATGATTATACCTCGCTTATATATTTATTAATGTTTTAAAAGAATAATAGATATAGTAATAGGGCCTGTGGATTTGTTGATAAGTCCATTTTGCCGAATAAAATCAGCCTATCCACATGTAGATAGACTGTGTATAAACTAGGCTGTCCAATGTGGGGTTATCCACAACTGTTAAGACTTGCCTAATAGACTCTTAATTTGTTTCAGGTCTTGTTGAAGGGCCTGATCTTCTTTTAATAGAGTAGAAATTTTTTCATGTGCATGAATAACCGTTGTATGATCACGGCCTCCAAATTCCTCTCCAATCTTAGGTAAAGAGAAACTCGTCAATTCTCGAGAAAGATACATGGCAATTTGTCTTGGAAAAGCAATAGATTTCGTTCGTTTCTTCGCTGTAAAATCCTCTAAACGTATATGGAAGTGCTCACCCACCGTTTTTTGAATATCCAAAATCGTAATTTTACGTGGCTTTGCATTCGGCATAATATCCTTCAATGCCTCAGCTGCTAAATCCGAATTCATATCCTTATTAACTAAAGAAGAATATGCAACCACACGAATCAAAGCACCCTCGAGCTCACGAATATTTGAATCGATTTGATTGGCGATGTACATCATGACTTCATTTGGGATGTCCAAGCCATCTGCTTTCGCTTTTTTACGCAAGATGGCAATACGCGTCTCTAAGTCTGGAGGCGTGATGTCCGTAATTAAGCCCCATTCAAAGCGGGAACGTAAACGATCTTCCAATGTTGGAATTTCTTTTGGTGGTCTGTCACTTGAAATGACAATTTGCTTTGATTCTTCATGCAATGTATTGAATGTGTGGAAAAATTCTTCCTGAGTTTGTTCTTTTCCGGCCAAAAATTGAATATCGTCTATTAATAGTACATCCACGCTACGGTACTTGTTACGGAAATCTACCGTTTTATTATCACGAATAGAATTAATGAATTCATTCGTGAATTTTTCAGAAGATAAATAAACAACTTTTGCATTTGGGTTATGTTCCTGTACATAGTGCCCAATTGCATGCATTAAGTGGGTTTTTCCAAGTCCTACTCCCCCGTAGATAAACAGAGGATTATAGGCTTTTGCTGGCGCTTCCGCCACCGCAAGTGATGCTGCATGCGCAAATCGGTTACCTGAACCGATAACAAAGGTATCAAATGTATATTTTGAATTAAGCATGCCAGGTGAATACTCTGGTTGCTCATCATCTTTCATTGGAATGATCGGTTTTGGAAGCGAGAAATCTTCCATACTTTGATCTTTTGGTACAACAAATCTGATGGACAGGCCTTCCCCCGTCAATTCGGTCAATATACCGGCTATCAAATGTACATAATGCGTATCAAGCCAATCACGTGCAAATGAGTTTGGAGCGGCAATTGTCACTGTATCTCCTTGATAGGTCAACATTTTTGTAGATTTGAGCCACGTTTCAAAGCTAGGTTTCGAGATTTTTTGCTCCACTTGAGCAAGAACGCTCGACCATAGTTCTTCTAAATGTTCCAACAACGTACCTCCTTCTTTAAAATATTTTTTATCGACAATCTTACACATAATATGTATAGTCATGCACAAAACCACAAGTTGTGGATAAAGGTTAATCAGAGCCTTGGGATAAGCTATCCACAGATTATCAACAGTTGTGGATAACAACGAATACTGATTTTCGGTTTTGAAGAGTAAAACACAAACATCGTATCAAAAATAACTAGAAATTACAAGCGTTCTCGATGGTTATCCACAAAATGCATATTCATGCACACTACTGTTGTCCACAGCCCGTGAGTTTGTTAAAAAGTTGTAGATAAGTGTTGTGGATAGAAAAAATGCCCCAAATTCGTTATCCACAGTGCTGTGTGTAGAAAACTTCATATATGTGGACAACTTATAACCAGATGAATTTACACCGAAAGAGAACGATATTTCGAAATGCTATTGACATTTAGGGGTCAAACTATATATAATATCCAAGACTGTCTATAAGATAAATCGACTTTCAATTTTTCAGGAGGTGTCACATAGATGAAACGCACATACCAACCAAATAAACGCAAACATAGTAAAGTTCACGGATTCCGTTCTCGTATGAGTTCTAAAAACGGCCGTCGCGTATTAGCAGCACGTCGTCGTAAAGGAAGAAAAGTATTATCAGCTTAAGCCCACTGATCCGCATCAGTGGTCTTTTTTTTCTTTACCTATTAGAAGTGAATGATCAGGTGGAGAAGGTGAAGCATGAATAAACGTCAACGAGTAAAGAAGAATACAGAGTTTCAAAAGATTTTTAAACGCGGTAAATCCTTTGCGAATCGCCAGTTTGTCTTATATTTCTTACCGAAAGAAGGACAAGAGGAGTTTCGCATCGGCCTATCCGTGAGTAAAAAAGTCGGAAATGCAGTCGTCCGCAACCAAATCAAACGCTATATCAGACAATCTTTCTTGGAACTGAAAGATGAAATCAACCCGAACATGGATTATGTCATTATCGCCAGAAATCAGGCGGCCAGTTTAGATTTTCATGAAACAAAGAAAAGTTTGCAGCACGTTTTGAAAATCGCTAAAATGATTCAAAAGATCAAGTAATAAAGACAAGAAATTTTTCATGTATATATATATAGAAGAAATGGAATGTCGTTTTAGGGGGAAGAAGGGTGAACAAACGCTTACTTATTATCCTCATGCTTGTTTCTGTCACGCTATTACTTAGTGGATGTACAGAGTATGATCAACCGATTTATGAGGACAGTAAAGGATTTTGGAACGAATTTATTGTTTGGCCTCTCGTTTCTTTCATTACATTGTTCAAGGAACTACTCGGATCTTACGGATTAGGTATTGTCGTGGTGACAATTATAATTCGTTTGGCGATTCTTCCTTTAATGATCAAACAAACAAAGAGTGCAAAGAATATGCAAGATGTTCAACCTGAACTTGCTAAACTCAAGCAAAAATACAGCTCAAAAGATGCGGCTACGCAACAAAAGTATCAACAAGAAATGATGGCGTTATTTAAAGAAAAAGGTGTGAATCCAGCTGCGGGCTGTTTGCCAGTAGTCATTCAAATGCCTATCCTAATCGGTTTCTATCATGCGATCAGTCGCATGAATAATACAGAAGAAATTAACTTAGGCAGCTTCTTATGGTTTGAGCTTGCTGAACCGAGTATTATTCTTGCGGTTCTTGCAGGAATCATGCAGTTCCTGGTATTACGTACTGGTCAAGCAATGAACAACCCTCAAATGAAGATCATGATGTATTTCATGCCTATTATGATTATCGGGTTCGGTATTTTCTTACCTTCAGCCTTAACATTGTACTGGGTAATCGGAAATATCATTTCATTGACTCAAAACATGATCATTTACAAACCATGGGAAAAACGTACACTTCAACCTGCTAAAACTGGAGGGGCTAAAAAGTGAATCAGATTACGCAAACGGGTTCAACAACTGAAGAAGCGATATCTGCTGCATTAGCTAAACTTGAGACAACCAGAGATCAAGTCACCATTAACGTTTTAACTGAAGGTAAAAAAGGATTTTTAGGTTTTGGCTCCAAACTTGCAGAAGTGCAAGTTACAGTAAAGGAAGCACCACCCGTTGTGCAAGAGACTGAAATTGTCACTGTTGAGTCGGTAGAAGACCCGACAGAAAAAACAGTAGCGCCATTGCAAGAAAAAGGAGTTTCTAAGAAAGTCGAGTCCACTCAAGGCGAGGCAGTTGAAGAAACGAAAGCATATATAAACCTTATTGCAAAAGAAATGAAAATTGACGATTTAACGATTCATACGGAGCAGAACGGTAAATATGTTACGCTTCGACTGGAAAGTAAAAAAGCTGCTGTACTTATTGGAAAACGAGGGCAAACGTTAAACGCTTTGCAACAATTATCACAATTAGTTGCAAACAAGTATGCTAACCATTTTTTGATGATTCAGCTTGATGTAGAAAATTACCGCGAGCGCCGTCAAGAATCTTTGGAACAATTAGCTGAACGTATGGCGGATAAAGCAATCCGAACTGGAAAAAAAGTAGAGTTTGAACCAATGCCTTCTTATGAAAGAAAAGTGATACACCACGCTTTATCCAGACGGTTGGATATTGAGACCGTATCAGTAGGAACAGATCCTAATCGTTATCTCGTAATTGAACCATTAAAGTAATGAACAGCGGACCTTGACGTCACTTGACGAAAAGGTCCGTTTTCTTGTTGTCGAAATGACGTTTGCGACTTTCGATTTTAGTGATTTTATGCTATTGTTGTATGTTAGAGAATCATGACCGTTTTTTCAGTTATCCACATGTGGATAACTAGTAGACAGGAGGTGGGCGATCATGGAATTCGATACGATTACTGCGATATCCACACCAATGGGTGAGGGAGCAATTGCGATTGTGCGATTAAGTGGATCAGAAGCAGTTTCCATAGCTGATCAAATTTTTCGTTCGCCTGGAGAAAAAAAATTAAGTAGTCAAGCATCACACACGATCCATTATGGACATTTAATAGAGCCTGAATCAGGCGACGTAGTAGAAGAAGTCATGCTGTCTTTAATGAAAGGTCCAAAAACCTTTACACGAGAAGACGTAGTTGAAATAAATTGTCACGGAGGTATCGTTACCGTAAATCGAGTGTTGCAGTTAGTACTGAGACATGGTGCTCGATTAGCGGAGCCGGGAGAATTCACGAAACGTGCATTTTTAAATGGACGTATCGACTTATCTCAAGCAGAAGCTGTTATGGATTTAATTCGTGCCAAGACTGATCGTGCAATGAATGTTGCACTAGGTCAAATGGATGGAAAATTATCACGACTCATTGCCAGCTTGCGACAAGCATTGTTAGAAACGTTGGCACAGGTAGAAGTGAACATCGACTATCCAGAGTATGATGATGTGGAAGAAATGACATTGCCCATGATTATTGAAAAGTCATCTTGGGTGAAACAAGAAATTGAAGGGTTATTGCGTACTTCATCTCAAGGGAAAATATTAAGAGAAGGCTTATCTACTGTCATTATCGGTCGACCGAATGTAGGGAAGTCCTCTTTATTAAATAGTTTAGTGCAAGAAAATAAAGCGATTGTTACCGATGTAGCGGGGACAACACGTGACATTATTGAAGAGTATGTAAATGTCCGTGGCGTACCGTTAAAGCTCATTGATACTGCCGGGATTCGGGAAACAGAAGACATTGTTGAACGAATCGGTGTAGAACGCTCCAGACAAGTTCTTAAACAAGCCGATTTGATTCTTTTGGTACTGAACCATTCGGACGAGCTAACACCTGAGGATGAGCGTTTATTTGAAGCAATCGAAGGCATGGACTTTATTGTGGTAATCAATAAAACCGATTTAGAGAAGAAAATCGATAGTCAACGTGTAGAAGAACTTGCAGGGAACCGAAAAATCGTGACCACTTCTTTATTACAAGAAGAAGGAGTGGATCAACTCGAGGAAGCAATTGCTTCATTATTCTTTGAAGGATCTCTGGAAAGTGGCGATTTGACGTATGTCTCAAATGCTCGTCACATTGCTTTATTGCACCAGGCAAAACAAACAATTGAAGATGCAATAGACGCAGCGCATGCTGCCGTGCCAATCGATATGATCCAAATCGATGTCACCAGAACGTGGGAAATTTTAGGTGAAATTACTGGAGATACAGTAGAAGAAAGTTTGATTGACCAACTGTTCTCCCAATTCTGTTTAGGGAAATAAGTGGAACGAAGGCTAAGTTCGCCGCGTCCTTGCGGCAACGCCTTCATGACCCACATCCTGTGGGCCCAAGTTAAATGCGCCACTTTTGCTCGACACCGGTTCTGAAGCTTAGGTGCGAGCTGGCGCTTGAAGCTAGACATAAAAGAGCGGAAAGCTTGAATATAAAAAATTTGGATAAACGAAAGGAATGAACGAACATGCAGAAATTTGAAGCGGGCTCGTTCGATGTTATTGTTATTGGAGCTGGCCATGCCGGTTCTGAAGCAGCTTTAGCAGCAGCGGGAATGGGTGCAAAAACACTCGTTTTAACAATTAATTTAGATATGATTGCATTTATGCCATGTAATCCATCTATCGGAGGCCCGGCTAAAGGAATAGTTGTCCGGGAAATTGACGCCCTTGGAGGCGCAATGGGGAAAGTCATCGACAAAACGCATATTCAAATGAGAATGTTGAATACAGGTAAAGGCCCAGCTGTACGTGCTTTACGTGCACAAGCCGATAAAGTGTTATATCAAGCTGAGATGAAACGCTTAATGGAAGAACAAGAGAACTTGTCCATCCATCAGGCGATGGTTGAGGAATTAATTATTGAAGACGACGAAATAAAAGGTGTTATTACACAAGTCGGGGCAATCTACCGTGCAAAAACGGTGATTGTAACAACTGGAACATTTTTACGTGGTGAAATTATCATTGGTGATTTGAAATATTCAAGTGGACCAAATAATCAACAACCTTCATTGAAATTGGCAGATAATCTTCGAGATTTAGGATTTGATTTGGTACGTTTTAAAACAGGAACACCGCCACGCGTAAACAGTAAAACGATTGATTACAGCAAAACAGAGATTCAGCCAGGCGATGACTTACCACGAGCATTCAGTTATGAAACGACTGAATATATCATGGATCAAATGCCTTGTTGGTTGACGTATACGAATGAACGCACTCACCAGATAATTGATGAAAACTTGCATTTATCACCAATGTATTCAGGCATGATTAAAGGTACAGGTCCACGTTATTGTCCTTCCATTGAAGACAAAGTGGTACGTTTCAATGACAAACCACGTCACCAAATCTTCTTGGAGCCTGAAGGGCGCAATACGCGTGAAGTATATGTACAAGGACTTTCAACAAGCTTGCCTGAACATGTACAACGTAAGTTGCTAGAAAGCATTCCAGGATTGGAAAAAGCTGAAATGATGCGAGCAGGATATGCGATTGAGTACGATGCAATGGTACCTACCCAATTATGGCCAACGTTGGAAACGAAAAAAATCCGTAATTTATATACTGCTGGTCAAATTAACGGAACATCTGGTTATGAAGAAGCAGCTGGTCAAGGGTTGATGGCTGGTATGAATGCTGCGGCTCGTTCTTTAAATAAAGAAGAAATCATTTTAAGCCGTTCAGATGCGTATATCGGTGTGTTAATTGATGATTTAGTGACAAAAGGAACGAATGAACCTTACCGTTTGCTTACGTCGAGAGCAGAATATCGATTATTGTTACGTCATGACAATGCAGACTTGAGATTAACCAAAATCGGATTCGAAGCAGGATTGATTTCGGAGGAACGTTACGAGCGTTTTGAAGCGAAGAAGAAATTGATCGATGAAGAAATCGTCCGATTAAGAAAAACGATTATTAAGCCGAATGAAGAAACGCAAGAAATTATCCGTTCTAAAGGCGGCACTGAACTTAAAGACGGAATAAAAGGTCAGGACTTACTAAAGCGCCCTGAAATGACGTATGATGATATTGCACAGCTTTCTCCTTCACCAATCGACTTAACAGATGAAATGAAGGATCAAATCGAAATTCAAATTAAGTACGAAGGTTATATCGAAAAAGCACTTCAACAAGTAGAGAAATTAAAGAAAATGGAAGATAAAAAAATTCCGGATTTAATTGACTACGATGCCATTTCTGGTATCGCTACTGAAGCGAAGCAGAAGATGAAAGAAGTTAGACCTTTATCAATTGCACAAGCATCTAGAATATCAGGTGTAAATCCTGCTGACATTTCTATCCTTCTGGTGTATATTGAACAAGGTAGAATAGCGAAAATATCCGGATAAGTATAAAAGTGGCTATTCGCTAAATTCAGCATTTAGCCACTCTTCATATACGGAAGGGGTCCAATATGAACCAACAACAATTTGTTGAAGCACTAAGAGAAAAAGGGATTATTTTAACCCCTGAACAACTTCAACAATTTCATAAATATTTCGAACTGCTTGTTGAGTGGAACGAAAAAATGAACTTAACTGCAATCACTGATCAACCATCCGTTTACTTAAAGCATTTTTATGATTCAATCAGCATGGCTTTTTATGTGGATTTTTCCAAAGGC
Source organism: Paenisporosarcina sp. P4_B8 (assembly GCF_056402175.1). Lineage (NCBI taxonomy): Bacteria > Bacillati > Bacillota > Bacilli > Caryophanales > Caryophanaceae > Paenisporosarcina > Paenisporosarcina sp. P4_B8. Next base: position 135,418 of record NZ_JBFUHX010000008.1, on the reverse strand, counting down.
CAATCAATTTGTGATGTAGGTGCAGGAGCGGGATTCCCAAGTATACCTTTGAAAATTTGCTTCCCTCAATTGCATGTAACTATTGTTGATTCATTGAACAAGCGGATTCAATTTCTCACACATTTAAGTGAGCAATTGGGACTTTCCAATGTTCAATTTGTACATGCCCGAGCAGAAGAATTTGGACAAAATCCAAATTACAGGGAACAGTATGATATTGTCACAGCGAGAGCGGTAGCGAGATTATCTGTATTGTCGGAACTTTGCATACCATTAGTTAAAGTCGGAGGTCAGTTTGTGGCGATGAAAGCTGCAGCGGCTCAAGACGAACTAAATGATGCAAAAAAAGCTTTAACAATTTTGGGTGCTGAAAAAATTCAAGAATATTCTTTCACACTGCCTGTAGAAAATAGTGAAAGATCATTGTTTGTTTTTAATAAAGTAAAGAGCACCCCTAAAAAATATCCGAGAAAACCTGGAGTTCCAAATAAAACTCCATTGTAGTATTGTGTTTCACGTGAAACATTAATAAAGGATTGAAGAGATTTGTCTCGAATTAATACAAGTAGGTAGTTTCTTAAAGGTGGTGCAGGGGATGAAAAGTCCTTTTTCACGTTTTTTTGGGAGTGGCGAAAAAGAGATAGCGGCTACAAAGCAAACAGTTGAACAATATGAAGAAGTAATGAAAATCCCTTTGCAATCGATTGTTCCGAATCGTTTTCAACCGCGGACTGTTTTTGATGAGTCCAAAATTGAAGAATTGGCTCGTACCATTCATACACACGGGGTTATTCAACCAATCGTAGTTCGTCAAATGGACGATGGACGATATGAGATTATTGCGGGGGAACGTCGTTTCCGTGCGATGACGAAGCTTGAGTGGGAAGAAGTTCCTGCTATCGTACGTAATTTAAGTGATAAAGAAACAGCATCAATTGCTTTGATTGAAAATTTACAACGCGAAGAATTAACAGCTATTGAAGAAGCATTGGCTTATCAAAAGTTGTTGGAACTTCATGAACTTACACAAGAAGCTTTGGCTCAACGTTTAGGCAAAGGTCAATCAACTGTTGCCAACAAATTAAGACTGCTGAAACTTCCACAAGTGATTCAGGATGGAATTTTGAAGCGTGAAATCTCAGAGCGTCATGCACGAGCGCTCATGCCCATTAAAGAAGAAGAACAGCAAATCGCACTTTTCCAGGAAGTAGTGGAGCAACAATATAATGTGAAGCAGCTGGAAAAGAAAGTGGAGGACCTGTTAAACCCACCAGTCGTTGAAGGTAAAAAAGAAAAGCCGAAAAGAAAGACAGTCAGTCGTGATGTAAGGATTGCACTGAATACACTCAGACAGTCATTTGCGATGGTTGCAAAAACGGGAATTAAGATGGAAACGGAAGAAGAAGAACTTGAGGATTTCTACCAAATTACTGTGAAAATCCCGAAAAAGAAATCTTGATATTACGAAATCGTGAACTCTTGCTCTGAAAATGGCAAGAGTTTTTTTGTTTGTAATCAGAATATAATCCTTTTTTAATCAAAATTTTGTTAGAATGAAAGGAAAAGCGGAAAGTTCTGATAAGGTAGAAATATCTGGGAAGAAATGCTGAGAAGCGACAACTAGAGGAAAGCAGGTGCAAGCGTGGGAAGAATCATTGCGATCGCCAATCAAAAAGGCGGCGTGGGTAAAACGACAACATCTGTAAGTTTGAGCGCATGCCTTGCGTACTTAGGGAAAAAAGTATTATTAATGGATACGGATCCCCAAGGAAATGCTACAAGTGGAGTTGGCGTTAATAAAGGTGACGTACAACAATGTATTTATGATGTTCTAATAGATGATATAGACGTAAAAAAAGTAATTTTGGAAACTAAAGTTGAAAATTTACATGTAGTTCCTGCAACAATTTCATTGGCGGGTGCTGAAATTGAACTAGTTTCTACCATTTCTCGTGAGGTGCGTTTAAAAAGGGCCCTTCAAGAAGTGAAAGAAGAATATGATTATATCATCATAGATTGTCCGCCATCACTAGGTTTGCTGACGATTAATGCATTGACGGCTTCAGATGCTATTTTAATTCCAGTGCAGTGTGAGTATTACGCATTGGAAGGTCTCAGCCAGTTATTGAGTACCATTCGATTGGTACAAAAACACTTAAATAATCAACTTGTTATTGACGGAGTTTTATTGACAATGTTTGATGCACGTACGAACCTCGGAATCCAAGTAATTGAAGAAGTAAAAAAATACTTCCAAGATAAAGTGTATAAAACGATTATTCCTCGTAATGTTCGTTTAAGCGAGGCGCCAAGTCATGGAGAACCTATTATTATTTACGATCCAAAATCTCGTGGTGCAGAAGTATATCTAGATTTGGCGAAGGAAGTGATTCGTAATGTCTAAAGGCTTAGGTAAAGGAATTAATGCACTATTTCCAGGAGAATCAATCAATCAAATGGAAAGTGTTGAAAAAGTCCCTGTAAGAGATATTAAAGTAAACCCATATCAACCACGCAAAATTTTTGATGAAACAGCATTAGGTGAGTTAACTGAATCCATTAAAGAACACGGTGTTCTACAACCGATAATTTTAAGAAGAAGAGGCAAGTTATTTGAAATTGTTGTAGGGGAACGTCGTTTCCGAGCATCAAAAGCTGCTGGTTTGAAAGAGATTCCTGCTGTAATTCGTGAATTCACAGATCAACAAATGATGGAAATTGCGATTCTTGAAAATTTACAACGTGAAGATTTAACACCGATTGAAGAAGCAGATGCTTACCAAAACCTTATGGAAAACCTGAGCCTCACACAAGAGCAATTAGCTTTTCGTTTAGGGAAAAGTCGTCCTCATATTGCCAATCATATCCGCTTGCTATCATTACCTGATGTTGTGCGAGAGCTAATTTCATCTAATAAACTATCAATGGGACATGGGAGAGCATTGCTTGGATTAAAGCGTAAAAAGCTGATACCTTCAATTGCTGAAAAAGTGATGAAAGAAAACTTGAATGTTCGTCAACTTGAATCACTCGTTCAAAGAATGAATGAAGATGTTTCACGTGAAACATCAAAAGTTCCAAACAAAGATATCTTTATTAAAGAAAAAGAATCACAACTGCGTGAATATTTCGGCACAACCGTTTCAATCAAGAAATCGAAAAACAAAGGGAAAATCGAAATTGAGTTTTTCTCTGAAGATGATCTTGAACGTATTTTAGAATTATTAGAAGACTAAACTGCCTATTCCCTTAAAGAATTTAACTTTGAGGGGATAGGTTCTATTTTTAGCTGAAATGAGGAGTTCCGTATGGTGTTATTAGGGACATTGATTAACGCGCTTCTCATCATTGTGGGAACAATCATTGGAAGATTGTTGAAAAACATCCCGGAAAATATGAAGCAAACAGTGATGTATGCCATTGGGCTTGCTGTTACTGTTATAGGACTTCAAATGGGTTTTGAAAGCGGTCAGTTCTTAATCGTTATTATTAGTTTGGTTGTTGGTGCAGTAATTGGAGAGTGGATTGATTTAGACCATCAACTCAATCGATTTGGCCATTGGTTGGAATCGAAAGTTGGCAAAAATAAAAAAGGCGAAAATATAAGTATTGCACAGGGTTTTGTATCAGCTACATTGATTTTCGTTATTGGATCGATGGCAGTCATTGGATCCTTAGATAGTGGACTGCGAAATGATCATGATTTATTAATTGTAAAAGGGTTGATAGATGGGTTTACTTCGATCATATTGGCTACCACTCTGGGAATTGGTGTTCTTTTGTCAGCCGTTCCGGTTATTTTATATCAAGGCACGATCGCACTTTTTGCCACTCAAATCAGCCGTGTTATTCCACAAGAAGCACTTGCTTTATATATTCAGGAAATGACTGCAACCGGCGGAATCATGATCGTAGCAATTGGTTTAAATATGATTGGTTTGACCAAGATAAGAGTAGCCAATTTACTGCCAGGCATTCTCGTGGTAGCTATCGTCGTGGCTATTGCGTACTATTTTCATTTGGTGCCTTTGCCAAGCGAGTAGAAGAGCACGGGACAAAACTTTGCCCATATCATAAGGTAATTGAAGTCTAGTGTTTTGCAAGACGGTATATTCCTGATAACCACCAACATTTACAATGCCTTTAATGGAAAGGTCTCCAATAGGCGGCAATTCCTTTTTTACTGCTTTGCCGGGGAAAAGAGGACCTTTTTCGATAACAATATGTCCGATTTTTTCAACTTTCCCTAAGCAAGCATCTATGGCAACTATATAAGGAGTTAATGTTCTCGCTTGAAGTGACTCGACTGTTTGTTGTAAATTCAAAGCGTGCAAAGGTTGCTGCAAAGTACCAATCACTTCATACGGAAATGTAGGATGGTCGCGAAGCCAAGTTCCGATTAATGGTCCTAGAGAGTCTCCAGTAGACCGGTCGGTGCCTATGCAACAAAAAGTGAGATTCGGTTTATCAAATGGTATAAGTTGAAGAAAAAGCGAGCTTAAGCGCCAGGCAACACCTGAATCTTGATAGGAAAAATCTTCTGAATGTAATTGAGACGAAAATGCAAACATAGGTTAGCTCACTCTCTTTTTTCGTAGTATACGTATTAGAAATGGGCTTTATTCAAAAAGGTGGTAGTTATCAAGTGGACATTCACATTAACAAGACGATTGAAAGTGTCAAAGATTTTCTATTAGATGAGGAAATATGGATTGCTGCTGGCGTTATTACGCTAAAAGTAATATTCATTATGTTCTTAGCAGGAATTTTTGTGAAAATATTTAAAGTGGTCATTCGTAAAGTATTTGAAGTCCGTATGAAAGCACCCTTGCGCTACTCGGAACGCAGACAGAATACATTACTCAAATTACTCCAAAATGTAGTTGCTTATGTTGTATACTTTGCTGCGCTTCTGGCAGTCCTTTCTGCATTGACGATTGATGTGACGGGCTTGCTGGCTGGGGCAGGGGTACTCGGTTTGGCTGTTGGTTTTGGTGCACAAAACTTAGTTCGTGATGTCATCACGGGATTCTTTATTATTTTTGAGGATCAATTTTCTGTCGGAGACTATGTTCGAATCGGTGCATCAGAAGGGTCTGTACAAGAGATTGGTTTGCGAACAACTAAATTAAAAGGATTAAACGGGGAGATTCACATTTTCCCTAACGGAACGATTGTGGAAGTTATCAATTACTCATTAAACAATTCAATTGCGATTGTCGACGTGAGTGTTGCACTTGAAACGGATATTCCAAAAGCGGAAGAGCTTATTGGAGAGTTTTTATCGAGTCTTCCTGAAAAATACGAGCAATTGGTTAAAGAACCTGAGTTACTGGGTGTTCAAAATCTAGCTGCTTCTGAAGTGGTCATGCGTATTACTGCGGAAACAAAGCCGATGCAACATTTCGCAGTAGCGCGAATAATCCGTCGTGACCTGAAAATATTCATGGACGAACATGGAATCGAAATTCCATATCCGAAAATGGTGATGTACCAAAAGAAAACAGGATCGGTTGATTCGGGTACTGGGGATCCTGTGAAGTCTGAAGACAAGGGGAAAGTCTGATGAACACGAAATCCTTTGAGCTGGGTGATATTGTTGAAATGAAAAAGCAGCACCCTTGCGGAACGAATGAATGGAAAATCATTCGCACAGGCGCAGATGTGCGGATAAAATGTGAAGGTTGCCAGCACAGTGTGATGATTCCAAGAAGAGAATTCGAGAAAAAGATGAAAAAAGTAATTAAAGCAGCTGAGCCTTCCACAGAGGAATAGACTTTTGGTTGACAAAAATTTATAATAGATTAGTTAAATGAAAAGTAAAAGCTTCAATCAAGCGTTGAAAATGACTATACACACATGAATATAGAACTCGTAAGTTATGAAAGGTTGGGAACTAATATGGCGTTAACAGCGGGAATCGTGGGCTTGCCGAATGTCGGTAAATCTACTCTATTTAATGCAATAACTAAAGCAGGCGCAGAAGCTGCAAACTATCCATTCTGTACAATTGATCCAAACGTTGGAATTGTAGAAGTGCCGGACGAGCGTCTAAATAAATTAACAGAACTTGTTGTTCCAAAGAAAACGGTTCCTACAGCTTTTGAGTTCACTGATATTGCCGGGATTGTAAAAGGTGCCAGTAAAGGTGAAGGACTAGGAAATAAATTCTTGGCTCACATTCGTGAAGTAGATGCAATTTGCCAAGTGGTACGTTGTTTTGCTGATGAGAACGTTACACACGTAGCAGGGAAAGTAGATCCGATTTCAGATATCGAAGTAATCAATCTTGAGTTAATTTTGGCTGACTTGGAAAGCGTTGAAAAACGTTTGCAACGTGTAGGCAAAATGGCGAAACAAAAAGACAAAGATGCTATGGTTGAAGAACCAGTATTGGTCAAACTTCGTGATGCTTTTGAAGAAGAGAAGCCAGCTCGTTCTGTTGAATTTACAGAAGAAGAATTACGCGTTGTTAAAGGTCTTCATTTATTAACAATCAAACCTATGCTGTATGTAGCAAATGTGGCGGAAGATGAAATTGCGAATGCTGATGAAAATGAATATGTTCAAAAAGTTCGTGAATTCGCTAAAGTAGATAATGCACAAGTTATTGTTGTGTGTGCGAAGATTGAAGAAGAAATGGCTGAGCTTGACGAGGAAGAGAAAGCGATGTTCCTTGACGAGTTGGGGATTAAAGAATCAGGTCTGGATCAGCTTGTAAAAGCCGCATATCAATTATTGGGACTTGCAACATACTTTACAGCAGGCGTGCAGGAAGTTCGTGCTTGGACATTCCGTAAAGGCATGAAAGCACCTCAATGTGCAGGTGTCATCCATACAGACTTCGAACGTGGTTTCATCCGTGCCGAGACTGTTTCTTATGATGACTTGGTTACAAACGGTTCAATGGCTTCTGCAAAAGAAGCAGGGAAAGTGCGTTTGGAAGGTAAAGAATACATCGTACAAGACGGCGACGTTATGTTATTCCGTTTCAACGTATAAAATATTTTCGGGTTAGTCGACTTGTCGGCTGACCCTTTTTTGAATTATAGAGACAAAAGGGGAATGTCGTATGAAGTTATTTGCATATGGGACGTTGCTTTATGGAGAAAAGAATCATCATGTTCTCGAAGGTGCACAACTTTTATATGAGAAGGTTACGCTTCCGGCGATTATGTATGATACAGGAGATGGTTATCCTGCAATCGAGCTAGCTCAGGAATCAATAGTAATAGGGGATGTTTACGAAGTACCCGATTATATGTGGGTGGATTTAGATGTGCTTGAAGGTTATACAGGGGACCCTGAAATGGATCTTTATACGAAACAAATGGTGAATATAAAAACAAGAGAAAGCATCTTAGAAGCCATTGTGTATACTGTTTGTGATGAAACGATGAAGAAAGTTGTGATTTCATCTGGAGACTGGATTGCTTATCGTAAATCTCAAGAAATAAAGTAAAGCTGCTCCATTTCGAATGGAAGCAGCTTTATTGTTGTTCAAACACATATAATTTTGGTCGTTCTGGGTCATCCTTGATCCAAGCATCATCGCGTACAGTCCGTAATTCTTTAATCATGGCAAAATCACCAGCGGCACCAGCAATCAGCCAGGCACCTAGTAATGCGAGAAGCGGACTATTAATGAAAATAGCAATGACGGCCGGTAATACGCCTGTTGTCCAAAATGGCAGGATTAATACACTTTTCATCGCTTTGTTTTGAATAGGTTCAGTAGTTGTCGCGTAGGCAACACCCAGTTTCAAATTAAAGCCATAGTCAAGCGAGCGCCATGGAACTTTAGCAAAAATGACAAAGCCGACTAGATGTGCTGCTTCATGCAAAACGATTAATAGGATATAGCCAATGATGAATAGGAGCAATCCGAGCCAGGATGGTTCAAATGCAAAATCTTGATGCACAATACTTGTTAATAGCAAAAGTAACACGCTTAAGACGACCGTTAATACTAAGCTTGTTTTGCCGATTTTTTGAATGTCCAAATCAATGATTTTAGTGGGTGTATCGAAATCTTTCATTATTCTCACCTCATAATAGGTAGTATAGCTGAAAAGCCTAAGTTGTCTACCAAATCAGTAGTTGCACGTGGTCATTGCGTGTGTTACAATCAATTGATGTGAGTAATGAACGTTACTTGCTCCTTGCCTACTGTCAACAGTCAGGCCTAAGTCCATAAGGAGGTGCAAAAAGATGAAAAAGTACGAATTAATGTACATCATTCGACCAACAATCGAAGATGACGCGAAAAAAGCTCTTACAGCTCGTTTCGACGATATCTTGACTACGAATGGTGCTGAAATCATCGAGTCTAAAGAGTGGGGCAAACGCCGCTTAGCTTACGAAATCAATGACTTCCGCGAAGGTTTCTACCAAATCGTGAAAGCAAACGCTGATTCAAGAGCAATCGATGAATACATCCGTCTTGCTAACATTAACGAAGATATTATTCGTTTTGTAGCTGTCAACGTAGAAGATAAATAAGAATTTAGCATCGAGTATACTCGAAACAACTTGCAGACGAGGGAGGTTGTATTCTGATGATTAACCGAGTCGTATTAGTCGGAAGACTGACAAAAGATCCGGAGCTTCGTTATACACCAAGTGGTGTAGCAGTTGCGCGTTTTACACTAGCTGTAAATCGTTCATTCTCTAACCAGTCAGGTGAAAAGGAAGCGGATTTTATTAACTGTACTGTTTGGAGAAAGCCAGCTGAAAACACAGCAAACTTCCTTAAAAAAGGTAGTTTGGCAGGTGTAGAAGGGCGTATTCAAACTGGGAGCTATGAAGGCCAAGATGGAAAGCGTGTTTACACGACTGAAGTTGTAGCTGATAGTGTTCAATTCCTTGAACCACGTAATAGTTCTGGCGGAGATCGTCCACAACAAGGACAACCTTATGGTGGCGGTTCAAACCAAAACAATCAATATCCATCTTATCAACAGAATCAATCACCAAATCAGCAAAACTATACACGTGTAGATGAAGATCCTTTCTCTTCTGGAAGCGGCCCAATCGAAGTATCAGACGACGATTTACCATTCTAATTAGAAAAGCGTAGATGGCCATGATAGACCGACTCCGACGTTGGAACCAACGAATCGAAAACCCGTTTTCGAATGAAGTGGTGAAACGGAGGTACGGTCTGGCCATTGGAGCTAGACATTGCCAGATAGCGAATTGACTTTAACGCACACCCAAAATAAAACCAAACACTAAGGAGGCGAAACGATATGGCACCACGTCGCGGAGGCAAAAGACGCAAAAAGGTTTGCTATTTCACGTCTAACAATATTACGCATATCGACTATAAAGATGTTGATTTGCTTAAAAAGTTCGTATCAGAACGCGGAAAAATTCTTCCACGTCGAGTTACTGGAACAAGCGCGAAATACCAACGCAAACTGACTTCAGCAATCAAATTATCACGTATCATGGCATTACTTCCATTCTCTACTGAAGAGAGATAAGAAATGCTCTTGAACGCTTAAAAGACCGGGAAACCGGTCTTTTTTTATATTATAAGAAAGTATGAATTTTTGACAATGTTTCTTATTCTTTCGAGATACGTTATGTCTAGCTCTAATTGCCAGCTCGCATCTAAACTTGGGCACAGGTGGATCGTTATAAAGGCGGTGCGACATCGCACTTTGAGCATTTCTTATGTGCCAAAATCATTATCATTTGGAACTTTTGTTGCAACTGGTCCGACATGATACAATAGGAAGATATAGTTGTCCATTCTCTCATGAAATTAGAGAAGTAGTAAAACAGCTTTGATAAATTGCTTCAGTAGACTATTTTGATAATAACTATGTGATTGGGACAACTGATAGTGAATACATGTTTTTTAAGTTAGGAAGGATTTTGAATGCCGAATGAACAAACGAAACAGCTGACATTAGGTGCAATGATAATTGCGCTGTTTTCTATTTTGTTGGCTGTTTCTTTTTATGTGCCTGTGCTGAACTTGATTACAATACTCTTTCTCGCTCTGCCAATAGCTTGGTATAGTGCGAAATTTAGTCGGGCTGCTTCTATTTATGTTGTTGTACTAAGTATGGGTATTTCCTATTTCATTGGAGGGTTAATGGCCATACCTTTTGCTTTGATTCATGTCTTGCTCGGTTTTATTATCGGAGATACGATTCGTTTGAAGAAAAGTAAGCTGTTCATGTTAATGGCTTCGGCGATTGTCTTGATAGTAAGCATCGTCATTGAATATGTAATCCTTGTACTGCTCTTCAAATTCAATCCTGTGAAAGAAATGTTAGTATACACGAAAGATCAATATGATCAATTGGGTACGTTCCTGGAAAGTTATAATACTTTACCTAAAAATTACGATCAGACCATTTCGGATGTTTTATTCATGTTCGAAACTGTCATGCCAACTCTCCTGATACTTGGAGTTTTCTGCTTTGTATTTGTATTCATCAATATCCAGTTGCCAGTTTTGCGAAAATTAGGCTTGGACGTACCAAAGTTTCCGGCAATTAGACACATGCGGTTACCGAAATCCATATTATGGTACTACATGATTGTCATGGTCGTAACTTTATTTGTTGAATTAACTCAGGGAACATTTGCTTTTATGGTATTAGCCAACGTAACTATGATGCTCCGTGTATTGCTTACTTTACAGGGAATATCTTTCATCCATTTTTACATCCATGAAAAAGGATGGCCGAAATGGATTGCAATTGTTGCAACATTTTTAGCGTTTCCCTTACAATCGTTAACGGTGTTATTAGGCATATTCGATTTAGGTTTCAACATTCGTTCGTTTGTCAAAGACAAGAACAAAAAGTAAGGAGCTGAACAAATGTCAGCATTCTTTAGAAAAAGACCCATTCGTGTCCCTTTATTTTTTCTATCATTGCTCGGCCTAATAAGCGCTTTTTTGCTCCTATACTGGCAAATGTGGATAGGAAGCATTGTTGCTGCTCTTTTCCTCATTGTTCTGGTCATTGGCTGGCAAATGGAGAAACGTTTATACGAAGAGACGGAAAAACATATTGAAACACTTTCTTATCGCATGAAACGGGTTGGCGAAGAAGCATTACTTGAAATGCCCATTGGAATTATATTGGTCAATGAACATTGGACCATTGAATGGGCGAACCCGTACATGTTGAGAGAGCTTGAATTTGATTCACTTATTGGTGAAGATTTATTTACGTTGTCAGATGAATTCCATTCACTTGTAAAGCAAGAAGATAATAAAGAGCAGACAGTCAGTTTGTCCGGTAAGAAATTTAAAGTATTTTACAAACAAGAAGAAAAACTTCTTTATTTCTTTGATATCACCGAGCAAACAGAAATTGAGACGCTTTACTATTCAGATCGCAGCGTAATTGGCGTGCTGTTCATTGATAATTACGATGAGCTGGCACAAGGAATGGATGACCAGACTCGCGGTCAGTTAAATAGTTTAGTAACGTCGCTTGTCAATAATTGGGGAGCGGGACATGGCATTTATGTCAAAAGAATTTCATCCGACCGGTTCCTTGCAGTATTGAATGAATCCATATTACTGGAACTTGAAAAAACGAAGTTTTCTATTTTGGATGATATTAGAGAAGCAACCTCCAAATTGAATTTGGCGTTAACACTGAGTATCGGTGTGGGTGCCGGGTCATCTTCATTGGTAGAACTTGGCCAACTTGCGCAGTCGGGTCTGGATTTGGTATTGGGACGTGGCGGAGATCAAGTAGCCATTAAACAACCAAGTGGAAAAGTGAAATTTTACGGTGGAAAAACCAACCCGGTTGAAAAACGAACGAGAGTTAGGGCGCGCGTCATTTCTCATGCGCTGCGTGATTTAATTCAGGATAGTGATCAAGTGTTTGTCATGGGGCATCAATTGCCCGATATGGATGCAATCGGTGCAGCTGTCGGCGTACGTAAAATGGCAGAGATGAACCAGATCAATGGCTATGTCGTCGTTAATTTTGATGAACTCGACCAAAGTGTGACCAGGTTGATGGAAGAAGTGAAAAACAAGCCACAATTATTTGAACGGTTTATTTCACCCGAAGAAGCTTTATCTAAATTAACCGATCGTACATTGCTTGTGGTCGTGGATACGCATAAACCAAGTATGGTCATTGATGAAAAACTGTTAAATCGAGCTGAAAAAATAGTAGTGATCGATCATCATCGCCGTGGAGAAGAATTTATTTCGAATACAATGCTTGTTTACATGGAGCCATATGCATCATCAACATCAGAGCTTGTAACGGAATTGCTCGAATATCAACCGAAACATGATAAAATAACGATGCTAGAAGCAACTGCAATGCTTGCCGGTATAATTGTCGATACGAAGAGCTTTACCCTTCGAACGGGTGCACGAACGTTTGAAGCAGCCTCGTATTTACGTACAAACGGAGCGGACACGGTGCTAGTTCAGCGCTTACTAAAAGAAGATATTGAAACATATATTGAACGTTCTAAAATTATCCAGACAGTTGAGTTTTTCCGAGAAGGCATTGCGATAGCACATGGGGAAGAAACAAATTCCTATAGCCAGGTGCTTATAGCACAAACCGCAGATATTTTACTGACAATGAAGGATGTTTCTGCATCATTTGTGGTCGCAAGAAAAAATAATGGAGACGTTGGCATCAGCGCCCGTTCTATGGGTGAAATCAATGTCCAATTAATTATGGAGAAGCTCGGTGGCGGTGGTCATTTAACCAATGCTGCTTGTCAGATTCATGATAAGGAGATTGAAAGTGCCATTGAACAACTAAAATTAGCAATCATTGAAATTGTCGAAGGAGGCCAAATAACATGAAAGTAATTTTCTTGAAAGATGTTAAAGGCAAAGGGAAAAAAGGCGAAATCAAAAATGTAGCAGATGGCTATGCGCATAACTTTTTATTGAAAAACAATTTGGCGACTGAAGCTAATCAAGCGACAATCAGCGCATTAGATGGTCAAAAACGCAAAGAAGATAAACATGCAGAACAAGTGCATGAAGAAGCGAAAAAGTTAAAAGAGAAGTTAGAGCAAATTACGGTAGAACTAAAAGCAAAATCAGGTGAAGGTGGCCGTTTGTTTGGTTCGATAACAACGAAACAAGTCGCGGAACAACTTCAGAAAACAACAGGTATTAAAATCGACAAACGTAAAATGGAATTGGACGATGCCATTCGTGGTCTTGGATATACAAACATTCCAGTTAAATTACATCAAGAAGTAACAGCAACATTGAAAGTACACGTAACAGAAGAAGCGTAAGGAGAGACGTTAATGAGCGAGCCCATGATGGACCGGATACCCCCTCACAACCAAGAAGCCGAGCAGTCCGTGATCGGGGCCATCTTTTTAGAGCCTCAAGCGCTCATTACGGCAGCAGAAATTCTGCAATACGAAGACTTTTATCGCGTGGCACATCAGAAGATTTTCCAAACGATGAACCGCCTCAGTGATCAAGGAAAACCAATTGACGTTGTAACAGTGACTGAAGAGTTGGCATCGAAAAAAGAACTTGAAGATGTCGGTGGACTTTCGTATTTATCGGAAATTGCAAATTCAGTACCAACTGCCGCAAACATCGCACATTATGCACGGATTGTTGAAGAAAAGGCGTTACTGCGACGATTAATTCGCGTAGCAACCAATATCGTCGAAGATGGCTTTACGCGTGAAGACGAAGTCGAAGCCTTGTTATCTGAAGCCGAAAAGAAAATGATGGAAGTTTCCAATCGAAAAAATGCGGGTGATTTCAGGCACATTAAAGATGTACTTGTTCAAACGTATGACAATATTGAACTTCTCCATTCACGTAAGGGCGATATAACAGGAGTTCCCACAGGATTCCGTGATTTAGACCGTATTACAGCCGGTTTCCAACGGAACGATTTAATTATTGTAGCAGCACGTCCGTCTGTTGGTAAAACAGCGTTTGCGTTAAACGTAGCGCAAAACGTAGCAACGAAGACAGAAGAGAACGTAGCCATCTTCAGTTTGGAGATGGGTGCTGAGCAGCTTGTGATGCGTATGCTGTGTGCAGAAGGAAATATTGATGCCCAAGTTTTACGTACAGGTGCATTAACTGCTGAAGATTGGCGCAAACTAACAATGGCGATGGGGAGTTTATCCAACGCAGGTATTTTTATTGACGATACACCGGGTATTCGGATTAATGAAATCCGTTCGAAGTGCCGTCGTTTGAAACAAGAGTATGGACTTGGCATGATTTTGATTGATTACTTGCAACTGATTGTAGGAAGCGGGAATGGGAAAGAAAACCGTCAGCAAGAAGTATCGGAAATTTCCCGTTCATTAAAATCCCTTGCTCGTGAGCTCCAAGTTCCAGTTATCGCCTTGTCACAGCTTTCCCGTGGCGTGGAACAACGTCAGGACAAGCGTCCTATGATGTCCGATTTACGTGAATCCGGAAGTATTGAGCAAGATGCCGATATTGTTTCGTTCCTATATCGTGAGGATTACTACGATAAAGAAACCGAGAATCAAAACATGATTGAAATCATCATCGCAAAACAACGTAATGGTCCGACAGGGACGGTAACCCTGGCTTTTGTTAAAGAGTTCAACAAATTCGTTAACATTGACTGGAGCCAGCACCAACAACCTACCCCGGATTACTAATGTAAGAAGGCTAAGGTCCCGACATCGTGTCGGAATGCCTTCATGACCCACATCCTGTGGGCCCAAGCAGAAAGCGCTACTCAAGCTCGACACTGGCTCTTGAAGCTAGACATCAAGAATAGCCTAGCAGCAAATATCTCTAAATTGTGATTGATGCAAAAACACGAACGATAAATGTCTGAAAACATTTTTCCGTTCGTGTTTTTTCTTGTTTTTGGTTGACTTCAGCCGTTTCAGTTGATACAATAACACTGTTTGATTCAGGACGCGTGACAGCGTCTGACGGAGGTGCTGATTATGACATCAGTTGTAGTAGTAGGAACACAATGGGGAGACGAAGGTAAAGGGAAAATTACCGACTTCCTATCCGAGAATTCAGAAGTAATTGCACGTTATCAAGGTGGGAATAATGCTGGACACACCATTATTTTCGGTGGAGAAACGTATAAGCTTCACTTGATTCCATCAGGTATTTTTTATAAAGACAAAATCTCAGTAATCGGTAACGGTATGGTTGTCGATCCTAAAGCATTAGTGAAAGAGTTAAAAGGATTACATGAACGTGGGGTAACGACAGAAAACTTACGTATTTCTAACCGCGCACACGTCATTTTACCTTACCACTTGAAGCAAGACGAAGTGGAAGAAGCTCGTCGTGGTGAAAACAAGATTGGAACTACAGGTAAAGGAATCGGACCGGCTTACATGGATAAAGCAGCACGTGTAGGTATTCGTATGGCCGACTTACTTGATAAAGTAGTATTTGAAGAAAAACTTGAACGTAATCTAGAAGAGAAAAATCGTTTGTTCGATAAGTTCTATGAGACAGAAGGTTTTACAAAAGAAGAAATTCTTGAAGAGTATTACGGCTACGGGCAAGAAATTGCGAAGTACGTAACAGATACATCTAAAGTATTGAACGATGCATTGGATGAAGGCCGCCGCGTACTGTTTGAAGGTGCACAAGGCGTTATGCTAGATATCGACCAAGGTACTTATCCTTTTGTAACATCATCTAACCCAGTAGCAGGTGGCGTTACAATCGGTGCCGGAGTCGGACCAACGAAAATTCACCATGTGGTTGGTGTATGTAAAGCATATACTTCTCGTGTTGGAGACGGTCCGTTCCCAACTGAATTGTTTGACGAAGTCGGCAATCAAATTCGTGAAGTCGGTAAAGAGTATGGTACAACAACTGGTCGTCCACGTCGCATCGGTTGGTTCGACAGTGTAGTTGTACGTCATGCACGTCGTGTTAGTGGTTTAACAGATCTAACGGTCAATTCGATTGATGTGTTAACTGGTTTGGAAACAGTGAAGATTTGTACAGCTTACAGTTACAACGGGGAACTGATTACGGAATACCCAGCAAACTTACGTATGCTGGCTGACTGTGAACCTGTTTATGAAGAATTGCCAGGTTGGAACGAAGATGTGACATCTTGTAAATCACTCGATGAGCTTCCGGAAAATGCACGACACTACCTGGAACGCATTTCACAATTAACTGGTGTTCCAATTTCGATTTTCTCAGTAGGACCAGATCGAAATCAAACAAATATCATTGCGAGCGTTTGGCGCTAAATTTTATTGAACGGGAAAAGGAAACTTTTCCCGTTCTTTTTCGTATGTAAAAGTAATGTGAATTTTCATACGATTTGGGGTTGAAAATAAATGAAGAGATTTTGGTTTTGGGGAGCACTGCTGGCAATCATTGTGGCTTGGACGATTAATATAACCAATTACGAGGCGAAATTTTTGGATGAACCCATTGTTCTGGAACATTATATCGAACGACCAATGGACCAGACACATCTATTCAACATTTACTATTTGACCAATAAAAACAATCCAGCAATTCTCCAAACGATTGAAGTGGATGGATTCTCGCTCTCAAACGTCTCACCGAGCAATGACATGTGGTTACATGGAAACCAGAATTCGATATACAACTCACCAAATGTCGTACAGGAGTTCAATCAACATCTTCTACTGGTAGCTGAATTTGACCCATCCATGCTGTCTCTTGAAGGCGAAGAAGATAAGACCTATATAGGGACCAATGTATTCCTACAATTCAGTGACGGAACGGCTGGACATTTTGACATCGGAGAAATTCGAATCACGCCGTCAACGCTCAGACAAGATCCTAAATTGAAGGGCATATCGACTGGAAGTACTTCAGACGGTCTTCATTCCAGCATATATTCTGCAGAAGAGCAGTTAAAAATGAAAGAATTCGTTGTGCCTGAAAATATTGCGAAGGATGTTCAAGTGAAAGTACATTATGAAGGAGAAGAAGGCCGAGTTCCCGATCCTATCTATCAAGCAGAAGTTATGCCTAATTGGAGCGATGTAAAACAACCTCTTGCCAAAGACGTCAATTGGCCCATCGTATTGGAACCACAAGGTAGTGTCGGCTTATACATACAAATAGAGCCGACTAATAAAAAGGCAATCGATGCATGGATTCCATGGGAAGGGGAAACGGCTGCTGGACAGTCTTTTACGGCTTCATTTCCCTTGCATCATATTCCACAGCTTACAGATGAAGATCTACGGAGCATGGTGGAGAAAGTGGTGAAAGATGGCAAATAGAAGAGCATTCAAGTATATGATTGCCGGGTTTTTATTGGTTTTGCTGGACGTTCATATTTTTTTCGATTTTCTTCCTGACCCACTGGGATATATTTTGATCGCATCAGGCATTCATCAACTTGCCGCAGGAAAGGCGAATGCTAAAAAAGCTGTAATAACTGCTTTTGTCCTGATGGCTCTATCCATTCCTACACTGTTTTTATCAGGGGAAGTACTCACTCAAATGCAAGTTAACAGTACATCTTGGCTGGTATATGGCTTTAGTGTCACGCTGATTGACTTAATTTTGATGTATTATGTATTCAGAATGCTGATGCATGAAGTGGATTATCCAATTGAAGCGGCTGAAAAACAGAATAGCATTAAAAAAATTATGATTGTCTATATGACCATAACACTCACTTCAACGTTTATTCAGTCGTTTTTAATTAATATGAAACAGGATGTTCAGTCTACAGTTGCGGTAGCTATTATTGTGTTGACGCTCAGTGTTCATGTCGCGTTTATTATCACTCTCCGTAATCTACAGAAAACCTTCCCACCCGACCAGGGAAGGGTATATCCAATGGAATGACCCAATTAAAAAATGCGCTGTCCCAATATTGGGCAGCGCATTTTTATATAGAGTGCATATTAGTGAATATTACGTTTCTTGAATCGTCCACCGCGTACTTCAGCAATATTGCCAATGGCGACGAACGCTTGTTGATCAATATCTTCCACGATTGTTTTTAATTTTGCTTCTTCCAGACGTGTAATAACGGTGAAAATAACTTTTTTATCATCACCTGTGTATGCGCCTTCTCCATGTAAATAAGTGACTCCGCGACCGAGACGATCCATAATCGCTTCGCCGACTTCATCTACAAGATCACTAATAATATAAACCGATTTGGATTCATCAAAGCCTTGAATGACAATATCGATCATTTTATAAGCGATGAAATAAGCGAGTACGGAATACATAGCTTGCTCCCAAGTAAAGACAAAACCAGCGACAGTAAAGATTATCAAATTGAAGAACATAATGATTTCCCCGACGGAAAAAACGCTTTTCGTACTGAACAAAATAGCTAAAATTTCAGTTCCGTCCAATGAGCCACCGTAGCGAATGACAAGACCGACACCAATGCCAAGTACAATGCCACCAAAGACGGTAGCAAGTAACAAGTCATCAGTAAAACGTGCAACTGGATGTAAAAAGTATGTACAAATAGAAAGAACCGTAATTCCTAATACAGTAGAAAGTGCAAATGTTTTCCCAATTTGTTTATACCCGAAAAAAAAGAAGGGGATGTTTAATAGGAAAATAAATAATCCAATTTGAAGACCAGTCAGGTGAGACAAGATAATGGATATACCGACAATTCCACCATCCAATAAATGATTTGGTACCAAAAATAACTCAATGCCCATTGCCATAAATACGGCACCAATAATAATCATGAGGATGCGCTTCGCTATTACGGTTTTGGAAGCCCGACGATGTACGTATGCGGTTTTTATTTTGGCATTTCTCTCTTGTTGTTCGTCTGTCAAATGGGATACCTCATTTCGCCTTGAATACTCTTATTTTACCCTATATTAAGGATATTCGATAGAAGAACGCTATTATTATTACAAAAATGACAAAAAAGTACATGAAATATGAATGAGAAGGGTCGAAAGATAGAAAAAATATGTTGAATCTTCAATGGATTTAAGAGAAAAGCCTGTGTAAACTTACAAAATAAAACAATTAAATGCAATTGATGGTAAGAATGAGTCATTTTCTTTACAAAATGACATTTCTTTACCAGTGTTAAAAAGGATATGTTAAATTAAAGGGGCGTGAAATTTTTCACAATAAAAAGAACCATTCGTTTTACGGATGAAATTTTGAGAGGGGCTTTATCATGCATTTGAAAAGGAATACTGGTGATGGGGATAAGATTTCATCCGACCGCAAGCCAAACCGCACATCAAATATAATGAAAAAAGCAGCCATAACAGCAGTGCTTGCTTCAAGCTTTACATTTAATATCAGTTTTGCAAAAGACAAAGAAGACAGTCAATTACAAGAAATTTTTCATATATATGCAAATGACGAATATGTAGGTACGGTTTCAGATGAAAAAGCAGTAAAAGAGCTTGTTAATGAAAAAATTACTGAGTCAAGCTCCCAATACAAAGATCTAAATCTAAGTGGCTCCAATTTATCCATCATCTCAGAACAAGTTTTTAATGCAGAAACAAATGATAAGGAAACATTAGACAAGCTGGACAATCTGGTAACTGTCACAGCGGATGCATTTGCCTTGTCGGTCAATGACGAGATTGCCGTCTACGTCAAAGACTTGGAAGCATATCATGAAGTAATCCGCAAACTGAAACTTCAGACCGTTTCTGAAAAAGAACTCACCGAATTGGAAAATCTAAAAGATTCTAACAATTCTTTACCCCCATTAAAGAACAATGAAACACGTGTTTTGGATATAAATTTAAAAGAATCAATTTCAGGTGTTACGAAACAAGCAAAACCAGAAAAGGTTTTAACTGTTGATCAAGCAGTAGATTACCTTCAAAAAGGTACTTTGGAAGAGAAAACATATACCGTACAATCTGGAGATGTATTCAGCAAAATAGCAGCAAAACATGATTTAACTACAGCGGATTTAACAAAGCTGAACAAAAGTGTCAACGAAAATAGCGTTCTTCAAATTGGAGAAAAATTGAAGGTAACAGCTTTAAAACCTTTAGTGAACATTGAAGTTGTTCGCGAGAAAAGAGTGACAGAAGCCATTCAATTTGAAAACCAAGTACGCGAATCGAAAGATATGCTTAAAGGGGATTCCAAAGTCATTCAAGAAGGCAGCAATGGTGCCAAAGAAATGACATACGTTATCCGTGAGAATAACGGGACACGCGTGGGCAAATCAATTAAAGATGAAGCAGTAGTAAAAGAAGTGACAAACAATATTATCTTAAAAGGTACTAAAGTCGTTCCATCACGAGGGTCAGGTATGTTCGCATGGCCGGCAGAAGGTGGCTACATATCTAGCGGGATGGGTCAACGGTGGGGACGAATGCACCGTGGAATCGATATTGCACGTCCTGACGGCTTTGCAATTAAAGCAGCTGATAACGGCGTTGTGAAATTTGCTGGAGCAGATGGTACATTCGGTAACAAAGTAGTTATTGATCATCAAAATGGTTATGAAACAACATATGCTCATTTAGCATCAATTAATGTTAACGTAGGACAAACTGTTCCTGTCGGTTCAAAAATAGGTGTAATGGGGTCAACAGGTAGATCTACTGGAACACATTTACACTTTGAAGTAGAACATAATGGTGTAAACGTAAATCCTCTTAAGTTTTTAAACAAATAATATACGCGGAAGCGGTCAATTCGACAGAGTTGGCCGTTTTTTTATATTCATCGACAATAGAGTGTTAGTTTATCTAAGAATCTTGTCGAAATATTACCCGGGAAATATTCAACATTCTGATTCCTCTAGTCGATAGGTGCGTAACATAGTAAAGCGTGATAGAGTAAGTAGTATAAAGAGGTCAATTCATATTTAAATAGATAGATGGCAAGAGAGGATGACGAACAATGAGTAAAACAATTTTAGTAGTAGATGACGAGAAACCGATTGCGGACATTCTACAATTCAATTTAAAGAAAGAAGGCTACAATGTCGTTTGTGCTTATGACGGGGATGAAGCTTTAGCAAAAGCAGAAGAAATCAAACCCGATTTGATGTTACTAGATATTATGTTACCAAACCGGGATGGAATGGAAGTCTGTCGTGAGATTCGTAAAAAACACGATTTTCCTATTATCATGCTGACAGCGAAAGACTCGGAAATTGATAAAGTACTTGGTTTGGAATTAGGTGCAGATGATTATGTAACTAAACCGTTCAGTACGCGTGAATTGATTGCCCGTGTGAAAGCCAATATGCGTCGCCATCAAACCGTACAATCTGAAGATGCAGAAGATGCGTCAAATGATATTGCGGTTGGCTCATTAATTATTCAGCCAGATGCGTATTTAGTTTTGAAAAGAGAGGAATCAATTGAACTGACACACCGTGAGTTTGAATTGCTACATTACTTGGCAAAACATATCGGTCAAGTGATGACACGCGAACATTTACTGCAAACTGTATGGGGTTATGATTATTTTGGAGATGTTCGTACTGTAGACGTAACCATTCGTCGCCTTCGTGAAAAAATTGAGGATAACCCAAGTCACCCTGCATGGATTGTGACACGTCGCGGCGTAGGGTATTATTTGCGTAATCCTGAACAGGAGTAGACAGAATGCAAAAGGTTGGCTTTTTTAAATCAATTCACGTCAAAATTGTCCTTGTTTATATATTGCTTATTATATTGGCAATGGAAATCATAGGAATATATTTTGCGCGCGAATTAGAACAAACGCTTAAAGCAAGCTTCACCAAATCCATTGAAGAACGAGTGGATTTGGTGGAGTTTAGTGTGCGTGAAGAAATTATAAAGAAGCGGGGAGAAGAAGACCCTACTTTAGAGCAAAGTTTACGTTCTGTTCTATTCAGTATCCGTTCGGAAGATATTAATGAAATTAGTGTGATTGATCCCAATTTTCGTATTCTAGCAACATCCGAAACGACCAATCAATCCATTGTTGGTCAACGTTCAACAGATGCGATGGTCCGTCGATCCATATCTTCTGAAACACCAGACAATAAAATTTCATTAAAAAAAGGCGATCGTATTTGGGTTCTCACTTCACCTATAATAGATCAAGGTGAAGTACTCGGTACGATTTACTTGGAATCAAATATCGAAACAGTTTTTGAGCAGATGAATGAAATTAACCGAATTCTTGCTGGTGGTACAGCGATGTCACTTGCCATCACCATCATTTTGGGGATTTTGATTGCCCAGACCATCACACGGCCGATTTCAGATATGCGTAGACAAGCACAGGCTATGGCAAAAGGGAACTTCTCCCGTAAAGTGCGCGTTTACGGAAATGATGAAATTGGGCAATTGGCAATTGCCTTCAATCACTTGACCAACCGTCTGCAAGAAGCCCAGTCCACTACGGAAGGTGAACGACGCAAACTAGCGTCAGTCCTTTCTAACATGACGGATGGCGTAATTGCAACGGATCGAAAAGGGCGAATTATTTTAATCAATGATCCAGCTCTGAGACTGTTGAGAGTATCAAGAGAACTGGTATTGCATCGTCCCATTTCATCCGTTCTTGGAATAGAAGTGGAATATACATTTGAAGATTTAATTCATATGAAAGAGTCCATTAACTTGGATTTCAGTTCACCAGAACGTCCGTATATTCTGCGCGCAAATTTCTCGGTCATTCAGAAAGAAACAGGATTCGTAAATGGCCTGATTACAGTTCTTCATGACAATACCGAACAAGAGAAAATTGATATGGAGCGTCGTGAATTCGTAGCCAACGTATCACACGAACTAAGGACACCATTAACGACGATGCGCAGCTACTTAGAAGCCCTTGCGGATGGCGCGTGGCAAGACCAGGAATTAGCACCTTCATTCCTGAATGTTACGCAGACGGAAACTGAGCGTATGATTCGTTTGGTTAATGACCTGTTACAGTTATCGAAAATGGACAGCCGTTCTTACGATTTGAATAAAGAGTTTGTTGAGTTCATTAAATTCTTCAATCGAATCATCGATCGTTTTGAAATGTCGAAATCACAACAAGTTCATTTCCAACGATTATTGCCAGATTCACAATTCTTTGTGGAAATCGATGCTGATAAATTAACACAAGTCATTGATAATATCATTTCGAATGCTTTAAAATATTCGCCGGATGGCGGTAATATTCGTTTTGGCATTATTGTGCAAGAAGGATTCTTAAAAGTGATGGTATCGGATGATGGCATGGGAATTCCAAAAGAAAATGTAGAACGAATTTTTGACCGTTTTTATCGTGTGGACCGTGCGCGTGCAAGGTCAATGGGGGGCTCAGGACTTGGACTAGCTATTGCCCGGGAAATGATTGAAGCACACGGTGGAGCCATTTGGGCAGAGAGTGAAGAAGGACATGGGACGACGATATTCTTTACGTTGCCATTTGAGTTGGATGAGGCAGGTGAATGGGATTGAAGTATGTAGAGCAAATTAAATCGATTGTCCTCACCTTGCTTGTCGTTTTAAGTGTGACACTGACGTTTACAATATGGACCTATACACCGAACTATGAAACCATTAAACAAGCACCGGTACTCAATATATCAATTGCAGATCAAAAACGTGTAGATGATGTAATCAAACCATATAAAATAATAGCGAGTCGGGAAAACAAAATGACTGGTTCTATGTCTCCGTTTGACTTGGATCGTGTTATTAATGTCATGAAGGGCTGGGAAGTCAGTGAGTTGAAATTAGAGAACAATAATTTAAGTGAAATGGATTTAAATGAACTGATTCATGCGCCTGATCGCTTTACCCTATTCTTCCCGGATGATGTGCCGTTTCCGGTATATGATATCATTTTGCCATTTTCGATGACAAACATACCTGAAAATGAATTTGATCGCTTAATTGTCAATTGGAATAGTATTGATAATAATGAACTGAAAATCTACTTTGCCAGTTCAAAATCCAAAAAACTGTATTCAGCAATTGCAGGTAATGTTGATATGAATTTATTGAAGCAAGAAGTAGTATCACCGACGGCTAATTTTACACAGTTCACGGAAATTGAACGAAAAGGAAGGTCTTCACTTTTTGTTACAGCAAAAGATGTGGAAAGTATCCGTTACACATATTACCTGCAAGAAATAGATCCCAATCGCTTCAGGGACGCCCTGTTCAGTGACCCAAATCTAGTTCGTCAAAGTCCTGTAGGCGCAACAAATGAAGAATATTCGGATGGAACCTCATTAATGAATGTGAACTTGCTTGAACGCACATTAAGTTTTGTGAATCCTTCTGCTGAAACTTTTGTACCAGCCGAGCCATCTAAGTTGATTTTTGATAGCTTGGATTATGTAAATGAACACGGGGGCTGGACAGATGAATTTCGTTTTGCAAGTATCAACCCGGAAAAGCAGCAAATAGATTACCAATTGTATTTGTTGGGATATCCCGTATTCAGTGATGAAACATCTACAAAAATAACGGCGTTTTGGGGAGACCCCGGGATTTATCGCTATCGGAGACCTTACTATACGCTTGATCTGTCGTTGGCATTTGATACCGTGATTTCAACGTTGCCTTCAGGTGAGAAAGCTTCACGTGTCATGAAAACCGTGAAAGAACTTGATTTTAACAATATCGATGAAATTACCACGGGCTACTATTTAACACGCGATGACGAAAGACGATTATTGACATTGGAACCATCTTGGTTTTATTTATCAAACAATCAGTGGTCTCGCATTTCACCTGATGTTTTAGGAGGTGGGAAGTTTGGATTGGAATAAAACAAAAACCATCTTCATTATCGTGTTTTCTATTTTAAACATATTTTTGTATTTACTATATATAAATCGTTACAATGAAGCACAGGAAGTCGAAGTGCTGGGTGAAACAACAATTGAAGAACGTTTGCAAGCGGATAACATTCGTTATGAGAGTGCGCCTGAAAATACACTGAAAGAATCATATGTTTCCGGCAACATTCGTGTCTACTCTCCTGAAGAGTTAAAAACATTGGATAATCAAACCTTTGAAATATTTGATCGTACTGAACTTGTAGCCACATTTAAAAAACCAGTGGTATTAGCAAGTTTAGAAGACCCGGCAACACTCAAGGACTTTGTTAATACGCATGTATTCGAAGGCTCGTCATACGACTTGTATGAGGTTGATGCAAAAGCTAAAAAAGCAGTGTTTTTCCAAACTATCAATAATCGCCAAATCTTCTTTAACCAAAATGCGCTTCTCACAATTTATTGGAATGAAGATAATGAAGTATATAGATATGAACAAACGGCCTTCGAAAAGTTGGAAGATGATTTTGAGCAAACCGAAAATCTATTGCCGGATGAAAAAGCAGTTGAAGTATTATATACACGGAATTTATTGAAACCAAATTCGACGATTACAAAAATCAGTTTAGGATATTCCACACTCGTTCAATTGACGGAAACACAAGTGTTTGCACCGACTTGGCGAGTTCGTGTAGAATTACAAGATGGCTCGAAGGAAGACTATTTTGTAAATGCCGTAGAAGGAAAGATTATCGAATTTAACAAAGAGTCCGAGGAAAAAGTAGAAGAGTAAGGAGTTTTCATCATGCGTTTTAGTGTTCTAGCAAGCGGCAGTAGCGGAAATGCCATTTACGTTGAAAACGAAGAACATTCATTTTTAGTGGATGCTGGTCTTAGTGGACGTAAAATGGAGGAGTTGTTCGCCTCTGTTGACCGCAATGTGAAAAACTTGAGCGGAATTTTGGTTACGCATGAACATAGTGATCACATAAAAGGGCTTGGAATTCTCGCCCGTAAATATAAAGTTCCCATATATGCCAATGCCAAGACCTGGATGGCAATGGAACATCTTGTCGGAAACATTCCACTCGAGCAACGTTTTCATTTTGATATGGAGACTGTAAAAACATTCGGCTCACTAGACATTCAATCGTTCGCCGTTTCCCATGATGCTGCGGATCCAATGTTTTACGTATTTCATGAAAATGGACGTAAACTGGTGTTAATCACGGATACTGGATATGTCAGTGACCGGATGAAGGGTCATATCAAAGGTGCAGATTCATTTGTGTTCGAAAGCAATCATGACGTAGGAATGCTGCAAATGGGGCGTTACCCGTGGTCGGTCAAACGCCGGATTTTAAGCGACGTAGGACATGTGTCAAACGAAGATGCCGCTGTCGCAATGAGCGAAGTTGTCGAAGAAAAACCAACACGTATCTATCTTTCTCATTTGAGTAAAGATAATAACATGAAAGACCTCGCACGAATGAGTGTTACTCAAACACTTGAATCATGCGGAATTATTACCGGTGAATATTTGAATCTTTTTGATACAGATGCCAATAAAGCCACTGAATTAGTGACTATCTAAACCCCACAATTTTGTGGGGTTTTTTGATGCTTTTTTTCTCTATTTTATTTAACAAAGTAGAGTCTAGCTCCAAGACCAGCTCGCGGGTCCATTTAGGGGTCAGTAAGGCATAAATCCTTTCATCCTTCCAGCGCATTGTCCTGTTACACATTTCATGGCGTCGAGCTTGAGTGGCCCTTTACGCTTTTCTTCATTTTGAGCAAGTTTTAAATTCATTTTCATCTAATTTTAATGTTGATTAGGTAAAGTAAAGGTATCGAATAACAGAAAGGGAGATTATCTATGGGTTACTACGATCAAATACCATCAGATCCACAAAAAGAACAACAAACGAGGATTATTAGAAAAGGAAGTAAAGGTGGCTACTTTTTCAGTGGTCTCATCGGGGTTATGATTGGGGCATTAGTCGTTTGGTTGATGCTTCCTTCGCTCGTTGGCATGATGCCTGGTGGAACCGAGGTAAGTGGCAAAGACTCAGCTGTGTCTTCAACTACTCAGCAATTATCTGCGGATATAACTACTGATGTCACATCTGCAGTCGACAAGGCAGCGAACGCAGTTGTAGGCGTGACGAACATTCAATCCACGTCAGATTTCTTGAGACCAACCAGTGAAGAACAAGAAGCGGGAACAGGTTCAGGTGTCATCTATAAAAAATCAGGAGATAAAGCATACGTTGTTACCAACAATCATGTTATTGAAGGTGCAACTCAAATAGAAGTGACATTGGCAGACGGAGCCAAAGTGGATGCCAAATTACTTGGGGCCGATATTTGGACAGACTTAGCTGTTTTAGAAATGGATGCTTCAAAAGTGACAACAGTTGCGGAATTTGGAAATTCAGATTCGTTGAAACAAGGGGAAACGGTTATTGCAATCGGTAATCCACTTGGTCTGGATTTTTCAGGATCCGTAACGACAGGTGTTGTTTCCGGTAAAGACCGTGCAATTCCGGTTGATTTAAATGGAGATAACCAAATTGATTGGCAGGCTGAAGTATTGCAAACGGATGCAGCCATCAACCCAGGAAATAGTGGTGGGGCACTTGTCAATTTAGCTGGTCAATTGATAGGAATCAATTCCATGAAAATATCTCAGGCGACAGTCGAAGGAATTGGCCTTGCGATTCCAATTAACTCTGCCATTCCTGTCATTGAAGATCTTGAAAAATACGGCGAAATGAAACGTCCTTCAATGGGTGTAACATTAGTCGATGTGACCAACGTTTCTGCTTACCACCAGAGAGATACACTTCGTTTACCGGAAGAAGTTTCAACAGGAGTGGTCATTGACCAAGTAATAGAAGGATCAGCAGCGGAAAAAGCGAAATTGAAACAATATGATGTAATCGTTGAGATGGATGGAGAAAAAATCGAGAACATGGTCGATTTACGTAAACACTTATACAATGAAAAAGAAATCGGTGACGATTTGAAAGTGAAAGTGTATCGTAAAGGTCAACTGATAGAAGCGACCTTAGAATTGAAAGACAATTCAGCTCTATAAAAAGGTTCGTCAATGTTGTGGATGACCAAAAAGAATTGTGGATAACAATTTTATATTAACAAAACATTTACACAGCGAGTAGAAGGTGCGAACCCGTACCTTTCCTACTCGCTTTTTGTTTGTTAAAATAGATTGTGGATAAAGTTGTGTGAATTGTGTATAACTAATTGAATTGTTCGAAAATCGAAAGGATGAAGAAAAATGAAAATTAAATGCTGTCAAACCCATATAGAACATGCATTGGACATGTTTGTGGCTGAGCAAAATACCTTCCCGATTTTAACGGAACTCACAGATGAAGAAAAGATATCCACAAAATGCGATTACTGTGATGTCGCTGCAATATATTTAGTGGCGAACGAATGATTGCCTACTATATATAGTTTGTGGTTGTGGATATGTGTATAACTTCTGTGGATAGCGTGTTTGTAAATAAAGTGTAAAGGTGGATAACCTGTGAATATCACAATAATTTCCGTTGGGAAGTTAAAAGAAAAGTACTTAAAAATGGGCATTGAAGAATACACAAAACGATTGGGAAGTTACGCAAAAATAGATTTAATTGAAGTGGCAGACGAAAAAGCACCGGAAAATTTAAGTGATGCTGACATGGAAATCGTCAAGAAAAAAGAAGGCGAACGCATTTTGGCAAAAATCGGAGCGGACACTTATGTCATCGCATTGGCAATCGAGGGCAAAATGAAATCGTCTGAACAACTGGCGGATGATTTACAGTCACTCATGACATACGGTCGCAGCAAAATCGCGTTCGTCATCGGAGGATCACTCGGTCTGCATGAAGACGTGATGAAGCGCTCTGATGAAAAGCTGTCATTCTCAAAAATGACCTTGCCACACCAATTGATGAAATTGGTGTTGGTGGAGCAAGTATATCGAGCTTTTCGGATTATTAAAGGTGAACCTTACCATAAGTAAATGAGGTTTTTTTAGAAAAATAAAAAGCCAAAAATGAAAAAGTTATGAGTATAACTTTTTCATTTTTGGTGTTTATAAGGAAGATCAACATCCGTTACATTAATATAGCCTTTCTAATTAAAAAAGAAAGGAAAAGTAAATGTAACGAAAGCCGCCCAAAGTCCGTAAACTGGCAAATACTTAGTGACCGCATCTTGGATGGGTGAAGGTCCGGTCTTGTTTTGTAGAAAACGCATATATGAGACCATAATCCAAATAAGATTTCCCCAGATAAGTATGTTTACACCTAAAACAGCAAGTCTGTTTGGTGTAATCCCATAAGAAGAAAGTCTGAACGCGATGGCTGACAAAGCCACACTGTCAATGATAAGCGCAAGAACAATTAAGGAAAAATTTATATAATCTGAAATGTTCTTTTTCTCGTCTGAGTCGCTTTCGGTAATAGAAAATATGGTAACGGCCAATACACCGAGGAGTATTCCGTTGAAGGCTATCAGGAAATTGCGGTCCAAGAATGGATTTTTTCCGACCCATATAACCGTTATAAGATAGACCAACAATGTGACAAGGACAAGAGGACTAAAAATTTTAGCTATATATGGTGTAATATTCTTAGCAAGTTTAAGATTCATTGATACCAGGTATGCAGCCACAATAGCGAGAGCGGCAGCACCAAATAAAACGATATTACTAAAATAGAATTCTTCTATATCCAAGCCAACAAAGCTAAATAACTGCATGGTTAATGCCGCTAGCACCATTCCGCTAACTGCCATGCTGGCGTAGAGAATACAATATTCCAGATTAAATTTAATATAGGCTAATCTTGTACTGCCTTTTGAATATTCATTTCCTGTAAATGCAAGCCCTACCAATACCCATAAGAATATGGGTAGGTGTAAATAAGCAAGGATAATACTGTCTTTATAATTTAATGGTAGCATATTAAGATAAAACCCGGAAATTAGGAACAACGCTGCAAGGGAATAAATAACACTTTTTTTCGGAGTATTATTGTAAACAAAATAGGCAGCAATAAAGGGAATTATACCAAAAGCCAGGTTAATTGGAGCAATTGCTTCCTGTTCGACAAAATGGAAAATGATTCTGGTGCTTATCCCGGCCAGAATGGCTAAAATGCCCATGAATAAGAAACCTTTTTGAAGCAAGGAAGATTTTTCTGAATGTGCTGTCTCCTTGAAATGCAATCTTTCATACCAAATGCCAAGAACCTGAGAATCAGGATTTTGTTCCCATGCGTCTGAGAATGACTTTTTAAAGGCTTTGGGGTCATTTCTAAACATTCTCTCCAGCTCATGGGGATTAGCAATATTTTCAATAATTAAATTGTTACTGTCCATGATTATACCTCCCTTAATAATTGTCTATTAAGTCCTACTTTCCTCAACAATGTTTATTAATCAAGCTCTCTTACCTTTGACTGTCTTCGTCACTTTTGTATTCTAAAATATCTCCAGGCTGACATTCTAATGATTTACAAATCGCCTCTAGAGTTGATAATCGAATCGCTTTTGCCTTTCCATTTTTCAATATAGAAAGATTCGCCATCGTGATGCCATAAGAACAACTGCTAACTTTAAAAATAGTGTTTCAGGTTTCATGAAAAGCACCTCTCATAAGTATTGTTTTTTAGATATTAACATGTTATTTATTGATAAACAATAAATTTTTGTTGATTTTTATAATATTTTTGTTGTTAATACCTACGCTGCTCCCACAGTAGTCACTCGATCCAAAATTGACTGTGTTCCTTTCTTCATTTTAAATATTGTTATAATAAAGGGGTGTCAGAAGCTAAACTGTAGCTTTGGATGCTCTTTTTTTGTAGACAACACGGATCTTACTTGCCAGGGAGTTGGAATTAGAGATGAATAATAAGGATATAGCGGAGATTCGCAAACAATTTAAGATGGATACTGATTTACTGAAAATCGCTGACATTTATAACGTTTACATCAAGCAGGAAAGCAGTGAAATCTATCATGAGGAAAGCCGCTCATTTTCGTTGTTGGACCGGGAGCAGCAAGAGCTGTTTCTTGCCAATTTTAAAAAGGTTTTAGGTGGAAAACTGGATGTGAAGCTATTTGAGGTGAAGTTTCAGCGTCAGGCAGAAGAGCAAACGGACCATACGCAACGACTTTTATATGAAGGACTTCAGACTGAAGATATAGGTGAATGGAAAGCGTATATGCAGCAGATCGCCTTGAAAATGGTTCAGGACAAACAATACGAAAAGGACATAGTGGTCACATTTATTCGTGGGAATTCTTTTAAAACGACGAAGCGCCAGCCTAATGAAACGGAAATCGACATGCGGGATGAAGTGTATACCACTCCTTTTATTCTTTGCAGCATGAATCAAACCGAATTGCCGAAAAGTTCACTGGTGTTTGATTTTGTCGAGAAAGAGTTTAAGTCAAGCCTGGTGACAGATCCCGTCATTAAACTGGCCACTCCAATTGGTGGATTCCTGTTCCCGAGCTTCACGGAAAACGCCGCAGACATCCATCACATCCTTTACGCAGCGAGCAAAGCGAATAAACCGGATTTCCAATTTATCGAGAATGTGTTGAACGGCAATGAAATCATGACGGCCGAGGAAGATAAAGCGGTGTTTGAAGAAATTGTCAAAGCAGTAATTGGTGATGAAGTAAATTCGAAAACCCTCGCCGGTGTATATGATGAAATCAATAATATGTTATTGGTGGAAAAAGAGAGTGAGGACGAAGAAGGGAGTACTCCTACTTTGGATTCTATAGAGGTTGCACGTGTGTTGAAGGCGAGCGGCGTAAAAGATGTGACTACGGAAAAAGTGGAAATGGCCTTTCAGCAGGTGGTTGAAGACAAAAACTATGAAATGAAAGCAAGCCATGTCGTTCCAAGCTACGCGTCCAAGTCAATCAAAATCAGCACGAAAGTAGCGAATATTGCGATCAGCCCGCAAGACTTGAGATATGTCAAACAGATCAATTACAATGGCAAACGCTGTCTATTGATCGAGGTGGAAGAAGACACGATGATTGAAGGATTTAAGCTGCTTCCGGAAGAGCTGTTGGAGTAGGAGAGAGTTGGGTGGTCCTTCAGCCGGCTATCTAAAATGGAAAAGAGAATAAACCTCATTTAGCCCTGCTAAGGTGAACCATACCATAAGTAAATGAGGTTTAGGAAGTAATAAAGGAAACAGTTTAATTATTTTATTTGGACTGTTTTTTTCAATAAGAAAGGGCTTTTCTAGTTATTTTTCCAACTAAGATAGCCCTTTTATCTTTTACTTACTTAAACGAATTTCCACGGTTGTGCCGATGCCAACTTTACTCGACAATATAACATTTCCACCGTGTGCCTCAATAATATCTCTAGAAATAGCCATGCCGAGACCTGTGCCGCGAACGTTTTTGGTATTTGTACCTCGATAGTAGCGTTCAAAAATTTGTTTTAGGTCGTGTTTTGTTAACGCCTTTAAAATTGTTATTCTAAAGTTCGAAAATTCAGTCTCAGTCTTCATCATCATCATTGATAAATAAAGTAAGGATTGAGTCTAGTGGTTCGGTTCCATTAGCAACCGCATTTACTTTATCAGTATATTGCTCACTGATCAGATGTTTTAGAGGTTGTTCCACCTTGTTGAAATACTTAAACGCCTCTATTGCCATTTTATCCCACTCTTCGTTAAAAATAGATAGTCATCTGCTGACACTTTTGTTCTTGAAGTGCCTTCTTCAGGTATACATTCAAAATCTTCATCTTCACCCAATGCAGCATAATCACATGTTATTTGTTCGCCAGGTTGAATGTCTCTTGCAGCTAACTCAAAATCATATACTGTATCTACTATATTTGGATTGAAGCTATGGTTAATATACTTTGCGTGATCACAAGAGAGAACGTATTCGCCGTCATTATCTAAATATGAGTATTTATATATATACTCTTTTCGAACATCATCAAGACTTTCAATATATGACTCATCAAGAATAATATCTAAATCATCTTTAATCCAGACAATGGTTCCTTTAGGAATTAATTTTGTTGCAAAAACTCCAATTCCTACTTTCTCATTTACATACCGAATTTCGGTATTCGGATGCATCATTTTGCTATTCCTCCTTTATCGAATTCATTTTATTCTCCAAAAAAATGAGAGGTTAAACTTCAGTAGGGAAGAAAATGATGGTCTCGCGTAATAAAATTACACTTATCTTCTTAACATCGAAAACGTAACAAATTATTGGATATTTCAATATGTATATGCTCATATATTTCGTTTTGAGTAGACACTTGTTCTAATAAATACTTTTTTATCTCCAAGAAGTAGTTACTATGTTAAAGAACTCTGACAATGAATAATAAAATTGCTCTTGATCTGTAAACAGACTGCGCTCATTTGGGTGGATATATTTATTAGCATTTTTAAAAATAGTAGCTTCTTGTACATGATCCTTATGACCGTGGGTTGCTAGGATGAGAGTATCGTCTTCTGGTGATTTGCCTATTCTATTTAGAGCTTGTTCAAGGTATATGGAATGCTCCTTTTTACCTAAAATCTATCAGTGTTACTCTAACTTCCTGTACAATAAAGTAACAGTTGTTATAAGAGTTCCAACTTGTGTCCCATATTGCTAGTACATATACATTTTCATTAATCGGTTCAAATAAGTAATCCAAATTCCTACCCCATGTAAAAAGATATTCAGTATTGAATCTTTTTTATTAATAATCTAGTATTCTTTATTTCTACTTGGATACCTTCCTTTGAAAGATCACTAAGACGTAAATAATAAACGCTAACCCAATTGATTGGAGACTGTGTGAATGTTAATGGAACAAACAAGATATTCTAGGCTTGCAAATATAACAAAAATAATAAATACAAAGTTAGAACTACGTGAAGTATTACAGCGTGTAACGAGTGCAATATCTGAAGAGATTGTTCAATGTAATTCCGTTGGTATTTATTTACCTCAAAAAGATGGAACATTTAGAGGATTTGCAGGAAAACCTGAACTCATGAATGGCATGGCGCTCGATACGCAACTAATTGATCCTGAAATAGACTTACTAGCCAAAGAAGTGATTGAAACTAAAAAAACCATCCACATCCCGGATACCTCAAAAGATAATCGGCCGGATCCGAAATCAGTTGAAGCCTTCAAAATTAAATCCTTATTAGTTCTGCCTATCTCAATTGAGCAAGAGTTATTTGGTCTAGTTTTTTTATTTGATTATGGAACGCCAATGAACTTGACAGAGTCGGAAATTCAAAGTGTTGAAGCTTATGTGAATATGGCTGCAGTCGCAATTCAAAACGTGAATAATTTAACACAAAAGGAAAACCTTATTGCCGAAAAGCAGTTGTTGCTTAATGTTACACGTGATTTATCGATGTGTTCCTCGATACAGGAAAGTCTCGATAAATGCTTTTTCTACTTAGGAAAGATTTTAGATAGCAAAAATATTGCTGCCCACCTCCTAGAACCGTTAGAAAAAAAAACAATTAGATTAACGAAGTTAAGTAAAGACTGTGATTGGACGGAAGCAGAGTGGAGTGCAACCCTTAATAACATAAAAATGGACCATAGCTATGAAGCCATGATCCAAGAGGTTGTTATAACAAAAAATATAATTCACATCCCAAGTGAAGATATAAAGGGGCTGCTTATGATTCCATTGGTTTCAATGGGAGAAGTATTAGGGGTAATAACAGTTGTGGATTTGGTGAGAAAAACTCACAGTTACGATGAATCCCAAATTCAGCTGGCACAATCTATAGTTGATGCCACAGCCCCAACGTTTTCAAACTTGTTATATATGGACCAACTTGAAAACATGGTGGAAGAGCGAACAAGGGAACTAGCCGCTGCTAATGAAAAAGTTACACGTGTTATTGAAAGTATTACGGATGGGTTCTTTGCTTTGAATAAAGAATGGGAATTTATTTACATAAATAAACATCAATATCTACCACAAAAGAAAGCGGCAAAAGATGTATTAGGCAAAAATATATGGGAGATTTTCCCGAAAAGTATAGATGCCGTCATGTATAAAGAATTTCATCGTGCGATGTTAGAGCGAGTTCCTGTACATTTCGATATTCCCGCAACCTCTGAAGATTATTGGTACGAAGTAGTGGCTTACCCGTATGACGAGGGTATCTGTTGCCTATTTAAAAATGTAACGGAAAAAAAGAAATATGAAAATGAACTGAGAAGGTTTTCCAACTTAGAATTAATAGGGCAAATGGCAGCAGGTATCAGCCATGAGATTAGAAATCCAATGACAACGGTACGAGGATTCTTACAGTTAATAAAAAAAGAGGACGAATTTGAAAAACATAATGACCACTTTAATTTAATGATTGAAGAACTTGACCGTGCCAATGCCATTATTACTGAATTTCTTTCAATGGGAAATACAAGGACATCTGATTTACAGATGTTAGATTTAAATTCAATTATCCATGATATTACACCTTTAATAAAGATTGATACATTTAATCAAAATAAACTTATTCAATTCGATACTAAAGACATCCCAGAATTGCTTTTAAATCGTAATGAGATACGGCAATTAATAATAAACCTATACCGTAACGGCTTAGAAGCGATGAGCACAGGGAAAGTTCTATCCATCAGTACCTACACGGAAGATGAAAATTGTGTGGTTCTTGCAGTGCGGGATCAAGGAGAAGGTATCAGACAAGAAATTTTAGAGAAACTGGGTACTCCATTCTATACAACCAAAGATAATGGCACTGGCTTGGGGTTAGGCATTTGTTACGCCATTGCTGCCCGTCATAATGCGAAAATTGAAATTCAAACTGGATTAGATGGCACTACTTTTTTTGTTAAATTCTATTCTAAAAACAATTTGAATAATCCTCAATTAGATTAGTCACGGAGAACCTTATCATAAGTAAATGAGGTTCTAATCTGTTTAACAAAATTTCAGGTACCTGTGCAAGGAGTATTGATAAATGTTTAAGTTTCCATGTTTGTTCATCAACTTTCTTCTTTTATAGATATTGAGGAGTGGCACGTAAGCCTTCCTTTGAAATCCTTACATAATAAATCCGTTTTCACATTTACTGACAACGTTAGCAAAGGATTAGTCTATTCAAAAGTATTACTTTAGCGAAAAATGTAGGTGTCGATTTGGATAAAGCTGGGAATTGAATGTGTTGAAAAATGTATGATGAAGCCGGCGTGCAATTTCAAAAAGCTTTATAAACAGCCATGACGAAACAAACATATAAATATAATAAGAGGTAGTTCCTACAAGTGTATTTGTAATAAGGGACTGCCTTTTTTGTATAAGCATTGGTTAACGTATTTGCAAGGTATATAGATCGCTTTTGCTGGAAAGGAGGATATTCTTATGAAGAATAAAAGCGAAATCATGGAGATCATTCAGCAATTGGATCATCATATTGCAGATGATTTTGAGGCACAGGATCTAGACTTTAAACAATGGAATTTTAGTGCTGTGGAGGAAAACGTCAATAAAATGATTAAATACGCTGTTTGTATGGCAAATGGCGGCGGGGGCAGCGTTGTTTTCGGCGTGGCCGACAAAATGCAGGGAATAGACAATGTTTTAATAGGGATTCCATTTGATATAGACATAGAAGAATTACAAAAAAGGATATTTGAAAATACGGATCCACACATAACCCCTTCGTTTGATGAAATATTTTATAAAGATCATTCAATCCGGCTCTTGGTCATGAACGTTTTGCCGAAAACACCGCCTTATACAACAACGAAGGGTACAGCAACCATTAGGCAAGGAAAAGAGTGTCTGCCGTACAGAAACAATTCGTAGGGATAGTCTGATTTTATGATTAGGTAAAGGGGCCATTCTATTTATTAAACATAATTTACAGCATCAATACCCTCACTTAGTACCATTACGGGGAACCATACCATAAGTAAATGTGGTTATGGACAAAAGGATTATTAGATAACATTTGTGAAAAGATGTAAGTTGCAGAATTATTAAAATCTAATATTAATGGATATCACACCCGACTTATGGAATAATGCTATGTAAATTTTATACTCACATATTGTGGTAGGGCCATATACAACAAGTAAATTTCGGTTTGCAGGATTTAAGGTGAAGGTTTGATTGATGATGGAATAAGACATATCCAATCAAATGGAACAATGAACTGTCCCGTAGAAGTTAGACACAAATCCATGGGTTAGCCCCACATGCCCATCAAGCTAATATTTTGAGACACCCCCAAAAACGAAAAAATGTGCTTTTTTGTTACAAGTTAACACAAAATTTCGTTCTGGGGGCACTATTAAATTTTAAGTTGATGGAGATGGAGTCCCGCTCCCATTTTGATTGAATAGGAAATTTGTTGCTAAAAATACTGAAGCTACGTTAATTACAAGGGCAACAATATTTAAAAAGTCAGTTGTCGGCCCAAACACAATAATCAATGATGTTATTGCGACAAACAATGGAATTACCTTATTTATATTTGTGACTAGTTGTTGCTTGTGAAAATGTCTTAGTATGAAATAAATACCTATTAAAATTGGTGCAGTAAGGAATAATCCTAAATATCCCCATGCATCTTCAATAAACCAAGGGAAAAAGCGCATACGTGAAGTAAAAATAAACAGATTTAGTACGATAGTTCCTACTAATATGCTGTTTAATATAATGACTCTCTTGTTTTTATCCATTGTAATTTCTCCTTTAAAATTTAATTACTCCTTAGTTAATTCGTAAAAACGATTCATAACTTCTTCCTCTTCAAACGTGCTATACCACCTATAATCACTACCATCTAAAATACGATAATGTTGGCTGATCACATTTTGTTGTACTCGAAATTTTCCTTTTTTCGCAATCTCATTCCAAAACATTTTTCCTCCTAATGTTTTTACTTTTGGAGTATTCATACCATCGTGAGCTAGTGTTTCAATTACTTCAAAAGGTTCTTCTCCTAAAATGTGTTCTAGGATTTGACTATCCTTAAATAAGGCACAAACTACGACTGCATTCGTCCAACCAATTGATGTTCTTTCTTTTTCAACTTGAAGCAGTGTCTTTTTGGAAATTCCTAGAACAGTAGCCATTTTTTCTTGAGAATATCCTTTTTCAAGACGAATTAGTCGAACATTCTTAGAAATCAAATCAATTACAGTTTCTTTATTCAAATAACATCATCTCCATGTAATAGTGTTAAATTATACTAATAGTGTAATATTACACTATTATTAGCCTTTTGTAAATGGTACATCCAATACAATGGTTGTAACGATAGACCCTTTAAGCCCAAGATGTTCATCTGATAGTGGATGGGCAATAATGTTTACAATGACTAAAGCAATGGCGAAATCAAGAGGTCTTAATTGAGAGATGACACGCTGACCTAATATTCTAGTAACAGTTAACAAGAAGAAAAAAGCAACAATAGCTCGAAGAATCCACTCAAAGGTAGTAAGTGTTTCTTGGCTTTGAAAAAAATCCATATAATACACATCCTTTATCAAAATAGCTATCACATAGTTTAACTCTGACGTTATTTTAATAATCCATAATTAGTGATAAATTTAAATGAAGGAAGTAACTGAATAATAGAGCGTGGTTTACATTTGTATTTTCCAGAGATTTTTAAGAAGTTTTATAAATCAAATAAAAAACGTGGTTAAACCTCATTTTGGACCATTAAGATGAACCCGTATCATAAAAGAGTTTGTCGATGTTCTAACGTGGAAAGACTGAGTTTACATAAATAGAGAGGATGTACATATGAAAATAAATCGATTAATTGCTAATAACATTAATCAATTAGATGCCGTACTGCCAGTAAATCAATCGTTAGGAATTGCAGGTCTGTCTGGGTCCGGAAAAACCACTTTTAGTCAAACCATTGGTGAAGAGTCTAAGAAGCGTCTCGTTTCATTATTGCCAAAGGCAGAATATCAGTATTTGTTTTCTAAAATTATGGAAACAAATTTCAGTGCCATCAAAATGGAAGACATGCCTTTAGTGCTTTTTCTTGGAAGAGCATCGATTTCTTCTAATCCGC
Source organism: Paenisporosarcina sp. P4_B8 (assembly GCF_056402175.1). NCBI lineage: Bacteria > Bacillati > Bacillota > Bacilli > Caryophanales > Caryophanaceae > Paenisporosarcina > Paenisporosarcina sp. P4_B8. The sequence goes on along the minus strand of NZ_JBFUHX010000008.1, from coordinate 96,612 downwards.
GGTCTACCATTGGCACCCATACGGGCGTTTTTAAAGAGATTCGTGTTCGTCTTGCTGAAAAATTTAATCTTTCCCCAGAAGTTTTTTCATTTAATAATGAATTAGGCTGGTGTCGGGATTGTAAAGGACGTGGCACGACCAAAAATGTGGAATGTAAAAAGTGCAAGGGCAGTCGTTATAACCAAGAAGTTGAGCAATATACGATTGAATTACTTGGAAAACCACATAGTATTTCCGATCTCAACGACTTAAGCATAGAAACCATTCTCTCATTAGCTGAAGTTTTGCACATTAGTGAAGCGAAGCAGCATATTCTGCAAAATATAATCAATATGAATATTGGTTATTTAACATTGAATCGGATAATGGGGACTTTATCAGGCGGGGAATTAACACGGCTTTACTTAGCCGAGTTCATGGCAGCCAGTGAAAATACCGTTATTATAATTGATGAAATCTCGGTTGGCCTTGATCACGAAACACTATTGAAAATTTTAGAACAGATAAAACAATTAGGGTATAAGAATCAAATCTGGCTCATCGATCATTCTGATACGGTACTCGATGCAACAGATGAGCAATTGTTCTTTGGACCAGGAAGTGGCAAGTATGGCGGCAAAATTGTAGAAGAATCCCCACGTCCAAAACCAATCATCTGGGAACGAAATCAGGCTATGCCAACAGAATACTATCAATTCCAGGATCTTTACTGCCGAAATATTCAAATAGATGAAATCCAAATTCCCAAAAATAGACTTGTCACTTTTACCGGTGAGTCTGGATGTGGTAAATCCACTCTCGTCAATGAGTGTATCATCAAAGATTTTATGAAGCGATATCCAAAAGATAAACTAGTCATGGTTGGGCAAGATCGGAATCAATCGATTACGAGCCGGTCAACCGTTGCGACGTTCCTTGATATTAAGAAGAAACTCACTAAATATAGTGACGAGATAGATGATATTTTTCTACGTTCGATTGAAGATATTATTGATGAACTCCCTAAGGAAGACATCACTCATAAACGCTTGAGCTTATTGATCAAACTTGGACTTGGCTATTTGACGTTAGAAAGAAAAACACAAACTTTATCAACGGGTGAATTCCAATGTGTTCATTTAGTTTCTGAGTTGTTTACGAACGCCAAAAATCCACATACGTTGTTTATTTTTGACGAGCCTTCAAAAGGGTTATCACAAAATATTTTAAACCAATTTATTGATAGTGTTAGGGGCATTCTAGAGAATGAATCTGTCTCCATCATGATGATTGAACATAATGCATACATGCTGGAAAGCTCTGATTTTATTGTTGATTTCGGTAAAAGACAGATTGCGCCAGTTCAACATCTTGATGTTGTTAGTCATGAAGAGTATTACCGTCAAAAAAATAGTGAAGAAGTTGCTCCATTGCACATTTCTTCAACACTCAAGCAGCGAAACGGTATTCACTACTTAGAAGAAAATCATTTGGTCTACTTTAAAAATGCAGAAAATATCTATAAGGGCGGCATTTTAAAAAGCCTTTCACCTATGGCTCGGTTGATTTATGGTGAATATGAATCCGACACCATCGCACCCGTTATCGCTATTGATCTTGAAAGGCACTTGTATAGTCAATATAGCTTCCTCTATGAAATGGGCGGGCTGATCAACCATATCGTTGCTGCCCATCCGACCAATAAAGATACAAGAAACTTCGATTTCTATAATCAAGAAAACCATTGTGCATGTTGTTCCGGCCGTCGGGTCATTGAGAGATTCAATTTTGATGTGGTCATTCAGGACAAAACTGTGCCATTCTGGGATGGCTTATTACATTCCGACGTCATGGAGGTATTGAAATATTATCAATATCCAAAGTTGCAATTCCTGTTTGATGAGATCAAGAATGAACTCGGACAAGATATCAGCAAAATCTTCAATGAGATGACTGAAGCGGAAAAGCACACCTTTTTATATGGTTATTGGGAAAAGTCATTTTATGATAAAGCTGGTAAGGCATCGAGAACATGGGAAGGCTTTAATTTGATCATTGGACGTTATATGTTCATTTCGAAATCAATCATTAAAGATCATATGAAAGCTTCAAAAGAACTGATTACCTGTCCAGTTTGTGAAGGAACCGTGCTGAACCATCATAAAAAACTATTGTTTGGTGGGATCGATATTCGTGAACTCATTCAACAGCCGATCGATCAAGTCATAAAAACAGTAGGGAAGTTGCCGGAACTGGAAAAACTAAAAGCGGTTGTTGGCGGCGATATGTCGCTTACTGAAGATGTTTCCCTCCTTTCTAGGGGAACGCAAGTAGCACTGAAAATGCTAGAACTGGAACAGGCAAGCTTTATTGACTACGAGATCGTTTTACAGAATGCTTTCCCATTCTGGGACAGTATTGGAAGCAAAATCGAAGCAATAAGCTGTAAAAACCAGATCACAATCTGTGATTTCGCCAAGATTACTGAAACGAGAGAAACCATTATCGATAAGTATTTCACCAATGGAAAATATAAAAAGCTAACTTATGTGTACGAAGCGTTTGGATACAAAAAAATTGTTACCCAAATCAATAAAGTTAAAGCAAGTCATAAATGTCCATTCTGTGCAGGGAAGAAAGTCATTTCCGAAGATGGTCTTCATGACGGCGTGTATAAATTGTCGGTGCCCTGTGTGAGTTGTCATGCTAGTGGTATCAATGATGAAGGTCGGAAGGAAATTATCGAAAGTTTCGACGTACAAACCTGGCTGACCGGTAAAGTAAGGGATGTAGTGGCTGAAAGATTGCTTACAGAGGGTGTGGCGGATATACCCATTTTCAATCGTATTCGTGAGTTGGATAAACAAGATATGATATTCGTTTATCAAAGTCTTGAGCAAAATAATCTTTCAAAATGAGGTAACTTAAACTTGAAGTTAAATCAAAAAAGAAGGAGAATGCTTGTTATACGAAGCATTCTCCCTTTTTTGTGTCATATAGAATGAAAAGATTTAAATCGCTGTAAATCACTATAATTAACTATATAAAATAGAATTTTTTCAGTGCAGCACACACTAGGATGTTCCATAGCCTTATGGAAGGACTTCTCACTGTTAACCTGCTTTTATTTAGCTTATAATTATTAGGTAATAGTAAATATATATTAATGTTTAAATAATTGTATTACACTATAATATGGATATATTTTAAACAGAAAAGGTGTGTGACTAGGTCGCGCCTTGGCTTATTATGCTTTCTAAGCAAGAGCGCCTAGATCCTTTCTGCAATTTTAGGGACTAAGGATGGTAAAAATGAACATGAGAGAAACTAATACAGACGTTATCTTAATTGGTGCCGGAGTCATGAGTGCCACTTTAGGGACACTTTTGAAAGAATTAGCGCCGGAATTGAAAATTACAGTGATTGAGAAGCTCGACAATGCAGGAGAGGAAAGCTCGAACGAATGGAATAATGCAGGAACAGGTCATGCGGCCCTGTGTGAGCTTAACTATACAACTGAAAAACCAGACGGATCTATTGATATTAGCAAAGCGATTAAAATAAATGAACAGTTTCGGCTGTCCACGCAGTTTTGGTCACATCTTGTAAAAAACGGGTTGATAAATAATCCAGAAGACTTTATCATGCCATTGCCTCATATGAGTATGGTACAAGGGGAACAAAATGTGGCGTTCTTAAAGAAACGTTTTGAAGCGCTATCAAAAAATCCGCTGTTCCAAGGAATGGAATTTTCTGATGACCCAGCAAAACTGATGGAATGGATTCCGCTCATTATGCAAGATCGTCCTTCGGATGAAGTCATAGCGGCAACAAAAATCGACTCTGGAACGGATGTTAACTTTGGTGCTTTAACGCGCATGTTGTTTGACCACTTGCAGAATAAGAACGTCCGTATCAAATATAACCACAATGTTGATAATTTGTACCAGAATGGCGATGGTTCATGGGAATTAAAAGTGAGTAATGTCTACAGCGGTATCGTGGAACACCATACTGCAAAATTCGTCTTTATCGGAGGCGGAGGCGGAAGCGTGCATTTACTGCAAAAATCCGGCATTCCTGAAGGAAGACAAATTGGAGGATTCCCAGTAAGCGGAATCTTCATGGTGTGTAATAATCCAGAAGTTATTGCTCAAAATCATGCAAAAGTATACGGAAAAGCTAAAGTTGGTGCTCCACCAATGTCTGTTCCGCATCTTGATACACGATTTATTGACAATAAAAAATCGTTGCTATTTGGACCATTTGCCGGCTTCTCACCTAAGTTCTTAAAAACCGGTTCAAATTTGGATCTAGTGACCTCTGTAAAACCGAATAATATCTTAACCATGTTGGCTGCAGGCGCAAAAGAGATGTCATTGACAAAATACCTGATTCAGCAAGTTATGTTATCGAAAGAACAGCGTATGGATGAGTTACGAGAGTTTATCCCGAACGCCAAGAGCGAGGATTGGGATTTAGTTGTAGCTGGTCAACGTGTACAAGTGATCAAAGATACTTCTGAAGGCAAAGGAACGCTTCAATTTGGTACGGAAGTTGTTAGTGCTGCTGATGGCTCGATTGCAGCATTACTAGGGGCTTCTCCCGGTGCTTCTACGGCAGTTCACGTTATGCTCGAAGTAATTAAAAAATGCTTCCCGCAACATATGGAAGAATGGGAACCAAAAATCAAAGAAATGATTCCTTCTTATGGCGTGTCACTAATGGAAAATCCAGAGCTTCTGCACGAAATAAATATTTCAATAGCAGAGAAGCTTGGTCTAAGTGAAAAAGAACAAGTCTAAAGTTAATTTTGGATATGGAATTTTCATACTTTCTTTAACATAGCATTTAAAAACAATAAAAAAGGGGAAGGCTTGATATAATAAGCCTTCCCCTTTTTTATTTTAGCTAAAATAACTACAATGATTCCGACAACTCTGGAGCTATGTCTGTTTACTGAAAGTGAAATTCAATATATTTTTTAAGTTTGATTTTTTATCCAATAAAGAAAAGATATTTATCGAGGGAAAGAATACAATAGAAAGAATCTGTATAATATTATTACTATTTTGAAATAAAAATTATTTTGTTTCTAACATAGTTACTGTTTTATATATAGTCGAAAGATACTGATTATACCAGTGTTTTCCTGAAAAATACATTTGTATTCTGTCGGATAATTTATTATTATAAGACAAGTAAATTACTTTTAAAATATATTGAAAGTGACGCTCCCTTCATCATTTTTAATACCGAATAGAGATATTAGTAGCTTGCTGTTAATTGAAGCAATTTTATAGTCTAAGAGGAGGAAATTGAATGGCAAACAAAGAATTAAAGAGAGGCTTGGAAGCGCGTCATATTCAGATGATTGCTTTGGGAGGTACAATTGGTGTTGGTTTATTTATGGGTTCAGCCAGCACAATTAAATGGACGGGTCCGTCTGTAATGCTTGCTTATGCAATAACAGGGATTTTTATCTTTTTCATAATGCGTGCAATGGGAGAAATGTTATATTTAGAGCCAAGTACAGGTTCATATGCGACATTTGGCCATAAGTACATTCATCCCTTAGCGGGGTATATGACGGCATGGAGTAACTGGTTCCAGTGGGTAATTGTTGGGATGTCAGAAATTATAGCTGTTGGGGCATACATGAAGTACTGGTTCCCAGACCTGCCTGCTTGGATACCAGGTCTTATCGCAATAGTGATTCTGGGTGCAGCTAACTTAGTTTCTGTTAAAGTATTTGGTGAATTTGAATTTTGGTTTGCGATGATTAAAATCGTTACAATTGTATTGATGATTATTGCTGGGTTTGGCCTTATTTTCTTCGGATTTGGTAATGGAGGAAATGCAATCGGATTATCTAACCTTTGGGAACATGGCGGCTTCTTTACAGGTGGCTGGACAGGCTTCTTCTTTGCGCTATCACTAGTTATTGGGGCTTATCAAGGTGTCGAACTAATTGGGATTACAGCTGGTGAAGCGAAAGATCCGCAAAAAACATTAACGAAAGCCATTCAAAGTCTTATTTGGCGTATTTTAATTTTCTACATTGGTGCGATTTTTGTTATAGTAACAGTTTATCCTTGGGATCAGCTGAGTTCGATTGGTAGCCCATTTGTAGCAACTTTTGCGAAAGTGGGTATTACAGCCGCCGCCGGACTTATTAACTTTGTCGTCATCACAGCGGCGTTGTCAGGCTGTAACAGTGGTATTTATAGTGCAGGACGTATGCTTTATACATTAGGGATAAATGGACAAGCACCAAAGTTCTTTACAAAACTATCTCGTAATGGAGTGCCTATATTTAGTTTGCTTGGTGTAATGCTTGGTTTAATAGTTGGCGTTGTGCTAAGTTACATTGCACCAGAAAATTTATTTGTGTATGTATACAGTGCAAGTGTACTGCCTGGTATGATTCCGTGGTTTGTCATTCTAATTAGTCAAATTCAATTCCGAAAAAGAAAAGGGGCTGAAATGGATAATCATCCATTCAAAATGCCTTTTGCACCGGTGACAAACTACATTACCATCGCCTTTTTAATTATAGTTTTAGTTGGCATGTGGTTTAATGAGGACACACGGATGTCGCTTATTGCAGGTATTGTGTTCTTATGTCTTGTTGTCATTAGTTTTTACGCTTTTCGAATCGGCAAGCGTGTTCCAATAGATACTCAAAAAGATGATCAAGTGACTAACCGATAATTCACTTTCTAAAAAACAATAGTAAAGGGGAAGGCTTAATAACAAAGCCTTCCCCTTTTTAGGTTATATAAAAATTGTTATATGGTGTTTAACAATAGTACTACTTAAAAAAAGGAACCTTTTTCAGTGCAATAGCTACAGGAATGGCTACAATGATCCCGACAACATTTTGAACGATGTTTCCAGGAATAGAGGCCACAGGTGCAATCCAGTTACCATATAGAACCCCTTCACAAAGGTAATAAACCGCTAACATCACAGGAATAGAAACAATAGTAGCGAGTAGATTGAAAGCAACACTGCTACCATTGCGACCGTTCGACCAAGCAATTTTTCCAACTATATATCCTTGTAAGCCGCGAGCCACAATGGTGAAGGGTGCCCACAATGTCCAATTAGAGACTATGTCGAATAACCCCATCCCAACAGCACCAGCGATGGCTGCTTTTTTAGGACCAAATAAAATGGAGGCAATGAAGAGCATAGCTGTTCCAAGATGAACTAAACCGCCATTCGCCGTAATAGGTAGTTTGATATTTAATAAGAGTGTAGCAACGAATACAAGTGCAATTAACATAGACGTTAAAATTAAATCAAATGTGCGAGTGCGTGAGATTGAGCTTGAATAACTTTGTGTATTTTGCATAGTTTAACCCTTCTTTGCGTTTTTTTGAATTCACTGATAACAGTAGCAAAGGGCTGGACTATTTAAAAGTATCAGTTTATAGCAAAATGTAGGGGTCAGATTAAGGTGCTACCGGCATAAAAAAAATAAACGGAAGAAAAAATCTCCCGTCTTTTTTGTCTCTTACATTATTTCGATGAACCCTACCATGAACGAATAAATAAAAATCGTAAGTTCCATGCGGATTCCTTTAAATTCAACACCAAACAATAATTCCATATGGCGTGGTCTGTGCCGGAATGCTTCTCGTAGTTGGACCATAGATGACAATCAGGTCTCGATTCGTAATATTCCGTGTGAATGGTTGCCCATTCCTAGATACAATCGGAGTATAAGGAGAGAGATTTAATTTTAATTGTCCATCCTGACTTTCCAATTGGCTATTGAAGTAATCGACTTTCACATCTTGATAAGGATTATCTTTCACGATGATAAGTGCCCGGTATTGCGGTGGATAAATGAGAGGAACAGGGGCATTTCCATCATAGTACCCGGTTACCCGGTCTCCCACAGCGACCATCTCCTGGTTAACAAAATAAGTGGTCGGCGATACCACGAAATTTACTGAAGCTCCAGCACCATTATCTACTGACATCAACGTATAGCAACCTTCTCCTTCACCATTTGCTCCTATCATGAAATCACTGATTTCCGTGACCGTTCCCTGGAAAGATAAAAAATTGACCAAATTTGTACCTCCATCGTTATGAAATTATCTCCTATGCTATGCGTACACTTGTAGGTGTGTGAAATGTATTTAGATTCCATTTTGAAAAATGGGAATTAAAGGACTGTCAAAAAAGATGAATTTCCATTGAAATAGGAGCATTAACCAAGGTCGAGCTGTAACAATAAGAAAGCACATCAACTTTTTAATGTTGATGTGCTTTTAAAATTATTCCGGGTCATTCCCTTTTTTCATAATAAAACTCAAATGCCTTCCGCTTTGTTTGTCTTGGCGATAAGAGAAGCCATCCGGACTAACAAACGTGCACGTACGGTCAATCGTAATTTGCTCTGATGGGATGCCTGCTAATTCACATTGCTTTTTCACGGTTGATTGATTGTCAATGTGATACTTGTGGGTTTGATCATTGTAATACATAAAATCATCGGCGTAGCCAAGGTCTTTGAATTTTACATACACATTTTCATCAACTTCAAATTTTTCTTGGCTCAGCGCTGCACCAATATGGACATGTAAATCACTTGGGTTACAACGTTCAACTTGATTTAAATGCTCAAAAAGTTTTAATGAGATTTCTTTGACGGTACCTTGCCAGCCGGAATGAATAACGCCTATCAGGCCAGTCACTTCATTGTAAAAAATCACAGGAACACAATCAGCTGTGAAGCTGCTTAGCAAGATATTAGGCTCATACGTATACAGGGCATCTGTATCCGCAATGGCTGTATCAACCTGATTCGCGCCGCGTCCTTTATCATCAAGCGTTACACGATGGAAATTCGCACTATGTGTCTGATTCGCACACACGAAAGTATCCAGTTCGCATTGCAAGTAAGCAGCTAATTTCTTGCGGTTTTCCACTATGTCGGCCGTGGTTTCACAGGCATGAAGAGCCATATTGTTGTGCTCCAATTCGACTTCATCTTTCATGGTCATTCCTGCAATAAATTTTTCATTGTTTAAGTATATGTTTGTTTTCATATCATCACCTGATTTTACTATATATCAGTGTTCTGTTGATGTATAGGGCGGTATACACGTGGTTTTTCTGAGTGGAGAACGGGAAAAAGAAATAGTAACAATTCTCATTCAGACAATACTGGGTAACGGGATATAGATGCAAGCATACGAGGTGAAAAGCAAAATTCAACTATTCAGTTCAATCTTAATAAGCCATAAGAATGGGGATGAATAAATATGAAAAAGACTGGGGAGGAACGCTTTATATTACAAAATACTGAAACGGATATTCGATTATTAGATTTTTGGAAATGGAATCAATCGGACATCTTAAATAATTCTCTTCGAGGAATCCTAGCAGAATTTATTGTTTCAAAAGCTGTAAATGCCATTAATGAAACGAGAGTCGAATGGGATGCCTACGACCTTTTAACAGCTGATGGTATCAAAATTGAAGTAAAATCTGCAGCTTACCTGCAATCATGGCAGCAATCAAAGAATTCAATAATTCAATACAATATTCGACCTACATTGACGTGGGAAGCTAGTACGAATACGTATGCGACCGAGATTAAGCGAACAGCAGATGTATATGTTTTTTGCTTATTGAACGAACAGGATCGTCAACTCGTAAATCCATTAGATTTGGATCAATGGGAATTCTTTGTACTCGCCACAGAACAAATAAACCGTGAAAAAGGAAGCCAAAAAACGATAGGTTTAAACGGAATTTTGAAAATGGAGCCCATTATGACAGGATTTGATGGAATTAAGGATGCTGTAAAACGGGTGTTATGCAATGGGAAAAATTAAAATCTTCAAAACCTTAATTAGCAGTTGCCCATGAAAATTCTTAAATAAACGTGCGATTTTCAATTTGCTTGAAAGAAATCCTTCGAAAGGAAAATATCTCGAAAATGAAGTATATTAAAGAAAATATAAAATTTATTCATTTCAGAAAACGGTGAATTATATAGGGGGTCTTGTTAATGGAGATAGGAATCAGCACGTTTGTAGAAACAACACCTGATGTTAAAACCGGTAAAGTAATCAGCCACGCACAACGGTTGCGTGAAGTCGTGGAGGAAATTGTGTTTGCCGATCAAGTTGGATTGGATGTATTTGGGGTTGGGGAGCATCATCGTCATGATTTTGCGGCCTCTTCGCCAGCAATTGTGTTGGCAGCTGCAGCATCACAGACAAAGAGAATCCGATTGACGAGTGCGGTCACTGTGCTTTCATCTGCAGATCCAGTCCGGGTATTCCAGGACTTTGCTACACTTGATGGTATCTCGAATGGGCGTGCGGAAATTATGGCTGGACGGGGTTCTTTTATCGAATCCTTTCCGCTGTTTGGCTATGATTTAGAGGACTATAACGAACTGTTTGAAGAAAAGTTGGACTTGCTGCTGAAATTACAGAAGTCCGAAATCGTGTCATGGTCTGGAAAGCATCGTCCAGCCATTGATAATGTTGGTATATATCCGCGTCCTGTTCAAGATCCTTTGCCTATATGGATTGGTAGCGGGGGTAATAGTGAATCGGTCGTCCGCGCAGGACTTTTGGGACTGCCACTGGTTTTGGCAATAATAGGAGGACGCCCCGTGCAGTTTGCCCCACTTGTTCAGCTCTATAAACAAGCAGCGGCTAAGGCAGGTCATGACGTATCAAAATTACCGATTGCCTCCCATTCACACGGGTTTATTGCAGAGGATAATGAGACGGCAGCAGATAAATTTTTCCCACCGACTCAGCAAGTCATGAACGTCCTTGGACGGGAGAGAGGCTGGGGTCATTACGACCGTGCGGCATTCGATGCAGCTCGGAGTTTTAAAGGGGCATTGTATGTAGGGGATTCGGAAACCGTTGCCCAAAAGATCATACACCTGCGTAAAAATGTAGGGATTACACGCTTTATGCTACATGTACCCGTTGGGACGATGCCTCATGCTGATGTGATGAAGGCCATTGAACTGTTAGGAACGGAAGTGGCACCGATCGTTCGGGAAGAAGTCGCAAAATGGGAAGACACACAGTAAGCATCTATTGCTACAGATTCATGGTCTAGAGAATATTTGTTTATGTCCTATGTATACGAAATCATCATATAAATAAATTAAAAAGGCCGTAATATACAGGATTCAGAAACAATCCTTGTATATTACGGCCTTAAAAAGTTGCCTAAATTCACTTTGAAAGTCTAACCGCGTTTGCATTATGGATTAGTGTCGAATTTTCTTCATCACGAATGAATTATCACCATAAGTAGTATATTCTGGTGGACATTGACGGAAGGAACAGTGAAAAATTATATTTCAAATATTTATTCAAAATTAGAAGTTACGGGAAGGCATAAAGCGGTGTTCAAGGCAAAAGAACAAGGATTTTAATCAGTGGTACGTGTAAGTGAAACTCGAAAAACAAAAGACAGACTTCGTTTGCAGAAGTCTGTCTTTTGTTTTTTAAAATAAATCTGTTGAATTCTTTATAAAATAATAAAGGACATAAAACCAACTAAAAAACCCGTGTACAATGGCCCAACCAATAGACTTATAAGCCGTGTACGAGATAACCATCGAAAGGCAAGTTCCAAAACCGATTCCTTTCTTTACGACATCTGCAGTTTTCTGTACCTTTGTAATTTTATTCCCCCCATATCTCCACGTTATGACAAAGTATGGGGAGTTATGCGAAATCGTTCGAACGCCTAATAAGGAGTTGCTTCCTCTGAGTTCTGGATGAGGATCATATACTGAAAATAATTGGTTGTGCCTTCTTCGATTGCTCGATCGTTAAGGAAGAAAGCTTGATTGTTAAATGATTAAAATCATAAAAAAACCGAGTAATTTTAAAATAAAATCTTGTTAACCTAAGAAATATATGGAAAAATGACAACAATCAAAGTTGAAAGATGAAGCATTGGGTTATCAAAGAGAAACAGTGTTCTGGCACCTGTTCTTTCTGCTCGGTTGTTGTCATTATGTCCAATTCCTAATTGAAACGGCAATTAAAATCAGTTAAGTATAAGTTTTCAAAATTAAAGAGAATCCAATTTGATATAGTATATTGTTTAAGTGTCTCTCTAGAGATGCTTTTTTTGTTGTCAATTTTTTATAATCGTCCGTAGCTTTGGTTTTTGGAGCACGTATATAAAACCTCTTGATTATGTTAAACATAACTCTATTCAGCGATTCGTCGTAATCCTAACGAGTGTGTAAAATGCTCTGTACCAACACTTAATTTTTTTTAAAAAAATTGTGCTTTTCCAATCGTGTACCGTTTTAAGAAAACGATTTCATTTATCAATGTATTTAGTTAAAAGTATGGGAAAAGCTAAATTTTAAGGGATATCATAGGAATTGAAAATTCCGTGGTGACATGGATAATCTACATTGGATTTGCAGTTTTTGAATAATGACACACATTGTTTAACAAATCAGAGGATGTAAAATAATAAACTGATGAAATGGGGAGTAATCAACATGACAGGAATATTAACAGCAATCTTATCAGTTATTGTATTACTTGGAGCGGCGTTCTTAATGTCGAATGATAAGAAAAACATCAACTATAGAGCAGTAGTAATCTTGTTTGTAGCTCAGCTTGTTACAGCTTATGCCATGCTTAATACAGCAATTGGTGGACAGGTAGTAAAAGCAGTTACTGACTTTTTCGCTAAGTTGATGGTATTTGGTAATGAAGGGATCGCTTTTGTCTTTGGTGGCTTTGTGTTTGAGAATGACAGACCAGTATTCTTTATCTCGGTTTTATTGCTGATTGTATTTACATCCACGTTGCTAAGTGTATTGACATACATCAGAATTTTACCTCTTATGATCAAGTATCTTGGAGGAGCAGTTTCTAAATTAACAGGTCTTCCTGTAATTGAATCTTTCTCTACTGTAGCCTCTTCAATCTTTGGAGATACAGGAGCTTTAATCGCAGTAAAGAACCATATTCCTAAAATGAATAAGAACAGATTATTTATTGCTACTACAGCATCTCTGACAAGTGTATCAGCATCCATTGTAGGAGCTTATATGACGATGATACCTTCTGAATACGTACTGGTAGCTCTACCTCTTAATATAATGTCAGGTTTACTACTTGCCTCTATGGTGGCTCCGGCTCAATCAGTTGAAGGTGAAGAAATAAGAGTTAAAGATATGATTAATGATAAGTCTCTATTCGAGGCAATTGGCAATGGTGCCATCGATGGGATGAAAGTTGCAGGAATTGTAGGAGCTATGCTTATTGCATACATCTCTCTTATTGCAATGGTTAACTTTGTTCTTACATCAACTATTGGTATAGACTTGACTACAATTATGGGGTTTGTATTATCACCTGTAGCTTGGTTAATGGGTGTACCAGCTAATGAAATGGTACAAGCAGGCGGGGTAATGGGAACAAAAATCATCTCTAATGAGTTTGTTGCCATGTTGGGCTTCCAAGAAATGATCCCTAACTTGTCTGCAAAAACTGTAGGCGTTGTATCAGCATTCTTAATCTCATTTGCTAACTTTAGTTCTATTGGAATCATCATCGGAACAGTACAGGCAATTGATGAAAAACAATCAGGGGTTGTAGCCAAGTTTGGCCTCAAGATGTTGTTAGTTGCTACAATGGCATCGGTACTAACAGCTACAGTCGTTGGACTATTCATCTAACACAACTTTGCTGAAGAAATGACCTATCTGAAAAATAGCTGAGACAAGTAACCACTGTGTTACTTGTCTTTCTTTTTGTCCTAGTAATTGATAAGATAACATATTGTTACTTGGGAAGTAGGTGAAAAAATGGCAACCATTAAAGCAGAGAACAAGCCAATGGAGAAGTTGAAATTATTCAGCCTGACATGGCCTATTTTTTTAGAAATTTTTCTTTTTATGTTAATGGGAATTGTAGATACGTTCATGCTGAGTGCCCTTTCGGATGATGCCGTATCGGGAGTCGGTGCAGCAAATCAATATATACACATTGCCATTTTAGTACTCGAAGTTGTCGGAACAGGTGCTGCGATTGTGGTTTCACAATATCTCGGTTCCAAGAGGTATATCGAAGCATCAAAAATATCCGGGCTAGCCGTTACATTAAATCTTGGGATTGGTCTTGTAATAAGCGCTGGATACTTGTTGTTTGCGCGAAGCATGATGTCGGCCATGAATTTACAAGGCGAGGTATTGGCGTATGCAGAACAATATTTGTCCATTGTAGGAGGCGCAATCTTTCTTCAGGCCATCATTAATTCGTTAGCGGCCATTATACGTGTACACGGGTGGACCAAACAAACGATGTATGTTTCGTTGGGCATGAACATTATTCACGTAATCGGTAACTATTTGCTGATTTTCGGGAAATTCGGATTCCCTGAAATGGGGGTTCAAGGTGCCGCCATCTCTTCAGTCATCAGTCGCTTCCTTGCACTCATTGTGTTCTTCTGGTTACTCTATCAAGTCATGGAATATCGAGTGAAATTTCACTATTACATTAACCTGTCCAAAGAATACATTGGCAAAATCCTGCACATCGGGATTCCGGCAGCGTTTGAGCAAGTTATGTATCAAGCGTGTCAAATTGTCTTCTTGTATTATGCGACTTATCTAGGAGCGGAAGCTTTAGCTGCCAGACAATATGCGATGAATATTTCCATGTTCACATTCTTATTTGCCATCGCGATTGGTATGGGAACCGCTATCATCGTTGGGCGATTGGTCGGGGCAAATGAAAAAGAAGAAGCATATTCGCGATTATGGAAGAGTTTAAAATCAGCTCTTATCTTTACGCTATGTATGGTCATTCTTGTTATGATTTTCCGCAATCAGCTGATCGGGTTGTTTACGGATAATCCAGAAGTCATCAAAATAGCGTCCACTGTTCTGTTGCTCAGTATCCTTCTGGAAACGGGACGGACAATGAATATCGTCATCATCAATTCCTTGCGCGCTGCAGGAGATGCTAAATTCCCAGTACTAATAGGAGTCTTTTCAATGGTGTTGATGAGTTTGCCTTTAGGCTATCTCTTCGTTTTTCATTTGAATATGGGGCTGCCAGGAATTTGGTTGGCCATTGCTGCAGATGAATGGACACGAGGGATCATTATGTATTTTAGATGGAAGAGCAGAGCTTGGGAAAAATATGCCCTTGTTCATCCTGAAGTTTCAGAGACAACACAAACGATAATTTCAAGTTAAGAAAACTAAAGGCTATGTAACGATTGGGTTCAACCTCACAAATACGGTGGTTGGACCCTTTTTTTATTCATATGGGAGGAGTGCGCGATTGAGAAAACAGAAAAAATCGATAATATTCTGAATGTGCTGCATTTGATTGAACCAGAAGTAGAGTACTTTCCAGACGTATTTAGCAATGAAAGACGCTTGGAAAAAAGATTTCCACGTTTTGCACAGACGATTGGTGACATGATGCAAGGGTATCACCATGTCCCTGAATTAGCGTTGCATATATTAAAGTATTTAGAAGATGTTTTTCCTATCAATCAGAGGATGGGTGAAGAAATTAGACGTTTGGCCAATTTATGTGTAGCTGAGTGAAGATTTCAAATAGGTAAGGAGAGTAGAATGAAGGGGTTTTTAATTGGCAGTCAGATTTTTTATGTGCTGTGTCTGATTCCTTGGTTCGTGATTTGGGGCTTGTCGTTTATGAGTTTTGATAATGGGTTTAGCGTATGGAACGTTTCATTTGTTCTCGTGATTGGATTTTACCCGATAGCCGTTATCCTCTGTTCCATTTTTTCCTGGCTTCTGCATATACAGAGAAAACGAACCGCCATTATCATCAATTCGATTCCAATGCTATGGGTTGCGGGTCTCGGTGTATTACTGTTGATGGTTAATTTTTCATGAAGACCTTATAAAACGTTTGCAGCTATTGTTCTATACTAAAAATAGTAGTAACTTTACAGAAACAAATACAAAAGGGGTTATCACATGAAGCATCTCTCAGAAGGATTCGTTCCTGTTACAGGAGGAAATGTTTATTATCGAAAGACAGGGGATGGACCTGGAGTTCCACTGCTGGTTTTACATGGGGGACCAGGCGGAATGAGCCGGGAATCTGATCCTCTTAGGGAACTGGGTGACGACAGACCGGTCATTCATTATGATCAATTGGGATGTGGGAATTCAGATCGTCCGGAAGATCTTTCATTATGGACGGTTGAACGCTATGTGGAAGAATTAGCTCAAGTGAGAGAAGCTCTTGGATTGGATGAAGTGCATATTCTCGGACATTCATGGGGAACTATGCTTGCCGCTGCATACCTTCTTGAACAACCGAAAGGCGTAAAAAGTGTTATTTTCTCTAGCCCGTGTCTTAATTCAAGCATGTGGGAACGCGACCAGCGCGAATACTTGAAACAGTTACCTCAAGAATCACAGGATATCATCGAAAGAAGCGAACGGGAGAATACAACTGATTCAGCAGAGTATCATCAAGCGATGATTCAATTTTATGAACGACATGTCTGCAGATTGTTGCCTTGGCCTGAAGAACTTCTGGCAAATATGTCGAAAGGCAATCATCAAATCTATGGCTACATGTGGGGTGCGTCAGAATTTACCGTGACAGGAACATTAAAAAGCTTTGATGTCACCGATAGATTGCATGAAATCGACATACCAAGCCTCTTTACGTGTGGACGCTATGATGAAGCAACACCGAATACAACAGAATACTATTCGAGCTTAGTTCCAGATTCCGAGTTTCATGTATTCGAAAACAGCTCTCATATGCCAGGAGTTGAAGAGCCTCAAGACTATGCAAAAGTAGTAAGAGCGTTTTTAAACATTCAGGCAAAATAAGCACAAAAAATCCCTCCAATCAGTAAATGATTGGAGGGATTTGATGTTTTCAATCGTTTGATACAGAAAACCTTACATTTTGCCTTCTTTAATCCAAAGCCAATTACGAAAGGCACCAAATATCGAAACGAATAACAGTGCGCCAAGCAAAATTAAATAAACAATTAAGCGATTGTTTTCTTTGATTTCTTCCAAATGTAGTCCAAACCACAATAACAGTCCTAAAAATAACACCCACATAAGAATGTTCGGCCCAATTAACAGTAATCTTAATCCTTTGTCGTTCGGATTTTTTTTATCTTCCATTTCAACATCATCCTTCCTTTGCCGAATTCGATGAATCCCAGAAAAGATTCAACACTTTGATATTAAAAAGTATAACCCATATTCAACTTCAGAGCATTTGAAATTCTAGTAGCAAAGGTTTTCGTGAAAATACTATAAGAAGAAATCTTTTGTCAGATTCCTAAAAGGTATGTTTCAAAAATAAAGGATTTCATACTTGTAAAATCGAAAAGGAAGTACATAACCAGATTTGACGACACATGTTTTTAGTGAAAAGGAAGGACAAACATAGATGACATATGAATTGAAAACGAAGGAAACTGATCGCAGTGTAATTGAGTTCATTGAAGGAGTGGATCATCCGAAAAAGCGGGAAGATGCATACAAATTGCTCGACATCTTCAAAGAAACTTCAGGCTATGAGGCGAAACTGTGGGGACCGAGCATAATTGGATTCGGTAGATACCATTATAAATATCCGACAGGACATGGAGGTGATGCCCCTCTCGTAGGATTTTCACCACGCAAAGCGAAAATCAGCTTGTACTTTGCGACGGGTGATACCGAACGTGAGCAGCTGCTCGAAAAGTTTGGCAAACACACGTCAGGAAAAGCCTGCGTGTATATTAACAAACTAGACGATATTGACGTGGATGTAATGAAAGAGTTGATCCATCAATCCATCACATTTTTGCAAAACATGTATCCTGAAAGTTCATGAATGGCAATTGTGATAGTTCATACAACAATAAATAAAGATTAACGGGGGAATAATTATGGAACAATGGGTGGAAAATCTTTTTACAAAAGAGGTTTTGGAGGATGCGGCAACACGATACGGAGCGGATGCAACGGACGCCAAGAGGCTAGGGGATTTCGAGAATTATGTATATGAAGTAAAACGGGATGGCAAACCATTTATATTAAGGCTGACACACTCCTCGCATCGTTCAAAATCGGAAGTAGAAGGCGAACTGACGTGGATTAACTTTCTAAACGGGCACGGAATCAACGTGTCACTTGTACATAAGTCTGTAAAAGGTGAACTCGTCGAAGAATTATCGGTTGGTGATTCTTATTTCTATGTCTGCTTGTTTGATAAGGCACCTGGAACTCCAGTTAAAATGAAGGATCCTCAATTTGGGCCGGAACTTTTTGAAAAATGGGGAGCTATTACAGCGAAAATGCACTTAGTCACCGAAGATTATGAAGCGTCGGGGACAGAGCGTTTAAGTTGGGAACAGGATGATTTAATTGAGCTCGACAAATATATTGATCCCGTAAAAGATCAAGCAATTGTTGAAGGCAATCGTAATCTTGTCGCGGAGATTCAACAATTGCCACAAACAAAGGAAACATTTGGTTTGATTCACTCGGACATACATCCTGGCAACTTCTTCTACCATGACGGCGACATTCACGTATTTGATTTCGATGATGCGATGTATTTTTATTTTGTGAGCGATATTGCCATACCGGTCTATTACACAACGTGGTGGAAGTACGGAGAAGAATCGCTTGAAACACGCTCAGCTTTTGGCACTGAAGTATTGACCCATTTCCTGAAAGGTTATTTGAATGTAAGAGCCATACCGCTAGAATGGATTGAGCGTTTGCCTTTATTCTTGAAGATGCGCGACTATACATTGTATGGAGTTTTCCACAAGAAGGTCGACCTAGCAAACAATGAACGTGTAAATGAGCTCGTAGTTGGTATTCGCAATCGTCTAATTAAGGACGAACCGATCGTAGACTTGGATTACCCGGCGATTTGGGAACAATCATTACGTGCCCCATTAAACAAATAGAGACTAACATACGAAACTCGCTACGTTTGCGGGCGGGTGTTTCTGGTGCATGGTGTCGCCATTTGATGAGCAGACGGGTATTCTTGATGTGGTCTCAGGTTACACAGGTGGCCTCGTTGAGAACCCTACATATGAAGAAGTGCACATGCACACAACTGGTCATTATGAAGCGGTATAAATAACATATAATCCAACTGTCTTCCCATACGAAAATTGGATGATTTGTTTTGGCAACAAATCAATCCAACCGATGCGGAAGGTCAGTTCAACGACCGTGGTGTTGCATACTGTACGGCAATTTTTTATCATGACCAGAGTCAAAATCAGAGCCTACGGCGAGTGGTCGCTATAAAGAGCCCATCGTAACCGAGATTTAGCCTACACAGCCATTTTACAAAGCAGAATAGAATTAAATAGTGGAGGGATAAAGTGAGTCAAATGATAAATGTATTTAATAGGTTATTCGGTATTTTAATAATTAGTTTGTCATTGCTTGCGGGTGCCATTATTTCACAAAATTCTAGGACAGATGGTGGAGATCCGCCTACTATGACTGTAGTTTTAGTTATAATTGTTTTTGTAATAGGTCTTGCATTGTTTTTTTCTGGTGGTAGAAATAAGGAAAATGAAGCTGAGTATGAGTATTCTAACGAAGAAATAGAAAAGGAATTAGAAGAATTTAATAAATAACTTATTATGCTAACGGGTGCGTTCGTATTATAAGGTCAACTAGTTTTTACTGGTTGACCTTATTTTTATAGGATTTAAGATATCAGTAGCCAGGGTAGGACGTACGGGTGCGTGGGACGATGATCCCATGAACTAAACTGTCCCCCTACTTAACGAATTTATTTATTTCCTCCTTTCATAATTTTTTTAAAAAAATTAATATAAATTTCGCAATATTCATACTTTTCATCTGGGTAAAATCATGTATAATCATAATAATATTTTGTTAATTATACTTAATAGACATTTATTTTAATGGAAAGAAGGGGATAGAGCATGTGGATACATACACTGTTATTAAATGCATTCATTATTATCCTTTGTATTTTTTGCTATCAAATATTTTGGTTAGATAAAGATAGTAATAAAGTACGTAATAAGGTATTGATTTCCTTTCTTTCATCAATTTCTACTGTTCTTTGTATAACGTTCCCCTTTAGTTTTCATTTGGGATATATTTATGATTTACGGCTTATTCCTATCCTTTTAGCTTTTCTATATGGAGGTTTAAGAAGCTTTATTTTTGTCACCTTTGTATATCTTTCTTACCGTTTTTACTTAGGAGGAAACGGCTTTTTCCCATCATTTATTATTATGGTTATTTTGTTCGTTTCTATTATTGTAATAGTTTATTTTGTTGAACCGGCAAAGTTAGAGAAAAGGAGAAAATTCTTCGGCACACTGCTAATTCTTATTAGCACTATTACTTTTTCTGTTTTTGCTATAATGACCGAAATAAAAATAGATGGAACGGCCGGCTATGTTCGTATGCAATTTTTATGCAGTTATATAGTAATCAATATCCTTACGGGATTATTTTCTATTTATTTAATTGAAGGAATGATTGAAAAGTATAAAATGAAAGAAAAAATTCAAAGGGCAGAAAAATTTTATGTAATAAGTGAATTGGCCGCCTCTTTTGCTCACGAGATTCGAAATCCACTAACAACTATATCTGGATTTACACAGTTGGTTCATAAAAATGAAATCTCGGAAACACATAAGGATGAGTATTTACAAGTCATTCAGCAGGAGTTAGAAAAGGCACAGCTCATTATTGACGATTATTTATCATTAGGAAAACCACAAAATAATGTTATAAAAGACTCGTTAAATATTAGGCTAATTGTCAATCAAGTAATAAATAATATTTCACCGCTAGCAAGCTTACATAATATTGAAATCAAAAGCAGTATTAATGATTCACTTTCTATAAATGCAAATGCCGATAAAATTAAACAGTGTTTAATTAACATAATAAAAAACGGGATTGAAGCCATGGCAAATGGCGGGATGCTACGAATTAATGTAAAAAAGAGAAAGAATAGTATTGTAATTGAGATTATCGATTCAGGTATTGGAATGTCTCCTGAGGAGATAAAGCGAATCGCCATGCCGTTTTATTCATTAAAAGAGGAGGGGACTGGGCTCGGCACTATGATTGCATATGGAATTATTAAAGAATTAAACGGGGATATAGAAATAAAAAGTGAAAAAGGGAAGGGAACATGTTTTTCAATTATTATTCCTTCATAATAAAAGAGCCTGACTGTGTTTCACTTTTATTTGGCTAAATCCCCAGGACAGATTGGACATTTATTCATTGAACTGGGAAAGCGAACCGCTATTGTGGCAACAAACCTATTTATGAAACCGTTGGCATTCGTGCCTGCGGTTTTTTTAACCTCTTTTTTAGATCAAAAATTTCTTGGGATTTTTTTAAGGGAATGCTTATTTGTTTAAATAACAAAAAAACGAAGAGATCTCAATCTCTTCGTTTAGATGACTAAGTCATCCACCTATATCGTTTTCCCCGTTGTCTTCTAACATCGGGTCCTCGACTTCAATTTCATCCGCTTTATCATCCTCACCGCAAGCACCTAATAATAATGCAGCTGCCAGTGGCATGGCTAGAAATTTAGCTTTCGTTTTCATGATTAACCTCCCTTAGAAATTTACATATGTATAGTTTACCCAACTTCTCCTATCTAAACTCCTAATTCATAAATCGAGTTGTTGAAGATGAATAAGACTGTTTAGAAGAAAAAATACAATAGAACATTAGATAATGAAAAACGCGAGTATGTATGCATTTATGGTGCATATAATAAAAAAATGAACAGAAAATGACAGCGTTTTCATTTATATTTATCGAAGAAAATGAATAAATAATATTATTCGAATTGTGTGTTAATGTAGTTTTGTGATATACTTTCCAAAATTGAAAGTGTGCATACAGTGAAGAACCCCTTCATGAAAAGAGTGAACATCTTTCAGCAGATTAATAGAAAGGAGATGTTATCATGACGAAGTTTGGATATCCCGCACCTCAAGGTTTATACAATCCTGAGCAAGAGCACGAAGCTTGCGGGATTGGGATGCTTGCCAATATCAACGGTAGAAAGACACATGGTATCGTACAGAATGCCATCAACATGCTTTGCAATATGGAGCATCGCGGTGGGCAATCCGCTGACACGAGTACAGGAGACGGAGCTGGGATATTAACGCAGATTCCCCATCGTTTTTTTAAAAAACAATGTGAGAAGGAGAACATCGTGTTGCCTAGAGAAGGCGAATATGGTGTTGGCATGGTTTATTTACCTAAAGAGCACGATTTGCGCATGAAAAGCAAAGAAGTTTTTGAGCAGATTATTGCTGAAGAAGGTCAACTGTTTCTGGGATGGCGCCCTGTTCCAATCAACGACTCATTTGTAGGGAAAGTAGCGACAAAAACCAAACCTGCCATTAGGCAATTATTTATTCAAGTATCTGAAGATATTAAAGATCAAATGGATTTTGAACGAAAGCTTTATGTGATTCGCAAACGAATTGAAAAAGAGTTAGCAAGTGTGAAGGGCTTTGAGGATGTTTACATTTGTAGTTTATCGACGCGCACTATAGTCTACAAAGGCATGCTGATCCCCGAACAACTTGATTCGTTTTACATCGACTTAAATCATCCGGAATTTAAATCCGCTTTAGCACTTGTTCATTCCCGCTTTAGTACAAATACCTTCCCGAGCTGGAAGAGATCTCACCCGAATCGATATACCATCCACAATGGTGAATTTAATACATTAAGAGGCAATGTCAACTGGATGCGAGCACGTGAGCAACTATGCGAATCGAAGTTTTTCAGTCAGGAAGATTTGTTAAAAGTATTACCTGTCATCGATGCTGACGGCAGTGATTCGTCGATGTTTGATAATTGCTTTGAATTTTTACATCTATCAGGACGTTCCTTGGCCCATACAGCTATGATGATGGTGCCAGAACCTTGGTCGAATGATCAGACCATCAAAGAAGAAAAACGTGATTTTTACGAATACCACAGTACATTGATGGAACCTTGGGATGGCCCGGCTGCACTGGTATTTACAGATGGCAACCAAATCTGTGCGTGTCTTGATCGAAATGGACTGAGACCTGCCCGTTATTATGTAACTAAGGGTGGCATGATTGTCCTGGGCTCCGAAGTTGGCGCATTGGATATTTTCGCCGATGATATCGAATACAAGGGAAGACTTGCACCTGGTAAAATTCTTTTGGTTGATTTGGAAAAAGGAACAATCATTCCGGATGAAGAAATTAAACTACAAATTGCTTCTGAACAGCCATATAAAGAGTGGCTGAAAAATATGAAAGATTTAGAGGATTTACCTGAAGCAGTGGAACAACCACCCGTGTACATGGGAGAAGAACTGTTAAAACAACAGCTTGTATTTGGCTATACAAGAGAAGAACTCAATAAAATCATTAAGCCCCTCGTAATGGAAGGCAAAGATCCAGTCGGTTCCATGGGCTATGATTCCCCACTAGCCGTTTTATCGAAAAAACCACAATTACTCTATAACTACTTTAAGCAGCTCTTTGCTCAAGTAACAAATCCACCCATAGATGCCATTCGCGAAAAAATCGTGACGATGGTCGATACCACGATAGGTGCTGAAGGGAACTTGGTAAAACCAGGTCCAGAGAGCTGTAGGCATATTCGTTTGAAAACACCGGTCCTGACAAATCAACAACTCCAAAAACTAAGAACGCAACAAATGGAAGGCTTTAAATCCATTACATTCTCGACGCTGTTTGACGCAACATCAAGCGAAAGTAACGAATGCAATTTAGAAAAAGCACTCGACGCATTGTTTGTTAAAGCTGACCAGGCAGTTCAAGCAGGACATACGTTGTTGATTCTATCCGATCGTGGCACGTCGGAAAAATATGCAGCCATTCCGGCACTACTCGCGGTATCGGGGTTGCATCATCATCTCATTCGCCAAGGTACGCGTACAAAAATTAGTATTTTAATAGAGTCAGGAGAACCGAGAGAAGTTCATCATTTTGCTACCTTACTCGGTTACGGGGCTGAAGGTATCAATCCATATTTAGCATTTGATTCAGTACGAAGCCTGATGGATAAAGGTGAAATCGCCATGGAGTCCTTTGACCAGGCAGTAGCTAACTATATTCATTCAGTAACAGACGGAGTCATTAAAGTCCTTTCCAAAATGGGGATTTCTACGATTCAAAGTTATCGTGGTGCTCAAATTTTTGAAGCGGTTGGCATTCACATGGATGTCATCGAGAAGTATTTCACACGAACATCTTCACGGCTTGGTGGAATCGGCATCCAAATGATTGAAAAAGAAGTGCTTATGCGACATGAAATGGCGTTTGGCGAAAATCGTGGGAACAATCAGGCTCTGGAGGCTGGTGATGAATTCCAATACCGTGCGAACGGGGAAGACCATCAATACAATCCTAGTACCATCCACACGCTTCAACATGCTTGCCGTACAAATAACTACGACTTGTTCAAAAAGTACACGAAATTGTTAACTGATGAAACAACCAACTTACAATCATTGCGTGGACTTTTAAAATTTAAGAAAGTACAGTCCGTGCCGATTGAAGAGGTAGAATCCGTTGAGACAATTTGTCGACGATTTAAAACGGGTGCCATGTCGTATGGATCCATTTCGAAAGAAGCACATGAAGCATTGGCGATTGCCATGAACCGCGTAGGCGGAAGAAGTAACACAGGTGAAGGCGGGGAAGATATCGACCGTTACACACCTGATTCAAATGGAGATTCCAGACGAAGTGCAATTAAACAAGTGGCATCAGGCCGATTTGGGGTGACGAGCCATTACCTTGTCAATGCCGATGAAATCCAAATCAAAGTGGCTCAAGGGGCAAAACCAGGTGAAGGTGGGCATTTGCCTGGCAAGAAAGTATATCCGTGGATTGCAGAAGTCCGTGGCTCTACGCCTGGGGTTGAACTCATTTCACCTCCACCGCATCACGATATCTATTCCATTGAGGATTTAGCCGAGCTTATTCATAATTTGAAAAATGCTAATCCACAAGCACGTATCAGCGTTAAATTGGTATCCGCTGTTGGGGTGGGAACAATTGCTGCTGGTGTCGCAAAAGGAAGAGCAGACCTTGTATTAATCAGTGGATATGATGGTGGTACGGGGGCGGCACCTCGTACGAGTCTGAAACATACAGGGCTACCATGGGAAATCGGTTTAGCTGAAACGCACCAGACCTTGCTATTAAATGGACTTCGTGATCGAATCGTTGTGGAAACAGACGGGAAAATGATGACCGGAAGAGATGTAGTATTGGCCACACTTCTCGGAGCAGAAGAGTATGGATTCTCGACCGCTCCACTTGTAGTCCTAGGATGTGTCATGATGCGCGTATGTCATATGGATACATGTCCAGTAGGAATTGCGACGCAAAATCCTGAACTGCGTAAGAAATTTACGGGGGATGCTGAACATGTCGCGAACTTTATGCGTTTTGTTGCCACTGAAACGAGAGAGCTGATGGCTGAACTTGGTTTCAGAACAATCAACGAAATGGTGGGACGCACAGATGCACTTGAAGTAAACGAAGCGATTGACCATTGGAAAGCGAAAGACATCGACTTGTCTGCACTCCTTTACTCACCTAAACTGCCAGCAAAAGTAGGTCGCTATCACACAGTAGACCAAGACCATGATTTAGAGAAAACGCTCGATTTCCAGGAGCTGATACCGATTTGTCGAAATGCCATCGAAAAACAACAACCAATCGAATTTACAACCGCTATTCGAAATATTAACCGGGTAACCGGAACAATGCTCGGCAGCGAAATCACGCGACGATACGGTGAAAAAGGACTACCTGAGGATACCATTCGTCTGACGTTAAAAGGATCTGCAGGTCAAAGCTTTGGTGCATTTATTCCCCGGGGAATAACGCTTCGACTCGTTGGAGATTCGAATGACTTTGTTGGAAAAGGATTGTCTGGCGGGAAAATCATCGTTCATCCCGATCCAGTGGTCACATTCCCACCCGAGAAAAATATTATCATCGGTAACGTTGCTTTTTACGGGGCTTCAGCCGGGGAGGCATATATCCAAGGAGTCGCTGGAGAGCGTTTCTGTGTCCGTAATAGTGGTGCCAACGTAGTGGTAGAGGGAGTTGGCGATCATGGCTGTGAATATATGACGGGTGGAAAAGTGGTCGTTCTTGGCTCAACCGGACGCAATTTCGCTGCAGGGATGTCTGGTGGTGTAGCGTATGTCTTTGACGAAGATGGAACATTCCTATCCAAGTGCAATGCGGAGCTCGTTCATATCCAGCCAATTGAAAATAATGAAGAGTTGAATGAGCTCTTCTCAATGATTGAAAAGCATGTGGATTATACAAGCAGTGGACTGGGCAAACGCATTTTAACTTACTGGGAGAAATACTCATCACAATTTGTGCGAGTTATTCCGAAATCCTATTTAACGATAAACGATCGAATCAAAGAGCTTCACGATAGTGGCTTAACGGTATTCGATGCACAAATGACTGCATTTGAGGAAAGTAAAAAAGTAGGAGCGGAAAAATAATCTGGCGAAAAGGAGGGATACGATGGGAAGGCCAACTGGATTTATGGAGTATGAGCGTCATTCGCAACGAGAACGTGAACCGCAACATCGTGTAAAGGATTGGCAGGATTATACTGCACCGATGACGGAACAGGAAGTGCAGATACAAGCGGCACGCTGCATGGATTGCGGAGTGCCTACATGCCATACAGGAACAGAAATCAACGGGGTGACATCCGGTTGTCCGGTATATCACTTGATACCTGAATGGAATGACCTTGTCTATCAGGGACAATGGCAGGAAGCCTTGAAGCGTGAACATGAAATGAACAACTTCCCTGAATTTACAGGCACTGCTTGTCCCGCTCCATGTGAAGGTGCGTGTGTCCTTGGAATAAACGAACCTCCTGTTGCCATTCGTACCGTAGAACGTGCCATTATCGAAAAAGGTTTTGAAGAAGGTTGGGTTGTTCCTGAGCCTCCCGAAAAACGTACAGGAAAAAAAGTAGCGGTCATCGGATCAGGACCAGCTGGTCTTGCTGCGGCAGCGCAATTAAATAAAGCAGGGCACTGGGTAACGGTTTTCGAACGTAACGATCGCGTAGGCGGATTGTTGACGTATGGAATTCCTGAAATGAAATTGCCATACGAAATGGTGGAACGACGGGTTGCCTTATTGATTAAAGAAGGCATTACGTTCATTACCAAAACAGAAGTTGGAAAGAACTACCCTGCTGAAAAACTGCAAACCGAGTTTGATGCGACCATTTTATGTGGAGGGGCAACGGTTCATCGTGACATCCAAGTGGAGGGTCGAGAATTAAGAGGTATTCATTTCGCCATGGACTTCCTTCATGCCAATACTAAAAGTTTGCTGGATTCAAATCTTCAAGATGGCAATTTCCTTTCAGCGGAGGGCAAAGATGTCGTTGTAATTGGGGGTGGCGATACAGGGACAGATTGTCTGGCGACAGCCGTTCGTCATGATTGCAAAAGTTTAACGCAGTTTGATATTTACGATAAAAAAGGTGCGGTGCGTGACGAGTTGGGCAATCCTTGGCCACAATATCCCATCATCCATCGTATGGAGTATGGCCAAAAGGAGGCGGCCAGTAAATTTGGAGAAGACCCACGCGCCTATGCCGTTCAAACCACACATTTTGTAGGGAACAAAGATGGTCACGTCAAAGAAGTTCACACTATTAATGTAAAACTCCGCATCGATGAAAATGGAAACCGTGTCCGCGAAGAAATTCCGGGGACCGAGAAAGTATGGCCAGCTGATCTTGTTTTGCTTGCCATAGGGTTTAATGGTCCGGAGCAAGGACTTCTTCAGCAATTGAATGTTGAAACAAACCGAAACTCTACGGTCAAGGCGGAATACGGCAAGTATGCAACAAATGTGGAAGGTGTTTTTTCTGCAGGTGATATGCGTCGCGGACAAAGCTTGATTGTATGGGCCATTAACGAAGGGCGTGAAGTAGCGAGGGAATGTGATCGCTATTTGATGGGAACAACAGTACTGCCATAGGTATACAAATAGGAGTGTACTTCCACAACGGAAAGTATGCTCCTTTTTCATTTTACACACGTCACATTTGATGGCGGGTGTATCTTAACCTTTGTCGACATGTTGCATTTTTTGCCTACAGCATTAAATGAATTGGATAAATTGTATAGGTATATCCAAATGTTGGAATCGTGTTAAACTGGTAATAGGGGGAATTAACATGAATGGATCGAGAGAAAAGATATTGTCACTGACCGATTTGAAGATGAATTACGGAAATAAATCCGTCTTAAAAGGAATCAATTTGGACGTTTACCGAGGTCAAATCATTGGCTATATTGGGCCGAATGGAGCAGGGAAAAGTACCACCGTTAAAATTATGTTGGGCCTGATTAATGGATACAAGGGAAAAGTGGAGATTTTCGGTCAGGATATTATTGACGGTGACATTACATATAAGAAAAAAATTGGCTATGTTCCTGAAAATGCGGAACTGTATGAGACCTTAACGCCACGGGAATATTTGACGTTCACAGGTGAGCTTTATGGGCTTGATCGAAAAGAAGCAGAGCACAAAGCACTCGACTTGCTGAGGGATTTTGGACTAGAGAAAGTGTATGACAGCCGCATATCTTCCTTTTCGAAGGGAATGAAACAAAAAGTCTTGATTATCTCAAGCTTGTTACATGACCCGGATTTATTATTTTTCGATGAACCGCTGAGCGGGCTTGATGCCAACAGCATGATGGTCGTCAAGGAAATGATCACATTGCTTGCAGCTGCAGGCAAAACCATCTTCTATTCGTCCCACATCATGGATGTCGTCGAAAAAATCAGTACTCGTATTATCCTTCTAGTGGAAGGCGCGATTGTAGCAGATGGAACGTTCGAGGAGCTGGTCATGAAAAGTGAACAAGGGTCTCTAGAAGACATTTTCAATCAATTGACGGGTTTTAATGAACATCGGAATATTGCCGTACGCCTTGTCACGACAATGGCGGGGGGACAGCAGAATGGATAATTTTCGCTCACTGAGAATGCTGGATGCATTTCGTAAATTGTTCATAGCAGTAGGTATTGATTACGACGTCATGCGAAAAATTCTTCAATTGAAGCTTACGATGGATGACCGTCGTGTACCAACCATTTTCGATGGAGCCAATCCAGAAGAAGGAGAAAATCACTTCCTGAAATCATTGGGCATATATGCACTCTACGGGTTGATTTTGATTCCCTTCATCCTGCTTGGTGAAAACTATATGATTCAATTAAGCCTGGTCTTCGGCATCATCATCTTCATCCTAATGACCACCATGATCACCGACTTTTCAACCGTTTTGTTGGATTTAAGGGATAAAACCATGTTGAATAGCCGACCGGTTGACAATCGGACCATCCAGGCTGCCAAGACCATTCATGTGCTAATTTATATGGTGTCAATTACCTGTGCTTTTGTTACTATTCCGGTAGCTGTCAGTTTGTTCAGCCAAGGTCCCTTATTTGCTCTGTTGTTTGTGGGGGTCTTAATTTTTGTTAGCCTGTTCGTTGTAGTGTTAACGGCACTGTTGTATTTGTTGGTGTTGAAATTTTTTGATGGCGAGCGTCTTAAAGACATCATCAACTATGTCCAAATCATCTTGAGCATCGGCATCTTCTTGGGGTACCAACTTGTTGGGAGGTCAGTTGAGTTCACCATGTCAGGATTTATTTATCAATTCGACTGGTGGCATCTCTTTGTTCCTGCCTTCTGGTTCGGTGCCCCATTCGAACTTTTGTTGCGCGGGGATTTTTCCACACCATTGATTGGATTATCCATCCTAGCATTACTGGTTCCGGTCATTTCATTGATTGTTTACTTGAAGATGATGCCTTCATTCGAACGGAATTTGCAAAAGTTGCTGACTCACTCAAGCAAAAGCAAGAAGAGATGGAGTGGCGTTAACGAATTGTGGGCAAAGATTCTATGTCGAACAAATGAAGAACGAGCGATGTTCCGTTTTGCAGGATTGATGATGGAGAAGGACAGGGAATTCAAACTGAAGGTTTATCCGGGATTGGCCTTGTCACTTTTCATCCCCTTCCTATTCGTGGTGAATCAAACCCGCTTTAGTTCCATGGAGGAAGTTTCAAGTGGGAACGGATACTTATCAATTTACTTCTGTAATTTTATGATACCTGCAGTCATTCAAATGCTTCAATACTCAGGAAACGACAAAGCAAGCTGGATATTCAAGACCACTCCCATTGAGCAGATTACGTCAACATATAGCGCGACACTAAAATCGTTCATCGTGAAACTGTATATGCCAATCTTCCTTGTCGTTAGCATCGGTTTTACTTGGTTGTTTTCGGTCAGTCTCCTGCCGCAGTTGGTCATTATCTTCCTAGCTGGTATCGTACAGACTCTCGTGACCTACAAACTGCTCGACAATGAGATTCATCCTTTTTCTAAGTCGTTCAAATTCATTAAAGAAGCCAAATCCGCCAAAACCTTCTTGCTCGCTTTAGTCACCGGACTCTTTTACGGAGCTCATCACTTAGCATTGAAGGTCCCTTACGTATTACCCATCTATTTTATTGTCCTACTGGGAGCTGTCGTCATCGGTTGGGCACTCATCTTCCCAAAAACATCTTCAAAGCCTTTGGTTAGATGAGAAAAGCTGGGTATTATTTGGAAAGCTGAGTCTGGGTGTCAGGCACCATACTTGTTGGCTTTGTAGCGAAATTCTGTTATCAAAGTAAAAACAGGAAAGGAAAGAAAAATATGAAATTTGTCATCATCGTGGGACCCCAGGCTGTCGGGAAGATGACAGTCGGGCATGAACTGGAAAAGATAACGGACTTAAAGCTGTTTCATAATCATTTGACCATCGAGCTCGTCCATCCATTTTTTGATTACGGCACCGAAGCGGGAAATCGGTTGGTTAAATCATTCCGTCAGCAAATGTTCGAGGAGTTTGCGGTAAGTGAGATGTACGGTGTGATTTTTACGTTTGTGTGGCGCTTCGACGTGCAAGTCGACTGGGATTATGTCGAGAAAATAAGTCGAATTTTCGAATCCAAAGGAGCGGCAGTCTATATCGT
The DNA here is from genome assembly GCF_056402175.1 of Paenisporosarcina sp. P4_B8. Lineage (NCBI taxonomy): Bacteria > Bacillati > Bacillota > Bacilli > Caryophanales > Caryophanaceae > Paenisporosarcina > Paenisporosarcina sp. P4_B8. The sequence goes on along the minus strand of NZ_JBFUHX010000008.1, from coordinate 65,472 downwards.
TGAGTTGCAGGCTGACATGGATGAAAGACTTGAACGAAATAAATCCCCTCATCGCCTTGAACACAAACCAACCAAACGAGACATATCATGGTCAGAGGCACATCTGAAAAGCGTAGCTAATAAATTTAGGCTTAACTCAATCGATGGGGAAATTAAGAAGGAAAACTACATAAAAGTTAACAATACACATTTGACTGCAGCTGAAACTGCGGAGTTAATTAGAAAAAGATTCGATTTATAAAAGTTGCGATAGAAAAGAGGAACACCATTTGGCTACTGAAAAAGAGAAAATGCTTGCTGGTGATATGTACAATCCCGCAGATCCGGAACTGACAATCGAACGGGGGACAGCCCGACTTAAAACTAGATTATTTAACAATACACTTGAATATGAGACGGACAAGAGAGTGGAGATGCTGAAGAATTTGTTAGGCTCAACGGGTAAAAGCTTATACGTTGAACCCACATTCCGATGCGATTACGGATACAACATCCACGTAGGAGAGAACTTTTTCGCTAACTTCGATTGCGTCATTCTCGATGCGTGTGAAGTACGTATAGGAGACAATTGCTTTATGGCACCTGGTGTCCATTTGTATACGGCTACCCACCCGATTCATCCGGCAGAACGGAACACGATGCACGAATACGGAAAATCTATTACAATCGGTGACAACGTTTGGATCGGTGGGCGTGCAATCATCAATCCCGGAATAACGATTGGTGATAATGTTGTCATTGCTTCCGGGGCAGTCGTGACGAAAGATGTTCCAGAAAATGTGATTGTAGGTGGAAACCCAGCAAGAGTGATAAAGAAAATAGAATTTTAGTTTTTTGGTAATAAAATCAAATTTCAATTAAGGGAAACGGAAATGGAGTCCAGAATTGAAAATCTTGATTTTGAAATGAGAATTGTGGGAAAGAGTAAGTCAGTAAAAACAAGCAGGGCTTTTAAAATTATTCCTATGCTATGGGGCAGTGCAAAAAAAGATGGATTAAGGCAGGAACTAATTGATATGTCATGGGAAAATCCAAAATGCACACTCGAAAGCCTTTTAGGGATTTGTGGAAAAGAAGCTGCCATAACAGACGAAGATTTTACATACTTACTGCATGCATTGGTCAAATATTAATAAAAACACAAAAAAGGACTGCAATTGAGTCCTTTTTAATTTGCTTAATTATCAATATCGATGTTCAACAGAGCCTAAGACTAAAGGAGACCATACAAGGATTATTTCACATCACCTAACCGAATAAAACTTTTTGTATCGGGCGTTTGTTTTTCTATCTTTGGTTTCATAGATACTGTTTCAAGTATATTTATTCGAGGGGCAGTCAGTATGGATGCCCAGCACAAATTTTAATGATATGACTGCAAAACTTCTCATAAAAACCCCCTTTAAGTTCCTTATTAATCAATGAAATAATCTTTATAAAAATAAAGTGTAAGTAATAGAGCCAGAGAAAAATACACAATTGATCCGAGGAAGACAAATGATTGACTGGTCACTTTTTTTGTCGTGGCTATTCGAATTCCGGTTTCTCCTTGAATATGCATATCCATCTGACGACTTAAGGCCCCGCCCTTGTTTGTAAAAATGTATGCCAAGAATATAGCTGCTAATCCGAAGGGAATGGCGATATCAACAAAATTAGAGTCAAATATAAAAGCAGTAATTCCATGCAAACTCCCAATAATTAAAATAGTTACGCTTAAAGTGATAAACTTTTTCAAAACCTCACTCCTAATCATTTTGAAGTATCAGAATAACTATCGTGGTAATAACATTTTTTACCTATTATTCCATCTATACGTTTTGATTTAGCTTTAGGTTTCGGATAAACATAAATGAGAAGGAATAAAAACAGAGTATTCTAACTTTTTATTCTTGATTAATAATATTAATAAAAGCCGCACTTATACAATAAATAATTATAAAAATCATTATATTATGTTAATTAATATTCCGAAATATCTAAATTAACAAAAAATAACATAGACTAAACGGATATCTTGTTTTACAATCAAATTGCTTACTATAAAATAATGATAATATCTGACTACTAAACTCCATAAACATATTGCGATTTAAGTTTTCAGAATTATCAAAAAGGGGATTGCGTATGATAAAGAGAAAGTTTACGAAATTGGCTGTGGTTTCTACATTACTAGCTGGTATTTTAACTGGTTGCGGAGCAGAAGGTGGGGGTTCAGCTAACGGAGACACCATTAAAATTGGTGCGAACTTAGAGCTTTCTGGCGGTGTTGCTTCTTTTGGTTCTTCAATCTCAAAAGGAATCGACCTTGCTGTTGAAGAAATTAACAAAGCTGGTGGAGTCGACGGTAAAGAAATTGAAATTATTAAAGTGGATAATAAATCCGAAGGTTCAGAAGCAACAAGTGGGGCCATTAGATTAACAAGCAAGGACAAAGTTACTGCAATTATTGGCGCAGCTACAAGCGGTAATACAGTTGCACAAGCACAAATTGCGAATAAAAATAAAACAATTCTACTGACACCTTCTGGTACAAGTCCAAACGTAACTGTTAATGAAGATGGTAGTGTAAATGAGTTTGCTTTCCGAACTTCGTTCATCGACCCATTCCAAGGAACAGTGGCAGCTAACTTTGCAGCAAATGAGTTGAAAATTAAAAACGTAGCTATCTTTTCTGATAGTTCAAGTGACTACGCAAAAGGTCTTGCAAAATCTTTCAAAGAAACGTTTGGAGAAGCTGGTGGAAAAATTGTAGCTGAAGAAGCGTACGTTGCGAAAGATACAGATTTCCGCTCGACATTAACGCGTATTAAATCAGCAAAACCAGACTTCATTTTTATTCCTGGTTATTATGAAGAAGTTGGTTTGATTGTAAAACAAGCTCGAGAAATGGGCATTGATGTTCCTCTAATGGGTGCTGATGGTTGGGATTCTCCGAAGTTAGTTGAATTAGCAGGTGCAGAAGCACTTAATAATACATTTATTACAAATCACTATTCTTCTGAAGATCCAGATGAGAAAATTCAAAAATTCGTTAAGAGCTTCTCTGATAAATATGACGGCGCATCACCTGACGCATTTAACGCACTTGGTTATGATTCTGTCTATTTGTTAGCAGACGCAATTGAACGTGCAGGAGATTTAGATACAACTAAGATTAAAGATGAACTAGCAGCAACGAAAGATTTATCTTTAGTTACTGGAAATGTAACAATTGATGAGCAACATAATCCAATCAAGTCTGCAACAATTTTGGAATACAAAGATGGCAAACAAGTCTTTAATACAAAAGTAAATCCTTAATGATTTAACTTGAGATGGGAGGATGGAACAACCATCCTCTCATCTTGTTTTTATTAAGATGTTGAGATTTTATAAGGGAGTGAGAATACATGGAATGGATTCAACAGATTATTAACGGAATATCACTCGGCAGCATCTATGCGTTAATCGCACTCGGCTACACGATGGTTTATGGAATTATTAAATTAATCAACTTCGCCCACGGGGACGTATTCATGGTAGGTTCTTTTATTGGGTTTTATTCAATTACCGCGTTTGGATTTGGATTTTTCCCAGCATTATTATTGTCAATGGTTGCATGTGCAGCATTTGGTGTCCTCATTGAAAGAATTGCCTATAAGCGACTTCGAAATGCAACTCGCATAGCCGCCTTAATTACCGCAATTGGGGTTTCACTTCTTATTGAATACGGTGTCATATATGTTAGAGGGGCTCAACCGGAAGCATATCCAGATGTAGTGCCTAATATTTCTTTTGATTTATTCGGGGCTCAAATTAGCAGTCAGTCTATTTTAATCCTTTCTGTATCAGTGATACTTATGATTATTTTGCAATTAATCGTACATAAAACAAAAATTGGTAAAGCAATGCGGGCCGTTTCACATGATGTAGACGCAGCAAAATTGATGGGTATAAATGTTGATAATACGATTTCAGCTACCTTTGCGATTGGTTCAGCTTTAGCTGGAGCCGCTGGTGTTATTTTTGGCGTGTATTATACAAAGATCGAACCATTAATGGGAGTTATTCCAGGGTTGAAGGCTTTTGTTGCTGCCGTTCTAGGTGGTATTGGTATTATTCCAGGAGCAATGGTCGGAGGTCTTGTCCTTGGAGTTGTTGAAACGGTGGTAAGTGGCTTAGGGTTCTCACTATGGAGAGATGCGGCAGCTTTCATCATTCTAATTTTAATTCTAATTTTCAGACCGAATGGCATCTTTGGGAAAAATACACGAGAGAAAGTGTAGGTGAAGGCACATATGAAAAAGATAAAGGGATTCTGGTTATTTATCATTTTATCGGTAGTGATTTATGGAGTTATCCAATTTCTCATCACCGGTGGAGTTTTGGATCTGTTTTATTCAAACACACTCATCTTTATTATCATCAATATAATATTAGCCGTAAGCTTACATTTAGTAATTGGGGTTACGGGACAATTTTCAATTGGTCATGCGGGATTCATGGCAATTGGGGCATACATATCAGCTATTGTAACAATGAAACTTCAGCTACCTTTTGCTCTTGCAATCGTCATGGCTGGTTTGGTTGCTGCGTTAGCCGGAATGCTCGTTGGAATTCCTTCTTTACGATTAAAAGGTGATTACTTGGCAATTGCCACATTAGGATTTGGAGAAATTATTCGGATTGTCTTTCTTAACATTGACTATGTCGGTGGGGCAGCAGGTATGCAAGTTGATCAATTAACTACATGGACAACTTCTTTTGTCTGTTTAGTAATTACGATTATTGTGATTGTGAACTTTACTAATTCCAGACATGGACGCGCATGTATCTCTATACGAGAAAACGAGATTGCTGCAGATGCTATGGGTATAAATACAACTTATTACAAAGTGACAGCCTTTGTTATAGGGTCGTTTTTTGCAGGGGTTGCAGGTGCTTTATATGCTCATAATTTTTATATTATTCAACCTACAAACTTCACGTTTTTAAAATCATTTGATATTTTAATATACGTTGTGTTAGGTGGATTAGGAAGTTTATCTGGAGCAGTTATTGCAGCGGTGCTGTTAACGATTGTATCGACTTTTCTTCAAAGTTATCCCGAAACACGTATGATTATCTATAGTCTTATTTTAATCATTGTCATGTTATATCGACCTAAAGGATTAATGGGAACGCGCGAAATCACCGATTATTTCAAATCATGGAAAAGTTCGAAAGGAGACAACCAATATGGTAAGTAAACCTTTACTTCAAGTACAAAATGTTGGCATTCATTTTGGTGGACTTAAGGCTGTCTCTGATTTTAACTTAGAAATCCATCAGGGAGAGTTAATTGGTCTTATAGGACCTAATGGTGCTGGAAAGACAACTAGCTTTAACTTATTGACTGGCGTGTATGTACCAACAGAAGGTGAGATTGTATTCAACGGAAAACGTTTGAATGGACTGGCGCCATATCAAGTAACCCGTGGGGGAATTAGTCGTACCTTTCAAAATATCCGACTTTTTAATGAATTATCTGTTTTAGATAATGTGAAAGTTGCTTATCATTCATTAGCGAAGCATTCAATGTTTAGCTCGATTTTGCGTTTGCCTTCTCACTTTTCTGGTGAAAAAGAAATGGAAGAGAAATCTTTAGAGTTTCTCAAGCTTTTCGAATTGGACCAATACAAAGATGAGATTGCCAAGAATCTTCCTTATGGTAAGCAAAGAAGATTGGAAATTGCCCGTGCTTTAGCAGCGGGACCTCAATTATTATTATTAGACGAACCGGCAGCGGGGATGAATCATAAAGAAACACACGATTTAATGTCATTAATCGCATTTGTTCGAGAAAAGTTCAATTTAACGATTTTATTAATTGAGCATGATATGAACTTGGTTATGGGTATCTGTGAAAGAATTTATGTGTTAGACCATGGGGTATTGATAGCTGATGGCACACCTGAATACATCCGTAACCATCCTAAAGTGATTGAGGCCTATTTAGGAGAGGAGGTTCCGAAATGACTTTACTTAAAGTAGATCAATTGGATGTTTACTATGGAAATATACAAGCACTAAAAGGAATTTCACTGGAAGTCAACGAAGGTGAAATTGTAACGTTAATCGGAGCAAATGGAGCGGGAAAAAGTACTCTACTAAAAACGGTTTCAGGATTACTTAAGCCCAAATCAGGACTCATTAATTACATGAATTCTTCAATCGCAGGTAAACCAGCTCAAGGCATTGTGAAAGCCGGAATTTCTCATGTTCCAGAAGGAAGACGTGTTTTTTCGAATATGACCGTTCTGGAAAATCTAGAGTTAGGGGCTTATTTACGAATAGATGCAAAAGAAATAAGCAAAGATTTTGATAAGGTGTATGAACTTTTCCCTCGATTATTTGAGCGAAGAAAACAGATGTCGGGCACACTTTCGGGTGGGGAGCAACAAATGTTAGCGATGGGAAGAGCCATAATGGCAAAACCAAAACTTCTTTTGCTTGATGAACCATCCATGGGCCTAGCACCGCTTATGGTAAAGACTATTTTTCAAATTATTGAAGAAATCAATCGTGAAGGTACGACGATATTATTAGTTGAACAAAATGCCAACGTTGCCTTATCCATTGCAAACCGGGGTTACGTAATTGAAACTGGACGCGTGGTCGTTTCAGGGCCAGCTGCAGAGTTACAAGCAAGTGAGCAAATCAAATTAGCATACCTAGGCGGTATATAAGCAATTTTGAAGGGAGTAGATTAAACGCTACTCCCTTTTTTATATGGATTGAATTAAAACGATGTTTGATAAAAAAATTAAGAAAAGTCTTCAATGGGCTTTTAAAAATTAGTTCCTCTAAAGCTCATTATCATGCCAAAAATTTTGTAGAACGTGCAACTCCGACTTATATGGCTGAATTGAATACCCTTGTTCGATTAGCCATGCAATGATTCCAGGTAACGCTTTTGTGGTCTGTACACGATCATGGAGTAATATCACAATGTGTTGATCCTTGGCCCGAATGGCTTCCTCCACACCTCTTTTAACATTCGTGATAATTTGTTGGAAATTGGCTTCTGATATTTTCCAATCCAATGTATCGACATCCCAATCCCACATTTTGTAGCCTTCCTGTTTCAGCAAACTACGCATGGCAGACGTTACGTAGGGCTTACTTCCATAGGGGGGACGAACCAACGTAGGCTTGAACCCAGTCAGCGATTGGATCATTTCCGTTTCTTTCTTCATTTCACCGATGAATGCGGGTGCGGACGCATAAACGTTCTTACGGTCATGCGTCATGCTGTGAAGAGCGAGGGTGTGACCTTCATTATAAGTTTGCTGAGTCAATGATTTGAAACTTGAAATCTGATTTCCAACGAAAAAGAACGTGCCCTTTACATTATAATTTCTCATGATTTTTAAATGCTCGGATGTATAGCGATTCGGTCCATCGTCAAAGGTCAAATAAACAATTGGCTTTCCAGGCTCAGCGGGTGGGTTTGGTTTCGGTGATGCATTTTCGTTACGTTTCTTCTTTATTTGTTGAATAAACTGCGGATGGCTCAGATGGGGGTAACGATCCGTATAAAGTCTTACTGTTAAGATGTCGGATAAGTAATCAACTTTGAAATCTGTGGATTCTCCTAACAAGCGAATTGGAATGTACAGAATATCGTCGATCATTTGGATTGCGTTGTCGGGAATAATCACTTGATTGACTGTCGTTTCAGTGGTTAGAAAATTATAAGAAATGGACGTATCATTTTTCGTGATTGTGATTTGTTCGTCTGACTTTTGAATGTCCGCATACAAATAACGTGACATTTTTTCGAATGGAACCAGTATCTGTGCGTTCACCAGGCGGACTTCTTCTTTTTTGAACGCCAATAAACGGTCATGCAATGCGATGTACCGATTTGAATCTTCTTTAGCAAGACTGGGAGTTGGCAAAGAAAATAAAGTGAATACAAGCACAACGAGGAACAACATCGGATATGTCAATTTCATCATTCATAACCCCTTTATCTATCAAACTTCTTAGTAAGTGTATGAAAGAAGGTCTTCAGATAGATTCGAAAAGGAGAAAAAATTTTCCGTTCGATTGCTTGAAAAATCGGCTTTAATTCCGAACTGAATGCCAATCTGGCATTTGTTGCATAAGATAGAAAAAGAATTGCAGGAAAGGGGTGTAAGTAGCGATGGGATTATTTATTAATTCAGATAAGCACCCGGATGTCTATAAAAATCAAGGGCAAATACAAGAGCCCAATCAATCATTTTTCAAACAGAATCACTTAACTGATTTGTTGGAAGAACAGCAAAAAACAAGTGAAAAATTGCATCAGTCATTTAGTGAACTGAAAGATTTATTGGAAAATCAAGCTACAAAACAAACCATTCAGTGGAAGTTTTTCCAACATGGATTCAATGAACAAAAGAAAGTGAATTACCACCATGAAAAGGTTGAAAATCAAGTGTTGGATTGGTTGAAGAAACTAGATGGAAAAAGTGAAGCTTTACAAACAACATTGGAAAATGAAACGTTAGGCAACAAAGATTTAATGAATTACATGAACCAGCTAAGCCTTTCAAATCAAGAGGTAGCGAATCGGTTAGACAAAGTAGGGTTGAGAAATGAGAAACTGGAACAAAAGGTTGATGAGCAGCTGATTCTCCAAAAACAGATGGCGCATCAAATGAATGTCCAAGAAAATACTCATACGGAAGTAATGAGCCGGCTTGATAACCAGGAAGCACTGGCGGAAAAAATCTTAAGACAAGTTGATCATTTCCGATCCATCCTCTTCGAACGAACCAATTACTTAGCAGAAAAAATTGACACAGGGTATAACTACACCACTTCGTATATAACAAAACTGTTCACAGGGTCAGATCATCCATTGACACATTTTGTTATCAATCAAAAATCAAAAGACAACGAGAAAAAGAAGCCTTGAAGAAAAAAGCGTAAAGACGTGCCTGGCAAAGGGACGTCTTTTTGTATGTGCCAATACTATGAAATGATTGAAGTCGCGAATAGAAAGGCGAGTCACGAATAGTAGTCCTGCGACCACGAATAGAAAACAATAAACCGCGAATAGAGCCCCATCTACGACCACAAAAGATTGACAGATGACCTTTTTATGATTAGAATCCTTAGTGGCTTACCTGTTTATCAGGCAGAGCGGGTTGGGAGAGGGCTAATTTTATAGAAGGTTGAAAACATGTTTAATTGGTTTGACCGATTTTTCGGTCTTAAAACGAACGGAACGACGGTAAAGCGGGAAGTAATGGCAGGAATCATCGGATTTTTTACGGTGGTTTACATCATTGCGGTCAATGCACTTATCTTGTCTGAAGCGGGAATGCCGCTCGAAGCAGCGATTGTTGCAACGATTGCAGCTTCTGTGTTCGGATGTCTGATTATGGGCTTCTGGGGGAATGTGCCGATTTTGCTTGTACCGGGAATGGGAATCAATGCGTTGTTTTCCTATACGATGGTCCAATCAATGGGTCTTTCCTGGCAGGAAGCACTGGCAGTTGTTTTTGTGTCTGGCGTCATTTTTGTGTTCATTGCATTTACGCCTTTCTCGAAAATATTAAGTGCTGCTGTACCGCATTCACTCAAAGAAGCGATCACTGTTGGTCTTGGATTGTTCCTTATGCTAATTGGTCTGGAAAAAGGCGGCATCGTCGAAAAAGGCTCAAGTTCCATTTTGGCACTTGGGTCATTGGGTGAAGCACATGTGCTTGCGACTGTCTTGACGTTTTTAGTAGCAATCGTGTTGTTCATCCGCAACGTACCTGGGAATTTTCTCATCACGATTGTGTCCGGAACCATCATTGCGTATTTCTTCGGATTGATTGATGTCAATCAGACAGACAATGCCTCTTTAGGCTTGGCTGACGCATTTGGTGCATTCGGTGCACTATCATTTGAGAATTTCCTGTCCATGACATTCTGGATTGCAGTATTTTCGCTGACAATGGTCATTGTCTTTGAGAACATTGGGCTAGTCCATGGGCACGTTGGATTTATCAACCGTCCAGACAGATTTAGTCGTGCGTTTCAGGCAAACTCAGTGTCTGCGATGATGTCCGGTATTTTCGGTACGAGTCCGACTGTAGCTTCCGTTGAAAGTGCTGCCGGAATGGTAGCGGGTGGTCGAACAGGACTGACAACCGTGACTGCAGGATTGTTGTTTTTAGTGGCTGCGTTTTTCATTCCGGTTATCAAACTGATTCCGGATAGCGCCATTGCACCGATTCTAATCATTATCGGCAGTTTGATGCTGCAGAACATTCGTAATCTCGAGTTGAAAGACTTGAGCGAAAGTTTCCCTGCACTGTTCATCATTGCAATGATTCCGTTCACTTATAGCATTGCTGATGGCATTGCAATCGGCTTCATCATGTATCCAATCCTGAAAATTGCGATTGGTAAATGGCGAGAAGTCTCGCCGGCACTTTACGTTATTGCAGGATTGTTCCTGATGAATTTCGTTGTTCATGTCATAGGCTAATTCAAAAAATGCACCCGCATCTAAATAGCGGGTGCATTTTTCTATTTTTAAGCTCTTATCTCCTCAATATAGGCATCCAATGGATCGAATGGTCCTGCCAATCCGTGTTGAACGACTTCATGGGCATCCTGGAATACAGAAAGCCCCTCTTCAGTGGCAGAGACGGGAACCCTTCGCATGGCTAGGATGATTTTGCTGTTTTCATCTTCGTCAGTAACAATGATAATAACTGAATAAATACAAAGTTAACCATATAAATGAAAAAAGCCCAATAACAGTAACGTTATTGGGCTTGATAGTTATTTGTAAATGACGATTGAACCCACAGACTTATCGGCAGCTTGACCATTTACAGTGATTTTCAAACCAAAAGACTGCAAATCGCGACCTGCATGTGGCATAAATGAATTGTTATATGAATTTGCATCATCAAACAATCGAACACCTTGTTGGCTTGCATAATTCAACGTTTGAGTTGGATAAATCAAATTCAATCCAGATGTTTTATTCAATCCGAATGCTGCATCCGCTAAATGGTAGCGAGAACTTGCTTGAACCGGTGTACCATCTTTAATGTTCCATTTTAAATCGGTGTTCGTATGTGCATCAACAACCCCTAAGAAACCATCTCCAGGGTGAACCCCAGTCCAGTTATCTGTGTAACTGTCATCCACATACCACACGACTAAACCACCGTCATAGCTCATTAGTGAATTACCACGAGCAATGTTGCCTAAACCTGCATCCACACCTGCATGATTTCTCCACTCTAGTAAATAGTAATGATTCATTAATTTAGTACCGTTAAAACGTTCAAAACCATTCAAAGTGAACTTAGTTGGTTCTGTTTCGGCGCCATCTTCTACGATTGTTTGTCCATCAGCTACTACTTTCACATTATCCGCAAAGAAACCAAGTTCCGAAGTACCCCAGTCCGTTACAGAACGTAAACGAAGTTTAATGTTTTGGCCAGCATATTCACTCAAATCGAACGATTGTTCAGTCCAACCATTGGAATGACCTGTTAGTCCTGGCATTGAATTTAGGATTGTTGGATAACCTTCAGCCACAACATCACTTCTCGTGTTTGCATTACCAAGAGATTTCCATGTCGCACCGTTGTCCTTAGAAACTTGTACAAATGCAAAATCCCATTTTTCTTCAATTTCGTACCAAGCATCAAAAGTTAATGTAGCAGAAGTTTTTCCTGTCAAATCAACGTTTGTCACCATGTTTGAATCGCTTTCATCTTTTTGACCACCCCAGAATTCGAAGCTACCAGATTTAGGTGTGTTCACAGGTGTTTCTTTTTTCGGTATGTTGATGCGAACAACTTGGTTGTTTTTACCAAGTGGTGAATTTGCTTGATCTAATAAAAACTTTGTACCTTTCGAAGAAACATCTTTCCATTCTAATGTGGCTGGTTCAAACCATTCGCCACCTAAAGTTGCTTGGAAATATTGCTTAGCCCATGGAGAGAATCCAGTTGGTTCTGTTCCAGGAATTTTACCAGCCCAAGAACCTGCAGACATAATGGACCAATAAGCAACAGCTTCGCCTGTTCCAGAATAAGCTGTGTCATATTCATCCGGTAACCCTAAGTCATGTCCATACTCATGTGCGAATACACCAGTTGCCCCATCTTCCGGCATAACTGTGTAATCGTAGAAGCCAGGAAGACCTGTTCCACGTCCATCTGGATCCACAAATGATGCTGAACGATGTGACCAAACTGCGTTATCACCTAATGAACCACCACCTGCTTCTTGTCCCATCCCAGAGTGAATGATTTGTAAGTGATCGACTAAACCGTCTGGTTCCCATAAGTTACCATCTCCATCTAAATCATGTGAATCTTCTAAATCGTAATCTTGTAATGGGACACCTGCTGCTTTAGCCGCGTTATATACATCTTTTACTAATATTTTCGATCCACCTGGTGCAACATTATCATGACCGCCATTAGTTCTATCAGCACCATAAAATGCTGCAGTACCAGGAAGTTTTAACCAACCATATGCTTTTCCGTCAATCGTATACGTACCACCAGATTGTTCTTCATAATATTGTTTCTGTGAAACAAACGTTTCTCCATTCGGACCTTTCACGCCATTTTCACCGAAAATCATATCTTCGAAATGCTTCGTGTTGTAATCTTCGTAGTAGTTGTCTGTTTCATTTGGTTGGAGATTATTATGTTCAAAATCCGAGTATTCTACCATTAGTGTTAATAGTTTACCTTGTTTCACTACACCTGGTGATGCCCCTTCTTTTACTGGGACAATGTGTTTGTCAACTTGCCCAGTCTTTTTACCATTACCATTTTGAAGATTGGAGCCAAATTCTTTCACTTGTTTCTGTTTCTTCGCTTCGGCTTGTTTCACTTTTACCGCTAATGGGTCATCACTTACTTTGTTACTAGAGTCAGATTGTCCTTTAACAGTTAAATAATTATGCAATCCCTGTTGTTTCTGGGCTTCTGATGCATTAGCTGGTATTACACCACGTTTCGTTAATGCTTCGATTAATTTCTCGTCATTTACAATTGAGAGGTCAATAGATCCTGCAAAATGAGATTGGGCAGAATGTGATACTTTATGATGAAGAGGCGCTTCGGAAATTGGGCTTGCAAAGCCACCGGACATACCGGATAGCAATGTTCCTGCAAACACAACCGATGTAATACTAGATTTCCAAAACTTTTTCAATTCGTAACCCCCTTGAGATAGTTAATCTTTATTAGAATATTTGCAAAAGTGAGTTAAAACAATGAGTTAAAATGCTTGTTTCTTTCTAATAGATTCAGAGTCTTTTATACTAATTTTTTGAATATTATTATTCTTTCTGCTTAGATTTTCTCTTCTTTTTTACGAATTATCTTATAGCTCGAGGTTTTCCTCGTTCTTTTGCACTCTTTAAAATAAGTTTTGATCTTAATTAATGATTTGAAGTATGTAAACATTTTCGAGGTGTTTTTTTATTCGATTCATTCATCAACATTTCAGATGTATTTTTACCCCCTTTTTATTTTGATTGTAAGTGGAATTAAAGCATCCTTTTTACTCTCTCTTCGTCATGTAAAATAAACTGTCAGAAAACGGGTGAATGGTATGAAAAAGAAGGTGGTCTTAGCTGGAGGAACGGGTTTTATTGGACAATACTTGGAGGATAAATTCACTGATTTAGGATATGAAGTGGTGATTATTTCAAGACAGCCTCACCATATTGCGTGGTCCAATCAGACGGGTATTATTAGTGCTTTGAATGGTGCGGAAATGCTGATCAATCTTGCTGGTAAATCCGTTAACTGTCGTTACAATGGCAAGAATAAAGAAGAAATTATGAGTTCCCGTACGAAGACGACTCAAATACTTGGAAGTGCTCTGTTGGCTTGTGAAAGTCCTCCTCCATTGTGGATTAATTCCAGTACAGCAACGATTTATCGTCATGCAGAAGATCGTCCCATGACGGAAACAAATGGGGAAATTGGCAACGGTTTTTCGGTAGATATAGCCAAAGCGTGGGAGCAATCCCTATTCGATTATCAACTTCCACATACTAGACTAGTGGCTTTACGCATGGCAATTGTACTTGGTGCAGAGGGGGGTGTGATGAAGCCTTACTTCAACTTAGTACGCTTCGGGCTCGGTGGGGCACAAGGGTCAGGTAATCAAATGTTTAGTTGGATTCATATTGAAGATGTGTACCAGGTTGTTCTATTCCTTCAAGAAAGAACCGACTTGGAGGGTGTCTTTAATTTGTCTGCTCCACATCCCGTGACAAATCGTGAATTCATGGAACAACTGCGCAAAGCAATGAATCGAAAGCTTGGATTGCCTTCCCCAAAATGGATTCTCGAAATCGGTGCTATCTTTATACGAACTGAGACAGAACTCATTGTGAAAAGTCGTTGGGTGTTGCCGGAGAGGCTGGAGAAAGAAGGGTTTCATTTTACATTCGAAACAATTGAGAAGGCATTTCATCAAATCATCCTAAAACAACAATCCATTTCTTAAAACACAAAACCTCCAGAATCAACGATTTTTCTGGAGGTTTTGTGTTTTCGAATTAAGCTTTTTTAAGCATAGCTTTCAACAAATCATTCCCCAAGAGCATAAACTGGTTTTAATACCAACTTAGTAAAGGGGAATACTTAGATATGATACATCCGCATACGGAATTGCGTTATATAAATGATGAAATGGGTTTTGGGGTATTTGCGACTCAATTTATTCCGAAAGGAACGATTACGTGGGCACTGGACGACCTCGATCAAATACTGGAGCCCGACTATATTCATACGGTTGACAAGTACAGAAGCGAGTTATTGAAAAAATATGCATATCGAAACCAAGAAGGGAAGTACGTTTTATGTTGGGATTTAGGGAGATATGTGAACCACAGTTTTCATGCCAATTGCATGGGGACCGCTTATGAATTCGAGGTGGCTATCAGAGACATTTATCCAGGTGAACAGTTAACAGACGATTATGGAACTTTGAATATTGATGAACCTTTTGATTGTTTCCCTGAAGACGGGACGGAGCGGACGAGAGTCTACCCAGATGACCTTCTCCGTTACCACGAAGAATGGGATATAGTGGTCATTGACGCTTTGCAACATTTTAATAAAGTGGAACAACCGCTTCAACCACTCATTCGACCTGAATTCGTCGAGAAAGTAAGAATTGCAACAACAAAGCATTATCTGCCGGATTCAATTAAGTGCCTTTACTATAATCGTCACCAATAATAATGGTAGCGTCTAAAATTAAAAAGCTTTCTAACTATAAAACGATAAAACCTACTCAGGGGTTTTATCTTTTTTATTTTTCTCTAATGAATTCACAAAATACGAATCTCTTTTCTAATACATTTACAGTAGAAATTAGCTTTTCGAATTCTTTAGTTCTGAAAAAATGGTTAACCCCTTTTATTTCAAAAGTTGCACTTAATATGACCAATAATATTGTATGAAATAAAGAAAAGTTGAACATGCTTGTGAAGAAAGTTTATGTAGTAATCGGGTTGATTTTCTTGTAACTGACAAAGGGATTACCCAAAAAAGCAAAGTTAGCAAAAATAAAAACGAAACAGAAAATGAGGTAGTGTATGGGCTTTTTCGAAAAGAAAATTAATAATAAAATACAACCCAATTCTACTTCAACTAGTCAAAGGACGAATAAAAGTCCAACAAAATATATAAAACCAAATCTTCAAGAGAATATACAAATAATTAAAGATTCCCTTGGGGAAAGCTCTGATATTATCATTCGAGAAATTAATATTGGAAAAGATGGATCCATTAAAGCCGCTATCATATATACAGATGGGTTAACTGACACACCCTCATTACAAAACATCATTATGGAAACGCTCATGTTGGATACCAAAGGGACGGAATTGCAGGAAAAGATATCTCCTGAACAAAATCTTATTAGCGTATTAAAAGATTTTGCCATGAAAGTAGGGGATATAAAAGATTTAACCGATTTCGATGTGCTTTTTACTGGTCTTTTATCGGGAGATACGGTTATTTTAATCGATGGTTATAAGCAAGGTTTAATCATTTCCAACAGACATTGGGTTGATCGGGGAGTAACCGAAGCATCATCTCAGATGGTAGTCAGGGGACCACGCGAAAGTTTCTCCGAAAATTTGCGTGTAAATACAGCCTTAGTTCGCAGGAAAATTAAAGACCCAAATCTTTGGATGGAATCAAAAATTATTGGAATACGAACGAAAACGAACGTTGCCGTGATGTATATGAACGGCATTGCAAATGACAAAATAGTGAAAGAAGTCTGTTTGCGTTTGGATAAAATAAAAATTGATGCAATTCTTGAAAGTGGAAACATTGAGGAGTTGATTGAGGATGCACCTTTATCACCTTTTCCCACAGTTTTTAATACAGAACGTCCAGATATAGTCGCTGCGGCACTATTGGAAGGGCGCATAGCTATTTTAGTTGATGGAACACCCTTTGTACTGATTGTTCCAGCATTATTTGTTCAATTTTTTCAATCTTCCGAGGATTACTATCAACGTGCAGATATTGCGAGTCTTATTCGGCTTCTTCGTTTTTTTGCATTTGCAATTGCTTTATTGGCACCATCATTATTTATTGCAGTCACCACTTTTCATCAAACAATGCTACCACCTGCACTCCTTATTAGTTTGACAGCCCAACGGGAAGGTGTCCCATTTCCGGCATTTGTTGAAGCAATAATAATGGAAGTCACCTTTGAACTTTTGCGTGAAGCAGGTATAAGAATGCCCAGAAACATCGGTGCAGCCATGTCTATAGTAGGGGCATTTGTAATTGGAACAGCAGCCGTTGAAGCCGGCATAATTTCTGCTGCGATGGTAATCGTAGTTTCAATAACAGCCATTTCAAGTTTTGTTTCTCCTACTTATGACTTGGCTATCGCTGTTAGGATGCTCCGCTTTGTGTTCATGGCAATCGCAGCAGCGTTCGGTTTGTTTGGAATTACGATAGGTTTAATTGCTCTTATTCTGCATTTATGCAGTTTACGTTCTTTTGGCATACCATATATGTCTCCATTAGCTCCATTTAATATTTCGGATCAAAAGGACACGCTTATTCGTTTGCCTAAATGGAAATTGTTTACTCGACCTCGCCTAATCAATCAACAAAATATGACTCGTCAACAAGATTCCGCCTCTGCAAAACCACAACCAACAAAAAATGAGGAGTAGGAAAGGGAGTAAACGATGAAAAAGTGCATGTTTGTACTCTTGATTCTCAGCCTCTTTCTTACGGGGTGTTGGGACCGGAGGGAATTAAACGAGCTTGGCATTGCATTAGCATTAGGAATCGATAAAGTAGAAGATGAATACCAAGTAACTGCTCAAGTGGTTGTACCTTCTGAAATATCCGGTAAATCAAGTACTGGGCGTTCACCGGTAACCCTGTTTCAGGCGAGCGGGGAAACGGTATATGAAGCTCTTCGAAAAATAACAAAGAACTCGCCTCGAAAAATATATCCTGGACATCTTCGAATGCTTGTGATTGGTGAGGATTTAGCTGAAGAAGGTATAGGCGAATCCTTAGAGTTCCTGTCAAGAGATTGGGAACTTCGATCTGATTTTTATGTTGTTATTGCTAAGGATAAGACCGCGAAAGAGATACTAAATGTCACAACAACTCTTGAAGCCATACCCGCTAATAAAATGTTTAACACGCTTCAAGCGTCAGAAAAAGCCTGGTCCGCAACGCACAGCGTTATATTAGATGAGCTGATAACAGATCTAACAGATGAAGGAAAGGAAGCGGTATTAACGGGGATTCTAGTAACAGGGAACCAAGAAATAGGAACAAGCAAACAGAATGTAGAATCAATTACTCCTGAAGCGCGAATTGTATATGATGAATTAGCTGTGTTTAAAAAAGATAAACTGGTGGGCTGGTTAACTGAACGAGAAAGCAAAGGGTATAATGGCATCGTCAACAAAGTGCATAATACTGTAACTCCTATATCTTGTCCTGGAGGGGGGAAAGCCACTATAGAGATTATTCAATATAATTCTAAAATGAAAGGCAAAATAAACAAAGGAAAGCCCGAAGTGGATGTCAATATTAAAGTAAAAGGAAATATAGGGGAAGTAGAATGTCGAATTAATCTTAGTGAACAAAAATCAATTGTTGAGCTAGAGAAAATCACGGAAAAAAAAGTGGAAGAGATCGTTAATACGACCATTGAAAGTGTACAAAAACAATATGAATCAGACATATTTGGGTTTGGTGAAGCCATTCATCGATCCAATCCGAAAGAATGGAAAAAGATGAAAGCGCAGTGGAGGGATGAGGGATTTTCTGAGTTGTCAGCGAACGTTAAAGTTGACGTGAAACTTCAGCATACGGGTACAGTAATTAATTCCTACCTAGAAGATGTAAAGGATTAAATAATCATGTTGAAAAGTATAGGAATACTCTTGATTGCGGCTACCATTCTGTGGATTGAAGTTCCACCTCTATTGGAAAAAAAGTTAAAAAAAGAGTTACTTGTGTTTGCTATTCTTCTTGCCATTGCCGTAGGGTTAAGTATTACACTAGGATTTGGAAAATCTATTCCAACTCCACTAGATTTACTCACTTTTGTGTTTAAACCTCTTAATGATGTTATTGCTCTTTTGTTAAAGTGAAAGAACAGTATGGAGCGGAAGGTATGATATGTAATGATGCAAGACGTTAAAATAAATTCGTACCAATTTCTAGTTTTAGTTATTTTTTTTACGATTGGTACGAGTATCTTAACTGTACCATCAGTATTAGCAGCCGATGCGAAACAAGACGCTTGGATTGCCGCTATAATTGGTACGGGACTCGGGTCATTGGTCATATGGCTATTCATTACTATAGCTCTTTGGTTCCCTCACTTCACCTTTATCCAAATCAATGAAAAAGTATTTGGAAAATGGATAGGTAAAGCCTTTTCTGTTTTTTTTGTACTCACGACTTTTCTTTATGCTTCAGAACTTTTGTTTTATTGTGGGACATTCCTAAACATGCATGCGCTGCCAAGTACTCCAATGGTAGTCCTTAATATTCTTATGGCGGGGGTAGTGGTGATGGGAGTCCGTCTTGGATTGGAAACCATCGCTCGTTCTGCAGAAATCTTAATTGCCGTTTTCTTCATCCTTTATCTCATTTTAGTGGTGTTTATTTCACCTGAAATCAACTTTGAAAACATACAGCCTGTATTTGAGGTAGGTACAAAAAAGATCGTTCAATCATCCGTATTTTATTTCGTAATATCTTCAGTTAATGCCGTTACTTTATTAATGATTTTTCCTTCCTTTATTAACAAAATGAAACAAGGTAAAAAATCCTTTTTATTAGGAAACTTAATAGGTGGCATTATCATTATTATTATTACCTTTTTGACTGTTGCTGTATTAGGTTATGAGAATACTGCAAGACAGTCTTATCCTAGCTATGAATTGGCTAAAAGGATAAATGTTGGGAATTTTGTACAGCGTATTGAGGCGTTAATGGGCGCACTTTGGATTATTGCGCTCTACTTTAAGACGGTACTTTATTTTTACGCTACCGTTTTAGGTATGGCACAAATTCTAAATTTGAAAGATTATCGCCCTTTAACATTACCCTTAGGCATGCTTGCTGTTGTCCTTTCTCTCGTGATTTATCCTAACGTCGTCTACCAACAATATTGGGACAGTACAACGGGTAATACCTTATCATTGTCATACGGACTTTTTTTACCTCTTTTGCTGGTAGTTATATATGGGTTACGAAAAAAGAAATTAAAAAAAGAGGCCAGAAATCCTTAGGAAAAAATTTGCTAAAAGCCAAGTTGGCAATGTATTGCCAACTCAGTGACAGGTATCCGGGAGTCCTATTGGAGCGGAAGGTATGATATGAAATGATGAAGGATGTAAAAATAAATTCGTACCAATTTCTCGTTCTAGTCACCCTATTTACGATTGGTTCGAGCATCTTGCTTGTACCATCAGGCTTAGCTCAAAATGCGAAGCAAGACGCTTGGATTACCGCGATATTCGGGATGGGGATTGGGTTACTAGTCATTTGGCTATTTTGCACAATAGGGAAATGGTTTCCAAATCTCACTTTTATTGAAATCAATAATAAACTCTTTGGGAAATGGATAGGGACAATATTTTCTCTTTTATTTGTGTCGCTTTCTTTTCTTTATACCTCTACTCTTCTAGCTCATTCTGGAACTTTTCTAAATATCCATGCTCTGCCAAGTACTCCAATGGTAGCGCTAAATACACTTATGGGAATGATTATCATAATGGGTGTCCGTCTTGGATTAGAGACAATCGCTAGGTCGGCCGAAATCTTAATTGTTGTTTTCTTCTTCCTATTTCTCATTTTAGTGGTGTTTATTTCACCAGAAATCAAGTTTGAAAACATACAACCTGTATATGAGGCAGGAACAAAAAAAATCGTTCAATCATCCCTGAATTTAGTGGTGTACTCTTCTGTCAATGCTGTTATTTTGATAATGATTTTTCCTGCATTTATAAACAAAGCTAGACAAGGAAAAAAATCCTTTTTAATTGGAAACTTAATAGGTGGAATCGTCACCATCATCATTACATTTTTGTGTGTTGCGGTATTAGGTGCCGAGAATACTACAAGACAGTTATATCCTGGCTATGAATTGGCTAAAAGGATAAATATCGGGGATTTTGTACAGCGTATCGAGGTGTTAATGGCCGCCTTTTGGATTATTGCGCTCTACTTTAAGGCGACCCTTTATTTTTACGCTTCCGTTTTAGGGATTGCACAAATTTTAAATTTAAAAGATTATCGTCCCTTAACTATACCGTTAGGCATGATTGCCATTGCCCTTTCTCTTGTGGTTTATCCAAACGTTATCTACCAAAAAAATTGGGACAGTACAACGCTTGTTTCATATTCATTATCAATAGGATTATTTTTACCTCTTTTGTTAGTAGTTATATATGCGTTACGCAAAAACCAATTAAAAAAAGAATCCTGAACATCATTAATATCGTCTACTCAGTAACTGAAACCTGGGAACTCTTGAAGAGGAATTTTAGTATAATGCATTTGGGTGTGAGTAAAAAGTAAATGGAATAACTTGTGAATAATTTTATATATGGTCCACTAAACACCCATCTTCTGTTTTCGAAGATGGGTGTTTGCAATCGACTATGTTCGTGACCTTCCCCTCAAGGGTGTGAATCGTTATCATATCGAATTGGAAAATGACGAAACCTTTTTTAAATGACATACCAGTATATAAATTTAAAAAAGCGAACTCCTTTAATTTATGGAGTTCGCTTTTATTCATGTATGCAATCAAGTTAAATCTCGATAATGATGGGTAGAATCATCGGCTTTCTTTTCGTTTTTGCAAATATAAACTTCCCTAAGGTAGCTTTAATGCTTTGCTTCAGTACGTTACGCTGACGTCCATTCGCTGATTCAGTTGTTTGGACGGTAGTCAACACTAATCGATCCACTTCCTTCATCAGTTCTTCAGCATCACGTGCATAGACGAAGCCCCGGGAAATGGTATCAGGTCCGGAAATAATTTGACCATCGGACTTACTGAGAGTAATGACGATGACAATCATCCCGTCTTCAGATAGAAGCTTGCGATCCCGCAACACAATGTTTCCTACATCCCCAATCCCTAATCCGTCGACAAAAATGTTGCCGGAAGGGACCTTTCGCGTTTGGCGTGCAATGGAGTTGTTTACGTCTACTACGTCTCCATTGCTGATGATAAAGACATTTTCTCTTTCCACACCAACGGATTCGGCTAATAACCGATGCTGATGTAGCATTCTGAGCTCTCCGTGAATTGGGATAAAATATTTCGGTTTCATCAACGTCAGCATCAGTTTCAATTCTTCTTGGCAGGCATGTCCGGAAACATGCATCCCTGTAGCACTACCCGAACCATAAATGACTTTTGCTCTTAACCGATACAAATTATCGATAACTCGTGAAACATTCCGTTCATTTCCAGGTATAGGTGACGAAGCGAAAATCACAGTATCTTCAGGCAGGATTTCTACTTGACGATAGTTGGAGCTTGCTAAGCGCGATAAAGCCGCCATGGTTTCCCCTTGGCTTCCTGTACAAAGAATAGCTACGTTTTCTGGAGCCATTCGCTTGATATCATGCGGGTCAATAATCATGCCCTCGGGAACATTTAAATAACCCTGCTCCATAGCAACAGAAACCACATTCACCATACTGCGCCCGAGTAGGACAAGTTTTCGGTTTGTTTTTTGGGCGGCATCCACGACTTGTTGAACTCGATGAACATTGGATGCAAATGTTGAAATAAATACTTTCCTGTTCGCTTTGCGGAAGGCATCTTCAATGTGTCCGCCAACTAAAGATTCTGATGGAGTAAATCCGGGACGTTCCGCATTTGTACTTTCTGATAATAATACAAGAACACCATTCTTGCCGATTTCAGCCATTTCATGAATGTCCGCATATTCATTATTCACTGGAGTTAAATCGAATTTAAAGTCCCCGGTATGAACAACCGTACCTTCAGGTGTGTGAAAGGCAATTCCTAAACAGTCTGGGATGCTGTGGTTTGTTTTAAAGAAAGTACATGTAATGGCATTGAAGTTGATTTTTGACTTGGAATCAATCAAATTCATTTCAGTTTGTCGTAATAGTCCGTGTTCTTTCAACTTGATTTCAATTAATCCCAACGTCATTCTTGTGGCAAAAATCGGCATATTCAATTGTTTTAATAAGTATGGGATGCCCCCAATATGGTCTTCATGACCATGCGTAACAATTAAAGCTCGAACCTTTTCCTTGTTTTCCTGTAAATAGGAAATATCTTGAATGATTAAATCTATGCCAAGTAAGCTTTCATCTGGAAATTTAGATCCGCAGTCGATGACTACGATATCGTTTTCAACTTGCAGGACATACATGTTTTTTCCGATTTCATTTACGCCGCCAAGGGCGAAAATGGATAATGAGTTTTCTATCGTTTCCAAATCAAATATCCTCCTATTTTAAATCGCTATAAGAAGTATTCCCACGCGCCTTTCTTTTTATGAGGATTAGGGAAAAGTTTCTGTATCAAAAAAGGGTAACGAATATCAACGCACAAATCCTGTTAAAAGAGTCATTGGATGTACAGATGGAAAACAATTAACAAAATGAAACGAACCACCTTTTATACGATTAAAAGGTGGTTCGATTGATTAATGCTGTTTATTTTCTGGCTGCTTGATAATGGATTTTCCTTCATTTTGCACATGGTACTCTCTTTCGATTTCCTCATTCAACGTTTCATCTTCAAACTTATTATCAAGAAAAACTTGAACGCCGTTTACACTGACAATCGTATTGGCAGGGTCAGAAAAAATCTCTTTTTCACGATTACTGCTCATCGGTATTCACTCCAAAACTCTTCTCTTTCTTGGGCTGGAGTTTGTTTCAAAGCTTTCGGTGTTTGTGGCAACGAATTTTTATTGTTGCTTGATGAATTATGGTTGTCGCTCCCCATATAATCGCCTTCTTTCCAAAGCATTTGTTCTTGAAAGTATGGCTTAAAAAGGGGATTTTGATGTAACTGAAAAATACCCTATTAATCTTTTATTAACGCTACGCGATAGGGAAACAATTTACCCTCCATTATGCCTTCTTTTACTGCAGGGTCGTTTTCCATCAAAGTATTTGCTTCTTCTTCGGATTCCACTTCCAAAATAACAATGCCAAATCCTGAAGAATCCATATTTAAGGTTCTGCCCGCTAAAATTAATTTTCCTATTTTTTGCAATTGCTGTAACTCTTCGAGGTGATGCTGAACGATATTATTTTCTTTATCAGTCCAATTTGATTCTTCAAGTAATGAAGGAATTAATTTCAGTTGATATAAAAACCGCATGATAATAATTGATTAATTTACCTATGCACAATGGAAGGCATAGACATATACATAATCATAAACTTAATAATTTGCCCTAAATAAAATTAATGAGGCATTTTTATTTGTTTTGCAATGATAAGACAGAAGAAAGGGGAAAACGGGATGAAAGATGAGTATTTAATCTCATTAGTTGGAAGATCAGTTCAAGTTTACAAAGGTGGTCCAGATTCAAATGTAGGCGTTTTACTGGATGTCAACGATGATTATTTAACCCTGCAAAAAGAAGATGGCGAAATTATTTATTACAAAACCGCTCACATTAAAAGTATTAAAGAAAATTCCCAGATTCGATTTAATTCTATTTTAAGAGTATATGATTCCAATTACCTAGTTAAAGCAGCCAAGTTTAATGAAGTTGCGGGTCATTTCAAAGATCAAATTATCCGGATTAATGGGAAAGGGCCAGAATCCAAGTTTGGGACACTGATTGATGTAAAGGACGACTTCTTTGTTCTTCATACTGAGCAGGACGGATTAATTTTTTACAAAGAACAACATATCAAAAGCTTTAGTCACGCTATACCCACGACCGATAATGTCGATGTAAAAGATGAGGAAGTAAAAGTAGAGGAAACGTTAACGGACGAAGCTACTGAAGAGCAAGCAATCTTAAAAATGAACGAAATTAAAGGTGTTTATGATCAAATTACTGCAGACAACACTAATGGTTTATTGAAAAATCTGACATATTCCTGGATTAAAATAAATAGAAAAGGTCCGGAAAGTATAGAAGGTTTATTAACCGAAGCCAATGATGAATACCTAGTAATGGTTGTTAACAACGAAATCTTCCGAATCGCTAACTATCATGTGAAAAATTTCAGTCTAAATATTAATAAATCAGAAGAGAAAAAAACTGAAGAAGAAAAAGCCCAACAAACTGAAGAAGAAAATACCCAACAAACAAATAATCAAACATCAAAAAACTCGTCAAAAAAAGGCAAGGAATCAGACGGAGACCAAGAAACATCAAAAAATTCGTCTAAAAAAGGCAAGGAATCAGACGGAGACCAAGAATCATCAAACAACTCGTCAAACGGCAAGAAATCAGATGGAAACCAAGAATCATCAACTTATACAAGATCATCAATTTATACAAGATTAACGTATGAAGAAGAATTGTATCTTGCGAAGTTGCGAAGAAATAAACGCATGAAGAGAAAAGCACAAAAAAGGAAAAAGTAATCATCCTACAAAAAAGGATGAAAGACCTGTAGTTGAACAAACTGCAGTCACAGTCGTCTTTACCATCCACTCTCAATAGAGTCGGGTCAATACAAATTGAACGTAATAATAAGAAAAAAATGAAATTCCGTTTTAATGGGATTAATCCAAATGCATAAATATGAACTTGTAATTTTTGCACTCACAACTTTGTTCATCCTTTGGAGACCCCAGTGATTAATGCATCCATCCCTGCACTTTGTGGAGCACTTCTACTTATTGTTGCAGGTGTGGTGCAATTTATTGATGTTCTTGAAATATTTAAGCTGGAAAGCGGACCAACCATCACGATCATTTCGACAATTGTCATTTGTATTGTTTTGGAAAGTATAGGAGTTTTCCGGTGGGCTGCGGTTAATCTGGTTAATTAAACAAAGGGTCTGGACTAAACTATTCCTGTATATGATTGTGTTTTTTAATGACCATCTTCTTCAATAATGACGGAAGTATTCTGATTATCACTCCAATCATCCTACATATCGTAAACATGTCTCGGTTGAAACACATCAAAAATTGCCTAATTTTTAATTTGTGGCTTCTCTTCATTTTATAAGTAAAGGAGTTGAATAAATGAATAGCCTCGATTCTTATATAGGTCAAATAATAAATGTTGAAGTATCCTCCAAAAAATCGATCATAGGAAAGCTTCTGGAAGTAGGTTCGGATATTATCGTCCTCTTTAACGGTCAACATTATGTGTATTTGCCAGTCGTGCATCTTATCTCCGTAAAAAAAGTGGAAACATCTTATACTGAAGAATACATTAATAATGATATGTCACCGTTTGAAAAAGAGGAAAAGCAGCTATCCCTGAAACAGATATTAACGAACGCGTCTGGTACATTTGTAGAACTTTTTTTAACTGGAAGTCATACAATACATGGTTATATCCGATACGTCAAAGAAGACTATATTGTGTTCGATTCGCCAGCATTTAAAACGATTTACATTCCAATCGTCCATCTTAAATGGCTAATCCCCTATATCAACCAAACCCCTTATCAAATTAAGATAGGTCAACAACTTAATTCTTCTGACGAATCATTCGCTCACACGTTTAAAGAGCAAATGAAAATGTATATCGGGAAAATAGTGTTATTTGATTTAGGAAAAGATTCCGAAAAAATAGGGATTTTGAACCAAGTCGATCCTGTTTTGGTGGAGTTAGTTACAGGGAATGGGAAAACCATTTATTTGAATATGACCCATCTCAAGTCAATGCATGAAGGAAAATAAAAACAGGCATTTGTGCCTTTTATATAGAAAAAGAAGCAGGCATCCCCTTAGGAATCCTGCTTCTTTTCATGTGAGTTGAGAAAAAATTATTTGTTGTTTTTACGTTTCTGAGCAGTTTGGTTTTGCCCTGATTGTGTGGCTTTATTAATGATTTCAGTCAATTCACGAGAGAATTCTTCTCGACCTGTTAGAGCACCATTTGTTTGCCCAGTTTTTGGTGGTGTTTTCGTTTTGTTTCGGTTTTTGTTACCTGAAGAGTTACCTGAAGAATTCTGATTGTTTTTTGTCATTTGATCATGTCTCCTTTCAAGTTGGCCGTACATAGTAAGTATGGATTGAAAAGCACTTCTTCATGTATGTTCACAATGTTTTTCTGAAATAATTTTATCGATAAGAATTAATGATAATTTATTAAATTATCGATAAAAATAAAGGTGGATTGAAAAGCCAATTTATAATTATTCTTCACATTCCCGGCATAAATATTCACCAGTTGTTATACTAACAAGGTACTGCTCTTCACGAAGTAAAGGGCATGAAAAAGGATGGGAATAACTTGAATCAACTAGAACGAACAGGTGAATTTATTTATACATACGCTTATACCGATGATGAAGAATCTTTATGTCATCTGGAAATGCGTTCATTTTTTGATATGGATACACATACTAAAATAATCAAAAGCTCGAATGAAATAAATCCGAGCAGAAGTCCATTTATGAAAGAACGAATAGAAGTAATTTTCGAAGGTGATGAGCTCTCGGATATTTTGAAGCAAGTGGAAGTCGTAAATATGATGGAATCCACTTTTAAAGTCATTTTTGTCAAAATCAATGACTTGGCTCTGACGGAAAAAGTGGACTATCAACAAAAGCGTGAAATTGAACGGGAAATTGGCATGATTATTGAGGGGGAAGCGGATGTACATCATCCCGATATGACATTTGGTTTAGTGCCATTCGGTGGACGTTGGTATTTTGGGAAGTACCTGAAAAGCGAAGCAGTTTGGCTGCATCATTTAAAAAAACCTCGTGAGTATTCAACAGCACTTAGCACACGAGTGGCCCGTGCGGTGGCAAATATTGCCGTTCCAAAACCGGATGGTGTGAAAGCAATCGATCCGTGCTGTGGAATCGGTACTGTCCTGGTCGAAGCACTTTCAATGGGAATCGATATAGTCGGCCGCGATATTAATCCGTTGGTCGTTCTAGGATCACGTGAAAACATTGCCCATTTCGGATTAACAGGGGATGTTGACCTTGGCCCAATCGCGGAAGTGACGTCTAACTATGATGCCACCATTATTGATATGCCATACAATCTCTACACACATGCCACGCCTGAGGATCAACTATCCATCCTCAAGCATGCACGGCCTTTTTCTAAGAAGCTCGTGGTCGTTACGATTGACACAATCGATCACATGATTGAAGAAGCGGGTTTTCACATCATCGACAGATGCGTAGCCAAAAAAGGCATATTTTCCAGAGAAATTTTAGTGTGCCAGTAACTTGAATTAATAAAGCCTGTCCTCCAATTTAATGGGAGACAGGCTTTTTTTAAGAAGAGTTTATAGGTAACTTATACAATTCTTTATCGTGCATTTGAGCTTGCCGCATGAGCCAACAAGTAATCAGTAATGTTCCAAAACCAAAAATAATTAGCACAGTCAGTCTTACAATAAGATATTCCCACATTTCATTGATTCCCATACCAATATAATAATTTTTATTCGTTTTATCATAACATCGTTATTGCTAAACTGCTGTCTATTCAAGAAGCAGTCTTTTTCTGTAATTTTGATTGTTTTGTTAAAACATATAAAACTACTAGATTTCTTATCGTAACTGGAATGTGACTACTATAAGTGGCATAGGATAAAACCAAACACAAAAAGAAATGGTGATGTTATGAAAGTATTGGTAACCGGTGGTGCGGGCTTTATAGGTTCTTTTATTGTAGAAGAAGTAATGAATATCGGATGGGAGCCCATTGTAGTCGATGACTTGAGCACAGGCAATTTGAGCTTTGTGCCGAAAAGTGTGCCTTTTTACAATATCGATATTCGTTCCGATACCTTGGAACAGGTTTTTCGCATGCACAATCCAAAAGTCGTCATACATCAAGCAGCGCAAGTGTCTGTGGAGTTTTCAACACAACAACCATTGACAGATTGCGAGATTAATACTTTAGGAACGTTAAATATATTGAAGCTTTGCGCAAAGTACAAGGTTTCCAAACTAGTATATGCTTCATCAGCAGCGGTATATGGCTCGGCAAAAGAGATGCCGTTAAAAGAAGAACATCGTATTTTGCCCATTTCTTTTTATGGACAATCCAAATATTCCGCCGAGCAGTACATTCACTTATTCCATCAACTGTACGGATTGCCATACACGATCCTTCGCTATAGCAATGTCTATGGTATGAGACAGAATATGCTTGGCGAGGCAGGTGTTGTGAGTATTTTCATCAATCAAGCCATTCGTAATAAAGGGGTCACTGTTTACGGTGACGGTAGCCAGACAAGGGATTTCATTTTTGTGAAGGATGTGGCAATGGCAAACATACAGGCAGTAGCCTTTGGTGGGAGTGGAGTGTTTAATATCAGTACGAACCAGCCCATTTCGTTAAATAAACTGCTTGCCATTTTGCAAGAATCGATTCATCAGCCATTAGACATCACTTACACAGATTCTAGAGCCGGGGATATTAAGGACAGTTCTTTATCCTTCGACAAGGCAAGGGAGTTCCTGCAATGGGAACCTCGAACTAGTTTTGAAATAGGCTTGAAAGAAACAGTAGCCTATTATCAAAATCTAGTTCCCAAATAAAATTTTGTGTAAAGAAAGTTCAAAATAATAGGTTGGAGTCGGTTTATTTAGAGCCGGCCCTATATATCGACGGAATTTGGGGGAATTCCACCTTTTTCATTGGCTGAAAGCGACGCTTGGACAGTTCATATGATTCAACACTTAACCTTCCTTCAGAAATATTTCATTTGAAGGTTTTTTTGTTGTTGGAACAAACGCAGGAGAAAGAAAGACAAGCTTATTCTTTAACCGAAGATATTGCGGAAAAAAGAGGGTTTCTTCTATATAATGTCCCTAAAGATTATGTGGAAGATGTGAATGCTGCCTACTAAATATATGGATACCATTATTCCATGAGGTAAGATGGAAATAATGGATGCAAAAGGTGAGAGTATGAAGGAATTATATTAGAAAAAATTGAATTTAGTTGTTAAAGGGGGCTTTTTATGTTGATTGATTGGAACGAATTGAATGTACTCGCAATTATTATTGGTGGTTTATTGTATATGGTGTATGGAGGCGTTTACTACTCCATTAGATTGGGTGGAGATAAACATCCTGAGAAGAAACACAATGAAATTGAAGGTCCAATGAAGTATATCTTTTCGGGGATTGTAGCTTTCGTTAGCTCATTCATCATCGCTATCTTTGTACAAGCAACAGGTGCTGAAGGATTTGGACCAGGGATACTCGTAGGGTTTATGGTGGGGCTTATCATCACACTGGTATACATAAAAAATAGATTGTTTGGACTTATGACGAATCAATCTTTGATGGTAGCTATTGGAGATCATTTAGTGATTTTCACCTTATTGGGTGCATTGCACGGATTTATGTTCGGAATGTGAGCATCATGCAGTTGTTTTACTGCAAAAAGCGGGCGGATATTACAAAAAATTACAAAAACTGTAGTCAGATAAGTTTTATAGAGTTATACTAACAGAAAGATTCAAATTAGTTTGACATTATTACATAGGTAAACATTTTACCAATTGTATTATGTATATACCACAAAAAACATAGTTTTGGGGAGAGAATAAGACATGAGAAAACTGTTAGCAATTTTATTTGCGGTATCATTATTCTTTAGCTTAGGAACAAATGCTTCTGCAGCAGAATATGATAATTCTGTTTTGAAAGCACTTGAGCTTATCGAATCCACAAACAACGCAATCGATGTAAAGATTGAAGAAGGTGTTAAAGCAGCAGATGAGCTACAAACTCAATACTTGAAGGACATTCGTAAAAGTAAAAGTGCATCTGAATTCCATCAATTAACAAAAGCATATAATGCTAACCTTGATGTGATTATTGACGATGTATATAATGAAACACTTAAAATGTCAGCCGATACCATTGCACTATCTGCTGAAGCTGGAATAGAAGCAGAATGTTCTTGGGTTCTGGTACGCTTTGCACACCGTTTGGTTTGGATTGATCCGATTCGCGTAATTGGAATTGGTGGGCACTAAAACATCGCAATTATTATTTAATAAACCTCTATTCATTTATTTAAATATTGGTATAATTATAAAAATGAGTTCTTTTATAGAGCTCATTTTTTTGATAAGTTTGCATAGAGGAGATTTTGGTATGAAAGGTTTTAGTATTGGGAAAAGAGGCACGTTCTTAGATAAAGTTGAATATGACAAAAATGAAATAAGCTTAGTAGCAGATGGAGACGGGGTTGAAGTATTGCTTCAATCTATTGAGAAGGACAGATTGTTCTACATTTACCCGGCTGAAAATCCAGAAGTTATGGAATTTTATTTAATATTATCTGGAGAAGTTATCTGTGAACAGGATGGCGAAAGAGTTGTACTCGGCCATCATGATTCCTTCACAGTTAAAGGAATAACTGAGCCTATTCATTTTACAGCCTTATCTGACGTTACCTTCTTATGGGTAATAACGGAGCCAACTTTTGTGCATTTAAGTAAAGAAATATCTTCTTTAATGGAGATTGTCAAACAGGTTGAATTAATGGATCGACATACATATATGCATAGTGATCGAGTTGCTACGTATGCATTAAAAATAGCTAGAAAATTTAAATTAAATGAAGAACAACTGGAGAATCTTGCAACGGCCTCTTTTTTACATGACATTGGAAAAATTCATATTCCAAAAGATATATTGAATAAACCCGATAAACTGACTTCTGAAGAATATGAAGTGATAAAAAAACATCCAGCCGATGGGGCAGAGATGATAAAAGGCAGCGTTTACGAAGATATTGCGCCTATTATTGAGCAGCACCATGAACGTTTAAACGGAAGCGGCTATCCAAAAGGATTGAAAGATGATGAAATACTCCTCGAAGCTCGCATTATTGCTGTCAGTGATACATTCGATGCAATGACGGAAGACCGTGCGTATCGTAAAGCGTTCAGTGCTCAATACGCTTTGGAAGAATTGAAAAAACTATCGGTCACTCACTATGATAAAGAAGTAGTAGATAAATTTGAACAGGTGTTAAAAGAAGATGGCATTGTATAAAAAATGATGTGTATGTATAGCTAGCCATCAATCTATAGAGGTAACAAAAAAGACTTGTCATAAACGACAAGTCTTTTTTGTTCTTCGCATGTATTAGAAGCATAGAGTGATAGGGTGTTGAATTTTCAATCAGTTTGATTCGTTACGTAAGTCATCAACTTTTGCTGCAATGCAAGCATATCCTTATCCTCTACCAAATTAGCTAACATTCCTTTAATGACAGGGGTTCGGGGCTTGTCTTTTTTTAGTTCTTCAGCAATTACATCCAGCGTGACGAGTATATCATTATCGATTGTGCTGTTCCTACACTCAAGGATTTCCTGAAGGAGGACTTGTTTGGGCGGATTTTGAGATACATTTTGCAATAAATTCTTATCTAACATAGGAAGACTTAAAAAAGGTTGTGGTTGTTTGGATATAAGGGACGACACTAGATCATCTATTCGTTCTTGGATAAAAACAGATAATTCATTGGTATCCAATTGTTGACGATGAGTCAGGATGATTTCGATATAGCCATGAATGAGCCCTTTTACCATGACGATTAGATCTGCAACATACGGTTGAACATCTTTACCATAAGCCTCCACAAAAATTTTGTGCAAAATCGTATGATGTTGTTCCTGCATGGAAGCTAACAGCTCTTTCATATCTTTGTTCAAAGGATTTGTCTGTTCTCGAATTTGCATCAAGATAAAGTCTGCATGGCGTTCAATTTCTTCAAATTGTATGACTAATAACTGATGGAATTTTTCTTTGGGAGATACTTGTTGTATGGTGTCAAGCTCTGTAAATCTTTTCGATATTTTACTGAAAAAATATTCAAAAATCGAAACAAGCAATTCATCTTTGGATTTAAAAGATAAGTAAAAAGAACCTTTGGAGATGCCACAAGCATCGGTAATTTCTTGAATGGATGTTGATTCAAATCCTTTTGAGGCGAATAAGTGATGAGCCTTTTCAATGATTAATTGTTTCTTATTTGTCATATCTAAGCTCCTTTTCCGAAAAAACGATGTAAAATTATAGGTTAATAGTTGACCTTTGAATGACCAGTCAGTAGTATTATGATTGATTATGACCGGTTGGTCAAATAAAGCAGGGTGGAAGTGAACTGACACAATGAACCACATCATTAATTTTGTGTTGAAGAACAAATTTGCAGTATGGTTAATGACCATTGTTATAATAGTAGCCGGCTTAACAGCAGGGTTACAAATGAAACTTGAAACAATCCCGGATATCACGGTTCCTGTAGTTACGGCAACGACTATTTATCCAGGTGCGACTCCTGACCAGGTAGTCAATGAACTGTCAGAACCGTATGAAAAAGCAGTGCGAAATTTAGAAGGCGTTAAGATGGTCATGTCTTCTTCTTATCAGAATGCATCCTCCCTCCAAATTGAGTTTGAATTTGGAACAGATATGAAAGAAGCAGAAGCAGAAGTAACTGCAGCTCTTAAAAACATTCCACTTCCAACAGGTGCACAAGAGCCTAAAGTCGCGCGTATAAGCATCAATGCATTTCCTATCGCTGCGATTAGTGTTTCAAGTGAACAAGATACACTTGCTGAACTTACGGAGAATGTAGAAACGAATCTCGTGCCTACACTCGAAGGAATTGAAGGTGTGTCTTCCGTCGCTGTCACTGGTCAGCACCTAAATGAAGTCAGCTTTAGATTCAATCAAGATAAGTTAGCTCAATATGGACTGACTGAAGAGATGGTAAAAGGGATCGTAAAAGGCTCTGACGTTACATTCCCTTTAGGGTTATTCCCATTTGAAGGAAAAGAACAATCTGTCGTTGTTGACGGAGATATTACTACGATTGATGACCTGAAAAAAATTCAAATTCCGGTTGTCCCAACCAGTCCAGATACTGCCTCTTCTAAACCTTCAATGGTGGAATTAGGCGAAGTGGCGGAGATTGAACTCGTTGGAAAAGCGGAATCGATTTCTCGTACCAATGGTCAAGATTCGATTGCTGTTCAAGTTGTAAAGTCTCAAGGGGCAAATACGGTTGATGTTGTCAATTTAATGAAAGAAGAAGTAAAGGCGTTTGAAAAGGAAAATGCTGACTCCGAAATCATTTTTACATTTGACCAAGGGGAACCAATCGAGAAATCAGTAGAAACGATGCTGAGCAAGGCATTATTTGGTGCTGGTTTTGCTGTATTGATCATTTTGCTATTCCTTAGAAATATCCGTTCAACCCTAATCGCAATTATATCCATTCCATTATCATTGTTAATCGCAGTATTACTGATTAAACAAATGGATATCACATTAAACATGATGACTTTAGGAGCTCTAACCGTCGCTATTGGGCGAGTAATTGATGATTCAATCGTTGTCGTCGAAAACATTTATCGAAGAATGGCATCCCCGACAGAGCAGTTAAAAGGGAAGGCTTTAATTCGAGAAGCAACAAAAGAAATGTTTGTGCCAATCCTTTCGTCAACACTTGTAACAATTGCCGTATTTTTACCAATTGGTTTGGTAGGAGGAATGGTGGGCGAATTATTCTTACCATTCGCATTAACAATTGTATTCGCGCTACTGGCTTCACTATTAGTTGCCATTACGCTCGTACCGATGTTATCCCATTCGCTATTTAAAAAAGGATTAGGCGACAAACATACACATGATCCTGAGAAACCAGGAAAAATAGCTGGTGTTTATCGTTCAATTCTTAATTGGACACTTAATCATAAACTGATTACCACAGTACTGGCGCTTGTACTTTTCATCGGCAGCTTAGCTTTAGTTCCATTAGTCGGAACAAGTTTCATGCCTGAAGAAGATGAAAAAATGATGTATATTACGTATACACCTAAACCGGGTGAAACGAGAGAAGATGTAGATGAAACAGTTACAGAAATCGAGGATTTCTTCATTGATCGTAAAGATGTAGAAAGTGTTCAAGTTTCAATCGGTGGGGAAAATCCAATGATGCCTGGACAAAATAATGGGGCATTAATGTATGTTATTTATGATAAAGACACACCAGAGTTTTCGTTAGAAAAAGAAGAAGCAATGAAAGAAGTTCAAAATTTCAACTTTGCAGGGGAATGGAAATCTCAAGACTTTGCAACAAGTGGCAGTAGTAATGAAATTAGCTACTATGTATACGGTAAAGATTTGAAAATGATTGAACCTGTTATTCGTGACATAGAAGAAATTTTAAATGAAGGTAAAAATATAAACAACGTATCGTCAACGCTTGCAGAGTCTTATGAAGAACATACTTTAGTGGCAGATCAAACGAAACTTGCTCAATTCGGATTAACGACCGCTCAAGTAGGGATGGCGCTCAATCCAAATGTACAGCGTGAAGTGCTGGCAACGATTGAACAAGATGGCGAGAAGTTTGAAGTGTTCATTGATTCTACAAAAGAAAAACCGGAGTCATTGGAAGAGTTATTAAATAGAACAATTCCTTCTCCACTTGGCATGCAAGTACCTGTTAAAGATGTTGTGACAGTGAATGAAGGTAAAACATCTGATACTGTTACAAGAAGAGATGGACAGATTTATGCAAGTGTGAAAGGTAAAATAACGACCGATGATGTCTCAAAAGCATCAAAAGAGGTTCAAGAGAAAGTCGATCAACTAGACCTTCCAGCGAGTGTGAGTATTGAAACAGCAGGAGTAACAGCTGATATGCAAGAGTCGTTTACGCAGCTTGGTTTGGCTATGTTGGCGGCAATTGCCATTGTGTACCTTATTCTGGTTATCACATTTGGAGGAGCGGTTGCACCGTTTGCTATCTTGTTCTCGTTACCATTCACAATCAGTGGAGCTTTAATTGCCTTGCTAATTGCAGGCGAAACAATCAGTATTTCCACGATGATTGGAGCTCTTATGCTCATTGGTATCGTTGTAACGAATGCAATTGTATTGATTGATCGGGTTATTCATAAAGAAAAAGAAGGCTTGAGTACACGCGATGCTATTTTGGAAGCCGGCGTAACGAGATTACGACCAATTCTGATGACGGCAATTGCAACAATCGGCGCATTGATTCCATTGGCGATTGGAGCTGAAGGTAGCGGGTTGATTTCCAAAGGATTGGGTGTAACGGTTATTGGCGGTCTTACCAGTTCAACTTTATTGACGTTAATTATTGTACCTGTAGTATATGAATTCTTAGGCAAGTTCCGTAAAAGAAAACTAGTCGAAGAAGAGTAAAAATATAAAAAAATAGATCGAAAACGTGCAGTGGATTAATTAATCCTTCTGCACGTTTTTTATTACAGTATTCGAAAAAATTCAGTTTTTATGTGTCATAGTGAAGTCCGCTCATTTTGAATAAAAACTCCTTTTCGATGCACACTAGTTCTGATGCACATTAAATGAAACAAGGAGGAAATTGATAAATGACTCAAAATCCACAAGGTCAAATGCACGAAAATATGCATACAGGTCCAGTGCCGCCACAAATGAATCATGGTGGTCACGAACTGTTTGATGTTCATGAAGTATTATCTGCTTCTGTTGGGGGATTAAACCAATTCACTTTATTACGCCCTCATATTCAAGATCAGGAATTATTAACGATGTTGGATAGACAATTCAGCTTCATGCAAGAGGAATACAACATTACAACAGAATGTTTTAAAACAGGTATGGACCCGTCTAAAACAACTCAAAAATACATGATGAAACAAGATAATGATTTCATTTTTGGTTTAAAACCTTCACAACCGAAGAAACCGATTCAATCTGGTGCAGAGTTGACAGATGAAATTATTTCAGGCTTCATGCTGGGTGTGCACAAATCAAGTGCCTCTTTAAAAGCAATGTCTGCCTTAGAAACCACTAACCCCGTAGTTCGTCGAGTACTTGCAGACTCGGTGCCAAACTGTATTGAAATGGCATATGAAGTTTCCATTTATCAAAACAAACACCATTATTACCAAGTGCCACAACTTGCACAACAAGACACGATGGCCATTGTGAATTCGTATGCACCATCGTCTATCCAACACGCGGGAACTCATTAATAAGATTAAAAAGATGGACCAGATCAAAGTATCTGGTCCTTTTTTATTGGGTCTGTTAAAACATAATGCGTAATGTTGTTTGTCGTATATTCCGTATGGGCCAATAAAATATTGTTATTTAAAGTAATAATGGACGATTGTTGCATGAGTATATTTTTTTAACGCATAAACTAACAAAATTAAGACATTTTAAAAAGGTATAAAATTTATATTTACAAGTTGTTTATATGGGAGTACTATAATCTTCAGTTTCATATTTCTAAATCGCTTAATCCATTTGGAACGGGGAACCCATTATTTGTGGCTTCTCTTTGCCGCTTGGGGTGAATCCTACTATTGTAGGTAGGGCTACTCTTTTAGCCCAAACCCGACAGCTAACTCCGTAAGCGTTATGAGAGAGAAATACGAACTAGTGAGAATGATATTAAGCCCACTAGGCTCTTTCCCTATGCCTAGTGGGCTTTTTTGTTGTTCTTTTACAGGAATTTGCAGTGCATCTAAGGCTGTCCAAACGGCGGCTCATCAAAGAAAGAAGTGGAAAACATGTTGTCGGCAGTAAAAAGATTTTTAATCGGTCGTCCATTAAAATCATCGGAGTTAGGTGAACAAAAGCTTAACAAAACAAAAGCTTTAGCCATCCTTTCTTCAGACGCATTATCTTCTGTAGCATATGGACCGGAACAGATTTTGATTGTATTGGCTTCGATAGGGGCAATCGCGTTTTGGTATTCGATTCCAATTGCAGTAGGTGTCCTTGTTCTGTTAATGGCACTTATTTTATCATATAGACAGATTATTTTTGCTTATCCACGTGGTGGTGGCGCATATGTTGTGGCGAAAGAGAATCTTGGTGAAAATGCAGGGTTAATTGCAGGCGGCTCGCTGTTGGTGGATTATATCCTGACGGTAGCAGTTAGTGTTTCGGCAGGCACCGATGCCATTACTTCCGCAATCCCAAGCCTTCACGATCATAATGTGGCCATTGCCAGTGTACTCGTTATATTTGTTACCATCTTGAATTTAAGAGGTATTACCGAATCGGCGTCCATTCTCGCGTATCCAGTCTATTTGTTTGTTATTGCTTTGTTTGTTCTGATTGGAGTAGGTCTTTTCAACATTATCACAGGGAACGTGTCACCTGATTT
Source organism: Paenisporosarcina sp. P4_B8 (assembly GCF_056402175.1). Taxonomy (NCBI): domain Bacteria; kingdom Bacillati; phylum Bacillota; class Bacilli; order Caryophanales; family Caryophanaceae; genus Paenisporosarcina; species Paenisporosarcina sp. P4_B8. Next base: position 27,597 of record NZ_JBFUHX010000008.1, on the reverse strand, counting down.
GCATACACCGCTCGGTACACCTGTTGCGGGTCTCACTTTATTCCTATTGCTCAGAGCATTCGCATCCGGAAGTTCTGCATTAACCGGGGTTGAAGCCATTTCGAACTCAATTCCAAACTTTAAAAACCCTGCTGCAAAAAACGCAGCAAAAACCCTAGTGATGATGGGTTCATTGCTCGCTTTGTTATTCACCGGAATCGTCTTTCTGGCTTATTTCTATGGAATTTCACCCAAGGTGGAGGAAACTGTGATTTCACAAATGGCTTCCGAGATTTTTGGGCGAAACTATATGTATTATTTCGTTCAGGGAACGACGGCCTTGATTCTTGTACTGGCAGCTAATACAGGATATTCAGCTTTTCCGCTTTTGGCATTCAGCCTGTCGAATGATAAATACATTCCAAGTATGTTCAAAATGAGAGGCGATCGATTGGGCTATTCCAATGGGATTATCACACTTGGAATCACTTCAATCCTTCTCATCATTGTTTTCCAAGGACAAACGGAACAACTTATCCCGCTTTATGCAGTCGGAGTATTTATACCATTTACGTTATCCCAGACAGGGATGCTCGTTAAATGGATGAGGGAAAAGCCAAAGGGTTGGATGGTCAAACTAATCACTAACTTTGTCGGAGCATTTATCAGCTTTGCGGTCATGATGATTTTCTTCATAACCAAATTCGGACAGGTTTGGGCGGTTCTAATCTTTTTGCCTCTGCTCGTTTTTGTCTTCCATAAGATAAAACAACATTATCTTTCTGTTGGCGAACAGTTAAGTATTTCTACTTGTGAACCTGCAATGCCAATAGAAGGAAATGTCATTATTGTGCCGGTTGCAGGAATCACGCATGTAGTTGAAAACTCATTAAACTATGCCAAATCACTTAATCCAACACAAATCATTGCCGTATATGTATCTTTTGAGAGAAAAGATGAACACATTTTCCAAGACAAGTGGAAAAAATTCCAGCCTGATGTTCGGCTTGTGACTTTGCATTCTCAATATAGAAGCATAACTCAACCATTGGCGAAATTTATTAGTACGGTGGAATATAAAGCAAATGAATCAAACCATCGTGTAACCGTCTTGATTCCACAATTTATTCCGAAAAAAGGGTGGCATAATATCCTTCACAATCAGTCAAGTTTACTAATTAGATCCATCCTACTTTACCGAAGAGACGTTGTTGTAACGACTGTTCCTTACCGTTTTAAAAAGTAATATAGATAACTACTACGAATAAAAGCATTCATCACATGAATTTCGCGTGATGAATGCTTTTTTAGTTTGCTCCAAGTTCTTAGCTATTCTTGTATCCATCGATCAAGTACTGGCCCACGACTCCCGTACACGGGATCCATGGAAGGAGCTTTAACTTGCTTAATTTCATCTAAGACTCGAGGTCTTTCATTGTGTTCACCGGTTTTAAGGTTGTATTCATTGCCATCTGCGTAAGCACCGACAACTTCAAAATCTGTACTACCCTTTAACTTTTTATGTCCCGTACCCGCGGGCAAAACGAGGACATCACCGGTTCTGACTTCAACCGTTTCCCCATATTTTCCTCCTATTCTTAATGTTGCCGAACCAGCGCGAACTCCTAATACTTCATGAGCATTGCTATGATAATGATGATAGTCAAAGACACCATCAATCCAGCTGTTTCTCCAATTATTCAATCTAAATGTAGGTTCGATTTCATTTGGATGATGCTTGAATACACCGGGATATAAAATAACCGGTAATTGTGGATTATTTGGAATCGTGCCATCATCTTCAAACGTAAATACTTGATAAGTAGAATTAATCACACATACCCCTCCCTTAGTTTGCTGTTAATAGGATAAATACCCGTTTAGATAAAAAGTAATCTTTCGGTTTGATTAAACCAAAAGAAGGAGAGATTAATGTTATTAATGGAAATTTACAAATAAATGGACCTTTAAACAAGATTTATTAGGAGGAAATAGAATGATAGATTGCACAGTAGTTGGGGGAGGTCCAGCAGGTTTAAATGCCACTTTGGTGTTAGGAAGGGCTAGAAGAAATATAGTGTTGGTTGACAGCGATGAGGCACGCAATAAAGTAACGGACGCCTCGCATGGCTTCATAACAAGAGACGGCGTAAAACCGGCAGAATTCAGAGCACTTGCCCATCAGGAGTTCATTCACTACCCGACTATCCAGACATTGAGAGACAAAGTTGTAGAAATTGCGAAAGAGAAGGATGGGTTTTTAGTTAAAACTGAAATGAAGAAACAGTGGAAAACACGAAAAGTCCTTCTGGCTACTGGTGTAAAAGAGAAGTTTCCGAACATCCCAAACCTCCGGAATTTTTATGGTAAAAGTATCTTCAACTGCCCATATTGTGATGGTTGGGAATTGCGAGATCAACCACTCGCATTATTTGGCATAATTGACTACACTCTTCACACAGCTGAAATATTACGCAATTGGTCTCAAGATCTTGTGATATTTACGAATGGTCAAGAATTGACGAAGAGTCAATTGAATGAAATTAAAAAGACTGAGCTCCAAGTGGAAACAAGTCCTATACGACTTCTTATTGGAATAGAAGGAAAGCTCCAAAAAATCGAGCTTGAAAATGGACGAGTCATAGCACGAATGGGTGGATTTGTGACACCGGAGCTAGTACAAGCATGTGAATTAGGAACTCGTCTAGGTGTTAAATTAAACAATACAGGAGGGCATCATTCGGACGAGGTAGGAAAAACTAAAGTGCACGGTTTATTTGTGGCAGGAGAAGCTTCAAATGTCTATCCTGCACAATTGATTATAGCCGCTGCAAGTGGTGCCGAGGCTGCAATGGCGGTCAATGTGGAATTAATTCATGAAGGAATATTAGGAAGTACAAAAGAAGATTTTAGCACTCCTGAGGACTTATGACGGGAGTGTTTTTTTACGTCATTTTCCGATGGAAATAGACAAATATACCTACTTGTTTTCGATTTTGAAAATTCTTTTGTTTCGCATTAGTAATATAAACACCCTCAAATTGTAAAGAAACATCCTATGTTTTGTCATGAATCTGTAATGTTTAAATGTTATTTTTATTTCTACAAACGAGAAATAAAGGAGAAACAACTTGAAAAAATTTAGTTTCGTGTTAAGTTTTGTACTAATGTTCCTCTTCGCATTTGCCAATGATTCAGAAGCAGCTGCTTCTTCGCACACGGTTAAAAAAGGCGACACATTATATAAAATTTCCAAACATTATAATGTTAAAGTTTCTACCATCAAATCCTTAAATGGTTTAAAGTCCGACATGATTAAGCCGAATCAAAAACTTAAATTAACCGGCACTAAAACTGCTGCTAAAAAATCTACACCATCTCGATCGAATGCAAATGTGGTAAAAGAATTTATGGTATCGACAACTGCCTACACAGCAAATTGTCGAGGATGTTCTGGCATAACAGCGACGGGAATTAATTTGAAAAAGAATCCAAACTTAAAAGTAATTTCTGTTGATCCACGCGTCATCAAGCTTGGAACAAAAGTATACGTAGAAGGCTACGGATACGCTGTCGCAGGTGATACAGGAAGTGCAATAAAAGGAAATAAGATTGATTTGTTTATGCCTAACCAAACAAGTGCATTAAAATGGGGACGTAAAACAGTCAAAATCAAAATTCTAAAATAACCTTAGCATTAAAGCTCACTTGCCAATTACGGCGGGTGAGCTTTTTTAAAACGCTCCATTCCACCTCTTGGAAATCAGTTCATCATCACCTTGAAAGACTCTTCATTGGTCTATATTATCAGTGTGCCAGAACTGTTCGCCGTGGCTAACCGAGAAGCGGCGCAGTCCTATCAATCTCTGGAAACCTTTTTAGTGGTTGGGGTATACTACCTAGTGTTGGTTATGATCTTCACTTATTTACTAAAACTGTATGAAAATAAACTGAATGTCTACAAATAAGAAGGAGGGGATTAAATGTTAAAGGGAACAAATATCCATAAATCGTTCGGCGATTTGGAAGTGTTGAAGGGCATTGATCTGGAAGTCGCTCCTTCGGAAGTGGTCGTCCTGGTCGGGGTCAGTGGATCCGGTAAAAGTACGCTTTTACGTTGCTTCAATTTTTTGGAACGAATTAATAAAGGGACCATCGAGGTGGATGGACAAGTGGTGGATCCCAAGAAACATAAATTATCAAATATCCGTGCAGAAGTAGGCATGGTATTCCAACATTTCAACCTCTTCCCGCATATGACGGTGCTTGAAAATATCATTGAAGCACCAATGATCGTGAAGAAGATGAAAAAAGAAAACGCGGTTACCTTGGCAAAGGGCTTACTTGAAAAAGTAGGTTTGGCTGACAAGGCAGATGTCTATCCGAGCAAATTATCCGGTGGACAAAAGCAACGTGTTGCAATAGCACGTTCACTTGCAATGGAACCGAAAGTTCTTCTGTTTGATGAACCAACATCTGCGCTTGATCCGGAGCTTGTTGGAGAAGTACTGAGTGTTATGCAGCAACTCGCACAAGAAGGCATGACGATGGTTGTGGTGACACATGAAATGAAGTTTGCACGTGAAGTTGCAGACCGTGTCATCATGCTGGATGAAGGCCGAATTATTGAGTCTGCGGATCCAGTTACTTTCTTTGAAAATCCAAGTCATGAACGTACGAAACAATTTATTCAACTAGTCGATTAAAAGGGAAAACCCCGATGGTCAGCATAAACTGACCATCGGGGTTTTTGTGTGGGGAAAAAAAGAGGAGTATTCTGTACAGTAATTCGTCTGACTGTCGACCCCACTATTGGACTTTACATCAGAACGAATAAAACTTTTGAATTATCGGCGACAACCACATGGGTTTCCACCGCAACCACATCGGCGTCCACCGTATGGGTTCATTCCACCATAAGGGTTTCCACCGTATGGGTTCATTCCACCATTAGGGTTTCCTCCGTAAGGCGATTGGCTTGGAGAAACAACAACGTTCTGATTAATCTCCCGGTAGTAAGTTCTAGGAACGTCAACGATGTGCTGTCTGTTGATATTAATTAATGGTTGAATATAAGGAACTTCACGTTTTACGTAAGAGTCCGTATAGCGGCATAAAGGCGGACATACAATTGGTTGAACACCTGGTTGATAACCTGGTTGTGCGCCTTGTTGAACACCTTGAACACCTCGTGGCCCATAGTTTGATCCTGGTCCATAGTTTGATCCTGGCATATTGCGATTCATAATGAATTCACCTCCATTCTATCTCTTTTAATAGATGCAATTTTGTTCCTTTTGGAAACGGCGTTCAAAACATTTCTTGCAGAGAGATTTTTATTTCTGTAAAATTATTGGAAATAGTATGAATCGGGAAAGGGTGCGACGAGTGTAAGACTTCTTCTTTCAATCTAATAAACTGAATAGAGTGAAGGAGAGATTCATGTGAACGATCGTCGTTCTTTTTATTTTCTATGGGTGAGCCAAATGATGGCCAATGGTGGGGATGTCCTTTATATTGTGGGATTGATACAACTTGTTTATGTCTCGAGTGGTTCTGTATTAACACTGACACTTATTCCATTAACCATTACGTTTTCACGGCTGGTTGGGAGTTTTCTAACCCCACTTCTTTTGCATCGGTTTCCTTTACGTCAAATATTACTTTTTTCGATGGTCGGGAAAATCATTGTCTTAAGTGGCGTTTTTTTATGCAAAGAAGAAAGTATCCTATGGATTCTTATTTTGGTCAGTGTCATCGCCTTCCTGGATGGATGGGCAACGCCGATCCGACAAGCCATGCTGCCTGAATTGGTAGGGAAATCGGAATTGCCTAAGGCTAATAGCTTAATAGCCATTTCCGATAACACAATCAATCTGGTAAGCTGGCCGATTGGCGCATTTTTTGTCGCTCTTTATAGTGGGGGAACTCTTTTACTTGTATCCAGCGGGTTATATATATTCGCATGGATGCTCACATACGGAATCAAAGCGATACCGTATACCAAAAAGGATGTACAATCTGTATTTCAACAACTTTCTGGAGGATGGAAATATAGCTTTTCCATAAAGCCTATTCGTAATGTACTGCTGCTAGATACATTGACAGCATTTGCAGGAGCGGTCTGGATTTCCGCCATTCTGTATGTTTATGTTGACGAAGTAATTGAGAAAAGCACTGCTTGGTGGGGGTATATAAACGCATTTTATTCAGGCGGCTTTTTGATTGGTGGGTATTTGTTTGCCAAATTATTGAAGATTCCTGTACATCTGATGATAGGAGTTGGTTGTTTTCTTACAAGCCTATTAACAGTTTGGTTTCTGTTTCCATTTTATGCGTCGATGGCTCTGGTCATTTCACTGTGCCTTGGCGTCTTTGGTCAATTACAGCTGATTGCCCAATTGACTGTATTGCAAATGCATACGGATACTAATCAACTTGGTCATGTATTTTCTGTTCAATCTGTTTTGGTGACTGGTGCATTTGGAATCGCGACTTTTATTTTCGGTTCGATAGCCGAATGGTTTGGAATAAATCACGCATTTTATCTTTCCGCAGTTGTAATGGTAGTTTCAGGATTGTTTACAATTAAGGAGAGAAAAACATTTTATTACGCCTAATCATTTAAGCACATGTAGTGTCTATCACTTCATGTGCTTTTTTTTTGAAGTAAATTACTCTAAATTCAGCACATTGAAATGTTGTACAAAACGCGTGTGGGGTAGTGAGGATTTAAAGGGGTGTGACTAGATGACTACTGAAGAGTGTTTGATCATCGGATTTTCTAACCAGGAACAACAGTCTTTGATTGAACTATATAATCGCTACTCGCGGCTGTTATGGAAAATATCATATAGAGTTGTTGCTGATGAAGCTATCAGTGAGCAGATTGTACGCAAGTCTTTCGGGATGCATGGGAAAATCCAGAGAAATTTAATAACGGAAAAAATTATCAACTTTATTGATTGAATGTTGTCTATCACAAATCGATACACTCATCATTCAAATATTTCCTGACTAAAATGTCGATAAAAACACTTTAGAAAATGTTCCACGTGGCACATTTTGTCGAAAGGCATTGAATCCATTTCTTTTATAGCGGATGATGAATGTATTAGGGGGAGGGAGAGAAATGATGACAAAACGAAATGCATCCTATTACATAGAACATTTAAACATGGAAGCGCACCCAGAGGGGGGACACTATACACGGAGTTTCTACTCGGAAGAAAAAATGGTAACGTCGGATAGCAAAACAAGAAATCTATACACGACAATTTACTTTTGCTTAAAAAGTGGCGAAGTATCCCACTTACACAGACTTCAATCGGACGAATTATGGTTTTTCCATGACGGAAGTCCACTCACTGTCCACGTGATACACCCGGATGGTGAATATACAGCTCAGAAATTAGGGTTGGACTTTAATAACGGGGAAAAGCCACAGGTACTCGTACCTAAAGGTGCAATATTCGGTTCCTCAGTTGATCTTGAATCCACATTTTCTTTAGTCGGTTGTATGGTGTCGCCTGGTTTTGATTTCGATGATTTCGAGCTCTTTACGCAAAAAGAATTACTAGAATTATATCCTCAACAAGAAGATGTCATTAAAAGAATGGCCTATAAAAAAATAGAGGATTGAAATTACAAATGACAATCACATATCGTTTTTATGAAGGGCCTCAAGATTTACATCGGCAAATTGAATTTTGGAATGCTTGTACAATACTACTTCCTTTTGCATGGAAGCCAACATTTTCACCGAATCAATTCATGAAACAACAACAATTCGCCATCACGATGTTTTGCCTATAATGGTGAACTTTGTGTAGGGTATCCTTGGGTTTTACCAGGTATATCTTTTTAATTCTTTCGCACGACTATCAAGTAATTCACGACTAAAGAAGTTAGATTTTACGGAGCAAACCGAAGATGTCATGATGATGAAGAAAAGCGATCCTAAAAAATAGGACCGCTTTTTTTCATTATTTTGGGTAAATTAGCCGGAAAGTGCCTGACTGACTTCGTCTAAGTCCCCAAAGTCTCCGCGTATTAGGTCACCGGTGATATTAAGTGTATGAGTTATCGATAGCATTGCATCGCCTACTACTACTCTATTACCTTTTTGGTGAATAGTTAAGCGTACTGAATAGTTCTTCTAACTCCACATTCGTTAAATCACGCCATTCACCGACAGTAAGACCGTCCACATGAATATTCATGATTCGAATACGTTGCAAACCTTTGACTTCGTAACCCAGTGTTGTACACATGCGGCGGATTTGACGGTTCAATCCTTGTGTTAGCGTAATTTTAAACATTTGAGAAGAGAGTTTTTCTACTTTACAAGGTAATGTTTTGGTGTCTAAAATCTCTACGCCTTCAGACATTTGTTTAACAAAATCCTGTGTAACGGGTTTGTCCACTTTAACGATGTATTCTTTTTCATGCTCATTTTCAGCCCGCAATATTTCGTTTACAATATCTCCATCGTTGGTCAATAAAATCAATCCATGCGAATCTTTATCGAGTCGGCCGATATGAAAAATACGTAAAGGATGATTGACGAAATCAACTATATTTCCTTTAATATGTCGTTCCGTTGTGCTAGTAATGCCTACGGGTTTATTAAGAGCGATGTAGACATAGGGCTCTTCATGTTTTACCGGTTTGCCATCGGCACGCACATCGTCTCCAGGCTCTACTTTGCTTCCGAGTTCAGCTTTTTTCCCATTGATCGTAATGCGTCCGTCTTCTATCCATTTATCAGCACCGCGTCTTGAGACAATACCAGCTTCACTTAAAAATTTATTTATGCGCATATCATCACCTGCTTCATTTAGTATGTTAATTATACCCCATAATGAACTCCTATATGAGATGGAAGGGGAATCTCAATCGTGCAGATGGTACTATCCAATAGAAAAGGTTCTATGGTACTCTTTACCCAAGAGAAAACGAAGAAAGGAGTGTTTTGATTGAAAAAAGGGATGGTTGATACGTCCGTTGAACTGAAAGAGTTGCTTTCCATACGACACATTGTGAAAACGTATAATAAAGACTCTTATTTGTTCCAAGAGGGCGACCCCATCAAAGGGATATACTTCATCCGAACCGGAAAAGTTCAAATTGGGAAAGTTACACCTGAAGGTCGAGAATTGACGTTAAGGATTTGTGGACGCAATCAGTTCGTTGGGGAATTTACGCTCTTTGCCGAATCAGCCAAATATATGTTGGATGCCAAGGTCATGGAAGATGTGGAATGCATCAAGATAAGTGTCGACGATCTGGAAGAAGAGCTGACCCATAATGCCAAGCTTGCCGTTTCCTTTATGAAGTGGATGGGTATCAATCACCAAAAAACACAGACGAAATTCCGTGATCTCCTATTGCATGGGAAAAAAGGAGCCCTTTACTCAACGTTAATTCGCATGACGAATAGCTATGGAGTACCTAACGAAAAGGGAATCATGATCGACATGACGCTTACCAATCAAGAACTTGCTAATTTTTGCGGCATGACACGTGAAGTGGTGAATAGACTGCTGAGTGACTTAAAAAAGCAAAACATACTTTCCACGGTGGATGGAAAGATGCTGATACACGACCTTGATTATTTAAAAGATGAAATCAATTGCGAAAACTGCCCAATTGCTTTTTGTAAAATTGATTAAAAAAGTGATTTACCTCAAAGGTAAATCACTTTTTTTTGTGGGAAAAATTAGGTGAAATTGATTAAAACAAGTTTGATGCTGCTTAAATTGAGTCCCATTCCGATTAAATTCAATCACCCTCGATTTACTCCATAGCCCTATTCCAATTTTGACAAATTATCGACACTCACTGTAAATAACCCTTCGAGTGTGACTTTTATCACAGTCCCTAAACCATGAATGGCCTACGCTGAATATAAGTTTTAAAAACGTAAAGAGGTGAATGAGATTGAGTAAAAAAAATCAATCGCCAGAGTTGAATTTAAAAGGAACGCTGATCAGTGTATTTTCAGTCGGCATCATTATTATCGTCATGTGGTTTGTCGTTTATTTCATGTATGTAGCAAGATGAAAAGGAGTAGATTTATATGCATTTTCATAAATATGAAAAGATTTGGCTTGTATTTGGCCTAGTCTCATTAATCGTGTTTTTAAGTATAGTCGGAGTAAGCGCATTCTCTCACGGCCACACACCATCGGGAGGAATGGATACAATTGATCCTAAAAAAGTAAATGAAACTGCGCCATTTGATCACCCTGGCGTTACTCAGATAGATGACGATACGTACCAGGTAGCAATTGTGGCATTGGCGTTCGGATACAATGCTCCGGAACTTAAAGTACCTGCAGGAAAAGAAATTATTTTTAAATTAACTAGTACAGACGTCGTTCATAGTTTTACGATTGATAATACGAAAGTAAATATGATGGTGGTACCAGGTCGGATTACTACAAAATCTTATACATTCGATAAACCAGGTAAATATTTAATTCTTTGTAATGAATACTGCGGCGCCGGTCACCACATGATGTCCACAGAAATAGAGGTGTATTAAGATGATTGCTGCACAAGATCGTAAGTTGGCTTTATGGAATATCGGAGTTGCATACATCGCATTTCTGATTGGAACATTATGCGGATTATTACAAGTTTTCATACGAAACGATGCTCTCCAATTACCTAGTTGGTTGGATTATTATCAAATATTAACGGCACATGGCGTATTGCTTGCACTTATATTTACTACTTATTTCATTTTCGGTTTCTTTATTACTGGTATGAGTAAAAGCCTTGGAAGCTTCGGTCCAAAAGTTCGACGCGTTTCCTGGATTGGTTTTGCAGTAACAACAATCGGCACTATTTTAGCAACAGCTATGATTATTTCTGGGGAAGCTTCAGTTCTATATACGTTCTATGCTCCGTTGAAAGCAAGTGGTTGGTATTATGTAGGATTGGCATTGTTTGTAGTAGGTACATGGATTAATAGTTTTGCATTGGTAGGACATTATCTCGTCTGGAGAAAAAAACATAAAGGACAATTAAGTCCACTATTTGCTTTCATGACCATAACGACAATCATCCTGTGGATCATCGCTTGTCTAGGTGTGGTAGCCACAGTTCTATTCCAATACATCCCTTGGGCGTTTGGCTGGGTGGATACGATTAACGTGGAACTAAGTCGATCTTTGTTCTGGTATTTCGGTCATCCGCTTGTGTATTTCTGGTTGTTGCCAGCTTATATGGCGTGGTATGTAATAGTTCCGAAACTAATTGGAACGAAAGTTTTCAGTGATTCATTGGCTCGTTTGTCATTTGTATTATTCATTCTTTTCTCTATTCCAGTAGGGTTCCATCACCAATTAACGGAACCAGGGATTTCAAACTTCTGGAAGTTCCTTCAAGTCGTATTGACATTCATGGTTATTATTCCATCTTTAATGACGGCGTTTTCTATGTTTGCGACATTCGAGATTTCAGGACGTAAAAAAGGAGGGAAAGGATTATTCGGCTGGTTCACGAAACTTCCTTGGAAAGACGTTCGCTTTACATCAATTTTTATAGCAATGGCTTTCTTTATTCCTGGTGGAGCGGGCGGAATCATCAACGCAAGTTTCCAATTAAACGAAGTCGTCCACAACACATTATGGATCGTCGGACATTTCCACATTACTGTTGGGACACCTGTAGCGATGACTTTTATGGGGCTGACATTTTGGTTAATTCCATACTTAACAGGACGTAAATTCTCAAAGTCTATGCAAAAGCTAGGATTCATTCAAATTATTACATGGACTATCGGTATGCTCTTAATGTCCACTTCGCAACATATTTTAGGTCTTTTGGGAGCACCGAGACGCACTGCATATTCCAATTACAATAACCATCCTTCCGCAATGGAATGGTTTGATGGGATAATTACGAATCATGTAACTATGGCAATTGGAGGTAGCATTTTATTCCTATCTGCCATGATCCTGATTTATATCGTCGTGATGTCGATGTTTTTATCACCAAAAGCTGTACGTGAAGAAGACTTTGTCGAGTTTCCAATGGCGGAAAGTGACAAAGAAAACACACCGAAATTTTTGGAAAACTGGTGGATTTGGATTGGCATCGCATTCGCATTAATCATTATTGCCTATGCTATACCGCTAACTGGCATGATTCACCATGCACCTCCTGGTTCAGAAGGATTCAAAACATGGTAGGAGTTGAATGAAATGGTCTTAATGCTGATATGTTTCTTTGTCGTAATTACTTTAGTGGTCGGAATGTTAGTGGAAGTTAATGAAATAGAAGAATAAGGTTAAAATGAGGTTTGTAGCGAAAGAGTTCGCCCGCAAACCTTTTTTTAATTTGTAGGACAATGATATGTAACTTTTTTCTATTGATGACTATCAAAAGTATTTTTAGAAATGAGCAAGTTAAAAATGAATGGATATTTTTTATAAACATCCTAGTTTCATGCTTTTACGATTGACTCTGTCTACTTCTACTGTTGATTTTTTAATCATGTGTCAGAGTTAGAGTAGCTATGTAGAAACAGAGACAGGGTTCCGTATGATAAAAAAAGTGTAGCTTCTTGCGTTAATAAACAATAAAAAAGCTCCCGGGATGGAAGCTTTTTTTGAAAGTCTAGAATTTTTTTCTCATTATCCAATTTGTGAAATAACAAGATGAGCTGATACAGGCTCTGATCCTCCAGCGGTAGGAGTAATTGTCAATGCAGTGGATGCACTTTGAGGATTTCGTACGGTGATGATTGAATTAGTGACATTTGTTTGCACTAGTGCCATCCCTACTATCTGAGTAGTGCCGGTTGCACGACCGACTACAGTATAAGGTAATTCAGTAGATCCCGATCCCGAATCAAGAGTTAAAACTAGTTGCCCAGCTTCTGTTATGCTCACTTGAAATAAAACTTGATAAGTTCCAATAGCTGACAAATTAAATGAATCACCGCCGATACGAGTAATCCCCGATCCAGCTAAGGTAGGTCCATTTTGAGGGAAATCAACATCTTCACCTGCACCAACTGTTGTAGCATTATCACCAGGCATCAAAGCATAAAAATCTGCAAAGTCTAGTATGCCTCCTGTTCCAGCAGGCCCAGTAGCACCAGTAGGTCCGGCCGGTCCAGTAGGCCCAGTAGGCCCAGTAGGTCCAGTAGCACCGGTAGCACCAGTAGGTCCAGTAGCTCCAGTAGCGCCGTCAGCGCCGGCAGGTCCAGCAGGTCCAGTAGCTCCAGTAGCCCCATTAGCACCGTCAGCGCCGGCAGGTCCAGTAGGTCCAATAGCTCCAGTAGCTCCGTCAGCACCGGCAGGTCCAGCAGGTCCAGTAGCTCCAGTGGCTCCGTCAGCACCGGCAGGTCCAGTAGGTCCAGTAGGTCCAATAGCTCCGGCAGGTCCAGTAGGTCCGATCGGCCCAGTGGATCCGTCAGCACCAGCAGGTCCAGTAGCTCCGTCAGTTCCAGCAGGCCCAGCAGGTCCAATTGGCCCAGTAGCCCCGTCAGCACCAGCAGGTCCCATCGATCCGGTAGCCCCAGTAGCCCCAATTGGCCCAGTAGCTCCATCTACACCATTAGCACCAGCAGGCCCAGTAGCTCCATCTACACCATTAGCACCAGCAGGTCCAGCAGGTCCAGCAGGTCCAGTAGCGCCAGCGGGCCCCATTGGTCCAGTTAGACCTGTTGATCCAGCAGGTCCAATCGGTCCAGTGGCTCCGTCAGCACCGGCAGGTCCAATCGGTCCGGTAGCCCCGTCAGCACCAGCAGGTCCAATTGGCCCGGTAGCCCCGTCTGCGCCAGCAGGTCCCATCGGTCCGGTAGCCCCAGTAGCCCCAATTGGCCCAGTAGCTCCATCTACACCATCAGCACCAGCAGGTCCAGCAGGTCCAGTAGCGCCAGCGGGCCCCATTGGTCCAGTTAGCCCTGTTGATCCAGCAGGTCCAATCGGTCCAGTGGCTCCGTCAGCACCGGCAGGTCCAATCGGTCCGGTAGCCCCAGTAGCCCCAATTGGCCCAGTAGCTCCATCTACACCATCAGCACCAGCAGGTCCAGCAGGTCCAGCAGGTCCAGTAGCGCCAGCGGGCCCCATTGGTCCAGTTAGCCCTGTTGACCCAGCGGGCCCCATTGGTCCAGTTAGCCCTGTTGACCCAGCAGGTCCAATCGGTCCAGTGGCTCCGTCAGCACCGGCAGGTCCAATCGGTCCGGTAGCCCCAGTAGCCCCAATTGGCCCAGTAGCTCCATCTACACCATCAGCACCAGCAGGTCCAGCAGGTCCAGTAGCGCCAGCGGGCCCCATTGGTCCAGTTAGCCCTGTTGACCCAGCAGGTCCCATCAGTCCAGTAGCGCCGGTAGCCCCAGTAGGTCCCATCGGCCCAGTAGCGCCGTTAGCCCCAGTAGGTCCCATCGGTCCAGTAGCGCCGTTAGGCCCAGTAGGTCCCATCGGTCCAGTAGCCCCGTCAGATCCAGCAGGTCCAATCGGTCCAGTAGCTCCGTCAGATCCAGCAGGCCCAGCAGGTCCCATTGGTCCAGTAGCCCCGTCAGATCCAGCAGGTCCAATCGGTCCAGTAGCTCCGTCAGATCCAGCAGGCCCAATAGGTCCCATTGGTCCAGTAGCCCCGTCAGATCCAGCAGGTCCAATCGGTCCAGTAGCTCCGTCAGATCCAGCAGGTCCCATCGGTCCAGTAGCTCCGTCAGTTCCAGCAGGTCCTATTGGTCCAGTAGCTCCATCGGTTCCAGCAGGCCCAGCAGGTCCCATTGGTCCAGTAGCTCCGTCAGTTCCAGCAGGTCCCATTGGTCCAGTAGCTCCATCGGTTCCAGTAGGTCCCATCGGTCCAGTAGCTCCGTCAGTTCCAGCAGGTCCCATTGGTCCAGTAGCCCCGTCAGATCCAGTAGGTCCCATCGGTCCAGTAGCTCCGTCATTTCCAGCTGGCCCAATTGGTCCAGTAGCTCCATCAGTTCCAGCAGGCCCAGCAGGTCCAGTAGCTCCAGTAGCTCCAGTAGCTCCAGTAGCGCCAGTACGCCCAATCGGTCCTCTAGTTCCCGCAGGTCCTCTAGTTCCCGCAGGTCCTCTAGTTCCCGCAGGTCCTCTAGCTCCCGCAGGTCCAGTAGCCCCGTCAGATCCAGCAGGTCCCATTGGTCCAGTAGCCCCGTCAGATCCAGCAGGTCCCATCGGTCCAGTAGCCCCGTCAGATCCAGCAGGTCCCATCGGTCCAGTAGCCCCGTCAGATCCAGCAGGTCCCATCGGTCCAGTAGCCCCGTCAGATCCAGCAGGTCCCATCGGTCCAGTAGCTCCGTCGGTTCCAGCAGGCCCAGCAGGTCCTATTGGTCCAGTAGCTCCGTCAATTCCAGAAAGTCCAATTACAGTAGCGCCAGCAGGCCCAGTAGGTCCAGTACGCCCAATCGGTCCTCTAGTTCCAGCAGGTCCTCTAGGTCCCATCGGTCCAGTAGCCCCGTCAGTTCCCGCAGGTCCCATAGGTCCAGTAGCTCCGTCAGATCCAGCAGGTCCCATCGGTCCAGTAGCTCCGTCAGTTCCAGCAGGTCCCATCGGTCCAGTAGCTCCGTCGGTTCCAGCAGGCCCAGCAGGTCCCATCGGTCCAGTAGCTCCGTCAGTTCCAGCAGGTCCCATTGGTCCAGTAGCTCCGTCAATTCCAGAAAGTCCAATTGCAGCAGGCCCAGCAGGTCCAGCAGGTCCCATCGGTCCCGCAGGTCCTCTAGGTCCCTGTGGCCCCCTATCCCATTTATATTCATTGGAATGGCTATATTCTTTATCAATATTTTCGGTATGATGATAGTTGCTTTCAGCATGTACTTGATGATGATGATGATGTTCATGTTCACTATGGTTATGTGTATGTCTCAAACTTCTATCAATTTCATTTTTATGATGAATACTATTGTAATTTCTTCTTTTTCTATAATTATTCATTAGTTCACCTCCCTTCTTGCAAGATAGTTTATAATATGTGCGCCATTTGCATGAGAGATAGGCAGACTATTAATAAAGATTTCAAACTATCAGGGTGTCTACTCCAATTTAAAATTCGAGAAGATACTTGAGGGTTTCTATCTATATAATCACCGGTGTTTGTTAAGAGTTGATGAAAAAAGAGTAGGAATAGAAGGGAACTTCTCTAATCGTCCGAAATACACCTATCACGCCTTTAATTTCTTTAGAAGATTTATATAGTATTAATAGTCTTGGGCATATTTCATAAACAAATATGTTGTAAAATTCGGTGTTATCTGACTATATATGAGGTACAGACTTCTTAATTTGTATGAATACTAGATTATGAAATCGCATACAAATAATGAGTTGGCCAAATTAAAGGGGGAACTTGAGAATGGTATATGCATTTCCAAACACTGAGGGTTCAATTGTTACTTTTAAAGAGAAATATGATAACTATATTAACGGGCAATGGACTGCTCCTGTTAAAGGTGAATATTTTGATAACGTGACACCAGTTACGGGTAAAAGTTTCACTCAAGTTGCTCGCTCAACATCTGAAGACATTGAACTAGCATTAGACGCAGCACATGAAGCAAAAGACGCTTGGGGGAATACGTCTGTGGCTGAACGTGCAAATATTTTAAATAAAATTGCGGATCGCATGGAAGAAAATTTAGAGGTGCTGGCTGTCGCAGAGACTTGGGATAACGGAAAAGCAGTACGTGAAACATTGAATGCTGACTTACCACTTGCAATCGATCATTTCCGTTATTTCGCTGGTGCAATTCGCTCGCAAGAAGGATCTTTAAGCCAAATCGATAACGATACAGTAGCGTATCATTTCCATGAGCCAATCGGTGTGGTTGGACAAATCATTCCTTGGAACTTCCCATTGTTAATGGCAGTTTGGAAGCTTGCACCGGCACTTGCTGCAGGAAATTGTGTTGTGTTGAAACCAGCTGAGCAAACACCAGCTAGTATTCTAGTATTTGCTGAACTAGTGGGCGATTTATTACCACCAGGTGTTATGAACATTGTAAATGGTTTCGGTTTGGAAGCTGGTAAGCCACTTGCATCGAATCCACGTATTGGCAAAGTTGCTTTCACTGGTGAAACAACTACAGGCCGTATGATCATGCAATACGCTTCACAAAACTTGATTCCGGTAACATTGGAACTTGGAGGTAAGTCACCGAACATTTTCTTCGAAGATATTATGGACCAAGACGATGCTTTCCTTGATAAAGCGGTAGAAGGCTTTGTATTATTCGCATTGAACCAGGGGGAAGTATGTACATGCCCTTCACGTGCACTAGTCCAGGAATCTATCTATGATAAGTTCATGGAAAAAGTATTGGCTCGTGTTGAAGCAATCAAGACAGGGAACCCACTTGATCCGAATACGATGATGGGTGCACAAGCTTCAAGTGAACAATTGGAAAAAATTTTGTCTTATTTGGATATCGGGAAACAAGAAGGCGCAGAATGCTTAATCGGTGGAGAGCGTAATAACATTGAAGGCGATTTCGCTGGTGGCTATTATGTGAAGCCAACTGTCTTTAAAGGGAATAACAAAATGCGTATTTTCCAAGAAGAAATCTTCGGACCGGTTGTTTCTGTGACAACGTTCAAAACGCAAGAAGAGGCACTTGAAATTGCAAACGATACTTTATATGGTCTAGGTGCTGGCGTATGGTCTCGTAACATGAACACAGCATACCGTTTCGGCCGCGCTATTCATGCGGGCCGAGTTTGGACAAACTGTTACCATGCGTACCCAGCACACGCTGCATTCGGTGGTTACAAAATGTCAGGTATCGGACGTGAAAACCACTTGATGATGTTGAACCATTACCAACAAACGAAAAACTTGTTAGTTAGCTACAACGAAAACAAATTAGGATTCTTTTGATCGAAAGGGGAATGACCAATGATTGAACGTGTCATCGCAACGGACGCTACGCTTGAACTGATCGAGTTATTGAAAAGCAAGCATGGTCCCGTCATGTTCCACCAATCGGGAGGTTGCTGTGATGGGTCTGCACCGATGTGCTACCCGGATGGTGATTTGATAGTGGGAGATCAAGATGTACTACTCGGTTCAATCGGCGACAGTCCCTTCTATATGCATAAGAGCCAATACGAGTACTGGAAACATACTCAGTTAATTATTGATGTGGTAGACGGTCGAGGCGGCATGTTTTCACTGGAAGGCGTGGAAGGGAAAAGGTTTCTGACCAGATCTCGCGCGTTCACGGTTGAAGAGAATAAAGAAATTCAAGTCAGTTCCAATTAATAGTTTTGAAAACCGTTATGTTCGAGTGGAAACTTGAGGCATTGCGGTTTTTTTGTTGGGTAAAATGGGGGGGGAGGGAATAAACCCCTCGTGAAGAGGGACAAACCAAATTGAAAGGGAATAATAAATGCTGCGCAAGAGAATTAAAGGGGATTTCCTAGTGTTTGTAGAAAAGTTATGAAATAGATTTAACCCTAACTCATAAGAGACGGATAAAGTACAATCAACTAAAAGGAGTGATACCGGATGGGCTACATATTTTTAGCAATATTAATCGGTGTGATTGCTTGGACACTTTGGAGACTGGGAACTAAACGTCGCTTACCAATGAATCATTACATGCCATTTGATGATGCAATGGAAGGAAAGAAAGATGATAATAATGCGTCATCGCTTCACGATACAAAGCATGAGATTGAATATGAAGAAACCAAACCTAAAAAAGAAGATTAATCTTTAATTGAAAGCGGGTATCGTATGCTATTTCGAAGAAAAATGTACACCATTAAACCTGAAATGCTGGAGACGTTTAATCACTTTTTCCACACCTATTTATTGCCGAATCAATTAACGCATGGTGCACGTTTAATAGGGCGATGGGTGAACATGGATAAAACAGAAATTATGGCTATGTGGGGTTACCGTGACCGCGAGGATTTTGAGCGTGTGGATCAGGCGATTCGCGCTTCTGAACTTCATGAAACGGCACAAAACTTCCGAAAAACATTACCACCATTATTTGAGACAAGCTCTGAAGATTTTATGGAATGGACAGGTGATTATTCAACTCCACGATATGTGGTGGCGGTCTCTGGGTTCATTCAAAATGAAGCGGGAGAAGTATTGTTGGTTCGAAATGGACACAGATCCGATACATATGAAATGCCCGGAGGACGAGTCGAACCAGGTGAGAGTTTAAAAAAAGCCGTTGCAAGAGAAGTATTTGAAGAAACGGGAATCCATGCGGAAATTGGGGACATGGTCGGCGTTTATCAAAATGTCACTAGCGGAGTTTTTTGTATTGTATATGCAGGGAAGGCGGTAGCAGGGACACCTACACCTCAACCGGGCGAAACGATAGACGTACAGTTTGTTGAATTGAATGAAACGAATATCAGCGAATGGGTTACAAGAGAGCAATTTGCTACTCGTATTAATGATGCCATGAAACCTGGAAGTGTCGCATACGAATCGTACGAAACAAAACCTTATCGTTTGCTTGAACGAGTGGATAGTAAGGAATGAAAATAAACCATTTGTTGTTTTCCGTTTCTGATTTGGAAAGTTCTATTAGATTTTATGAGGAAGTATTCGGAGCCAAGCTAATGATGAAAGGCAGAAAAACAGCGTATTTTGATTTAGAAGGTGTATGGCTAGCGCTGAACGAGGAAACCGACATTCCACGTAATGAAATAAAGGACTCCTACACACATATGGCTTTCACAATTACCGAGGAAGAATATGAAGAAACTCTAGTCAGGCTGAACCAATTGAACGTTTCGATTTTGCCTGGCAGGGAGCGGGATGAGCGGGATAAAAAGTCCATTTACTTTGAAGACTTGGATGGACATAAGTTTGAATTTCACACGGGCACATTGCAGGATCGACTGGACTATTACAAAAATGAGAAAGAACATATTGAGTTTTATGGCTAAGCTTGAGAATGAGTTTTAGAAAGTAAAAAAGAAAACTGAACATGGTTGGAATTTAATGTTCATGGGACTGAAGGAATTAGTTGAGACTGGAAAAGTTAGCTATACAGGATAAAAAACGTTTGAGCAATCAAAAGTAGTTTTAGAATACGGGGCAAGAAGTTTTCATTTTGTAAGAAGAAAATCACTAAAAAAATGTGAAGGAAGGTTATTATGGGTTCAAGAATTATGCATAGTATTATAGCCTATAAGATTACTGAATCAGTTTCAATATCAGATAAAGCTTCATTTTTATTAGGAGGGATAGCACCAGACGCGGTGTCTCCTAAAGAGTTATCACATTTCTTTTCAGGCGAAGTAGATGATTATTCAAGAAATGTGGATTATGAAAATTTCATTGAAAAATACAGTTCTGTTAAAAATAATTCATTTATTTTAGGGTATTATTCACATCTCATCGCAGATGATTTGTGGTTAAAGGGGTTTTATTTACCGTGGTTAAAAAACAGAATGGAAAACGATAAAAATATTTTAAATCTGTATCATGGGGATTTTCAAACTCTAAATGGGTTGTTATTGGATTATTATGGAGTCGCAGATGGAATTAAAGAGATTTTCGATAGTAATGGTTCAGTTATAGATATTGAAGAAGTACCCTCAAAAGACATTAGTGACTTTATTCCATATGTTTTAGAAGATATGAAATATGAAAATACACACAGTAAACAACAATTAAACGTGTTTACTTTTGAGCAAATCATTGGATACATAGAGACATCAATTCAAAAAGGAATTATACATATAAAACCACTTCTAAGTTGCTGCGATACAACTAAAGGGCAGTTAAGTTCAATAAAAATCAATGATAAAATGATGTGAGTTACTAACGGTTGGGCTCTATGACACAGTGTTTTTTGTTGCATGGATGGCTAACGGGGCAGGTTAATGAAAATAAATTTATATTAGTAACGAAGAATGAGGTGGGAGAGTTGAACAGAGTCACGTATTTTATCGTAAATGCATTTACTACAGATCTTTACAAGGGAAATCCCGCGGCAGTATGTTTACTGGATTCAACAATATCTGAGTTGACCATGCAAAAAATTGCTCAGGAGATACCCGTACCAACAACAGCTTTTGTCCAAAAAAAGGGGAATGATTTTTTTCTTAAATGGTTTACTCCAGAGATGGAAATTCCGATTTGTGGACATGGAACAATAGCCAGTGCTTTTATTGTTTGGCAACAAGCAATTTTACCCTTAGATTCTTCTATTACATTCCAGACTTTAAGCGGTCCTCTGCAAGCAAGATGGTGTAATGAACTGGTAGAAATAACAATTAAGAAGTACCAATTAGAAGAGATTGAATGTCCTTCAGAGCTTGAAGAATGGCTCGGTACGAAACCGAAATATGTAGGGAAAACCGATTTGGATTATATAGTGGAATTAAGTCACGAAGAATATATTGCAGATTTTGAACCTGATTTTTCTGCAATGAAACAGTTTCCTGTACGTGGTGTTTGTATCACGAGTATGTCTAATGAGGAGGGAATTGATATTGTCTCTAGATTTTTTTCACCAGCACAGGGCATTGATGAAGACCATGTAAATGGTTCTACCCACGGTGCATTAGGACCTTACTGGTGTGAAAAGTTATCAATAGAAAGTATTGTCAGCAAACAGCTTTCAAAACGAGGAGGGTTATTATACGTAACACCAAAAGAAAAAGATGTTGCCATTGCAGGTACAGCGGTACGGATATTATGGGGTGAATTATTAATCTAAGTCTCTAATATCGAGCTAAAGCAACTAGAAGTAATAGCTTTTCTTGTTCAACTAACGGGGCAGGTTAGTTAAAGAAACTTTTTAAAAGTTATTCGTAAAGATATGAAGAGGAATTAACATTACTTAGAGGTGATTTAGTTGTTGTGGGATAAACCCAAATGTACTATTTGTGATAAAGAGATTAAGGAAGACGATGTTGTTTTTGTGAAAATGCGTTATCCAAAGCGAAAAGGTTTTACTGAAATAAAAGCATATTTAAGCAACGAAGGTAAGTTCATTTGTGAAGATTGTTTTAACAATAAATCCTACTAAATACTTTTTAACTAACCGGTGCTTTACTTCAATAAGGAGTGAAGCCTTTTTCTTATTGAACTAACGGGGCAGGTTAGTTGAATAAGGAATGGTTTTCACTATGTGTTAATGTAGTGAAATAAATATAGATAGTTTTATCTTATGGAGGATATGTAATGAGAAATAATACAGAAGGTTACCTATGTAAATGCTGCGGAGAGTATCATGAGGAACTACCTATGAGTTATGGTAGTTCAGTACCCGACTATTTCTATGATGTACCAACTGATGAGCAAGAAAATCGAATTGAGATGAATGAAGATTTGTGTGTGATTGATGATGAATATTTCTTTATTCGTGGGAGTATCGAAATTCCCATAATAAACAGTAGTAAACCATTTATATGGGATGTATGGGTTTCTTTAAGTGCAGCAAATTTTGATAAAACAAATGAGTATTGGGAAGTTGAAGGAAGAGAAAAACAAATAGAATCGATGTTTGGCTGGCTATCGACTTCCATTCCTGGTTATCCGGAAACAATAGAATTAAAAACGATGGTACATACTCGTTCAATAGGTGAACGCCCGTATATAGAATTAGAACCAACTAAACACCCTTTAGCCAAAGAGCAAATGGAAGGTATAACAATTGATAGGATTAAGGAGATAGCTGAAAAATTATGTGAACGAGATGAACAAAAGTAAGCGATATTATTCAACTAACGGGTGCTTTACTTCATTAAGGAGTGAAGCTTTTTTTCTTATTGAATAGATAAATAACATTTAGGAGGATTAAATAGAGTGAAAAAAACAGCAGTGTTATTATACCCTCAATATAGTGAGTATGAGCTAAGTGTTGCATTATCCATTCTTATGCAGGGAGAGAAACCTGTCATAACTATCGGTCTAAATAATTTGCCTATTAGAGGCGAATCTGGACTAACTTGTTTAACTGATACTACAATTGATGAAGTAAACCTTGAGGAGATAGATAGTCTTTTATTAACAGGTTGTATGGATATATTAGCATTAGAAGGTAAGAAAGAAATATTTGAGTTTATAAGTCGAATAGAAAGTAAAGCAACTGTAATTGGAAGCATTTCAAGTTCTATGTATCTTTTAGCAAATGCAGGGCTTTTAAAAGGCAAAAAATATACTATTGGTATGACAGAAGAAAACCGAGAGAAGTCTGGTGTTTTTGAAAAGGAAAACTATAGTGAAGAACTTGTAGTTCAAGATGGAAAGTTGATAACTGCAAGGGGCAGAGGGTTTATAAGATTCGGGGTATGTTTTGGAAAAGCATTAAACCTGAAATTTGATGAAAATTGGTATAAGGAATAGGGGCTTCTTCAAGTAACAGGGGGCTTTATTTGAAGTTCATTGGGCTTGCTTTGGTAGCTCTTTTTTCTTATTGAACTCCCATGAAAATTAATCTTCTTCAACTAACGGGGCAGGTTAGTTGAAGAAGGGTCCAACTGGGGTGTATGCCCCATACACCCTGGGTTGACATAACACCCCGGGTCGGAAGTTTCCACCCACGAGTCACCTCTTACGGACTCTCACCGGATTTTCTTCCAAAACAAAAAGCCCTGCTCGCACACGTTAATTTAATAGCATTCATACATTTTCGAATCATATAGTATATCCGCCAAAGTCTTCCATGAAGGTTGAATTGGAATTGATTATTTCCTAAGCAGTGCCTCGTTATCTTATTCCACGTTCCATGTTCTCTAATTTTCTGGTTAATTGATTAATTTCCTTTTGCATTCTATCTTCCATTTGTTTTAACTGATCCGTTTGGTCCGGCGAGGTTTTATTATTTGCATTTTCTAATATTTCAAGAGCAATCCCTGCAGCTATTGTCTGTATTCCATCCCCTAACGTTGAGAGGGCAGTTCCAAATAATGCTAGTTTAGCTGCAAAAATTTCTGGTGTACTTTGATTGTTTTGGTTATCTTTATTCATAATCATTCCCCCTTTGTCTACATTGTGATTTACTCAAACTATGAAAATCATACAGAAATCAGACTTATTGTAGAGTTGAACCAAAAGATGCGGCAGGAGTTGATAAAGAATAAAACTCAAGTCATTTGGCTTTTTATTTTAGATAATTCATATGTTAAATAATCGATTTGTTTTTGCATTCTTATCAATTCTTCATCTTTATTTTGTTGACTTATCTCTGCTTGTGCTTCTTCTTCCATGGCACGAACAATTGCAACGGCTCCTAAAGCATCGCCGAATGTAACTATTGCTGAAGCAATTAGCTCAAGCTCAATAGAAGTTAGCATTTTCGGACCTTTTTGACCAAATCCCATACTATTTTTATTCAATCTTTTAGCCTCCTGATTATAAATCGATGAAACTAATTTTTTGTATCATCTTATTTGATTCAACAGATTACTTTTTGGTGAATAAACAAATGTAATAAAAGCGTGGTAATAATAAATAACTCCAAATAAAAAATCCTTTTAATTCGTGGGCCAACGTGTTTATAGTAAGCAGCAACTTGAAAATGGGTCTTTTTTTTAAGAAAATGAATACAATAAAGGAGATTGAAATTGTTAAGGAGACGAGGGGATTTTCCTGAATGACCAAATGGGAAATATAGAAGATGACTATCCTGCTAATGCTAATTTACATCATATAGGACAGATATTACTTACTTTAGGAGATACTATTACAACTTTCGGTTTAACTTTACAACGCAAACAAGCTATGCTAGAACAACAAGAAAATCTAATGGAGAATAACCAAGAAGAACAACAGCACTATATGTTGAAAATACGTCAAGAAACAGATCGACTACGATTACAAATGAAGTATATACAAGACCAGATTAACCGGATAAATGGCTGAAAATAAAATGTTATTCAATGTTTGAAAAAAGCAATTCTCAAGTGAGAGTGCTAGAAAACGAATAAAGAAAAGGGAAAAGCGATAGATTCGCTTTTCTCTTTTTCTTTCCCATGGATTCTCTACACGAGGATGATCCGCAAAACATCAATTCGATCATCGGTTTGTATCACGTATGCACCCTTGGTTGACATAACACATCAATTGGGAAGTATTCAACTGAGTTTATTAAAAACATACTATGGTTTGTGTGTTTCTTATTGGGGGGGGGACATTCGCACATGTGAAACGTAACGTAGTCACTGGAATTCTAAGATTCTGCAAAAGCTAAAATGAAGGACGATCCCCCTGGAATAACAGCTTCGAGTTCACCGAAACTGAAGAATTCTTCTTTATCATGTCCATCATCTAATCGTGCCCAGAAGCCCTCACGTTCTTCATCAAACTCTGTTATGTAACCGTGATAATAAACATCATCCTCGTCGTTTTTTTTTACGAGTTTTGTTACATATTTATTCAAGACACCATTTCCAAATTACTACATGGTTAATTGGATATTTATGTTAACATAAATTTTGAGAATGTGAAGACTTTCACTTAAACTAACGGAGCAGGTTAGTTCAAGAAGGGATTTTTTCTTTATTAGCGAATAATATTTCAAAAGCGTCTAATTAAAGGAGTTGGTTTGTTGTGTGTGATTTTGAAACAAAACACAGAAAAAGAGATTTGGAAATTCCGAAACATCGTCAAACTTTATTAAATGCAATTGAACAAGATTTGCTAAGTGATGGAAATGTTTTAGCCGTTTTTTATGGAGGTTCATTAGGAAATCAAAATACAGACTTGTATTCTGATATTGACCTTCGTGTAGTCGTCAAAGATGAAGTGTTTGAAAAATATAGGTTGAACAAAAAACAGCGAGCTAAAAACTGGGGTAAGGTTTTATTTTTCGAAGACTTCCCTTGGGCAACACACAGTATTGCTCACTATGATACTTTTATTAAGGTGGATACCTTTTATTATAAAGTGAAAGACGTACAGTCATCAGTCTGGCTTAAAAATATCAAAATTGTCCACGACACTGATGGATTGGTGAATGATGTATTAGAAAAATCAATGAGTTTATCCTATACTCCAACTGCTCAAGAGGTAGAGGTTTGGAGAACAAAATTTTTTGCTTATGTTCACGAAGCATATCGAAGAACAATGAGAAAAGAATTTTATTATGCTCTAAATTGTATAGATAACTTACGATTGTCAATGACAACAGCTTGGTATATGGAAGCAGGAATACTACCTAATACTTTTGGAGATTGGGCAAAATTAGAAGGCGAAAGAAGTAAACTGCAAGAGTGGCAATTAGTTCTTCTTGCAAAATGGCATAGCAGTAGAGAACCAAATGAGATACAGAACGTAATAAAAACTATTGTTCCCGAATTTATAAAAACACATAAGAGTTTATGTGAAAAAATTGGGATTGACGAAAACCCTGAACGGGTAGATGAAATTTTAGAAATGGTTGTATGATGATAAAAACACCTGTTCGCGGGGTTTTTATTGCTTCCCTTCTTAAACTAACGGGTGCTTTAGTTGAATAAGAAAAAAGAAAAAAGCTAACGTCTGAGAAAAGACGTTAGCTTTCGGTATTTACAGGTATGCTCCGCATGTACCGTATTAACGCAAATAACCCACCATTCTTAAAATGCCCAAAATCCTTGATGTATAAAGGTTTTGGGCATTTTTCATTAAGTGTTAAGGTTAAGATAAGAAGGATTAACGCTTTTTTTGAACTTCTTCAACTGACGGGGCAGTTAGTTCAATAAGAATATTGTCTTATCATAAGAAAATACTACCGTTCTTCTTGAACTAACAGGACAATTTAGTAAAGAAGAAGGGTTTTTTATTAGGGTGTTGAATAAGTTAATATATGTAAATTATTGAAGGAGTAACATTATGAAAGGAATTTTATTCTTAATTGGGCTGTTCAGCATATTAACTGCATGCAATAATCCAGAACTAGACATACAAGTTGATACGATCATTACGAATATAACGGCTGAGGAATTCGATGATTTAGGAAGGACACAAGAATACGGTGAATCCACGGAAAAAGACTTTAAGAAACTCACTTTTGATTTTTCTATGGAGCATGATGAAAAGGTTGAAAGAAAAATTGAAATGTTTAATGATTGGAGAACTTTACTGAATGATTATGATGAATTAGAACGGTATTGGGGAGGAGACAGTAATTCACAAGATAATAGTGAGGAGAACTTTGCTAAATACCATTACGAATTGGTCTTTTATTCTAAAGGATTAAGCGAGTCAGAAATTAGAGGGATTTTTAAAGAAGCGCGTATCCATGTTGAATGGAAAGATATCAAAGGTACGGAGAAAATAGAATATGATAGTACGCATGCTAGAGAATATATTATAGGAAATGTAATCAAGTTCAAATAAACAATAAAGGTTGAAAATAAAAAATTATAAAGCATTAAGAAAATGAGTTGCTAATGCAGCTCTTTTTTCTTATTGAACTAACGGGGCAGTTTAGTTAAATTGGTACGTCAACACTAAATCATACAATTTTTTTAAGGGCTAAGTTTCTGTATGCAACTGGACTTAAATAGCTTAATGAGCTATGCGACCGTTTATTGTTGTACCAATTCACGTAATCAAATAGTTCAAGTGCGAGCTGGGAAAGGGTGGGAAAGTGCATCCCGTTGATGAGCTCTGTCTTTAAAATCTTAAATGTGGTTTCTGCCACGGCATTGTCATAGGGGGGGG
>NZ_JBFUHX010000007.1:0-164503 GCF_056402175.1 Paenisporosarcina sp. P4_B8 | reverse complement strand
TATCATTGGTCAACGAAATTATATATTTAATGAGTACCCTACGATTGCATATTCAATGATATCTTTAATGTTGCTTGGATATTATATCTTTTTTAGAGAATTGTTTTCATTAATAAAAATGAAGAAATCTGAAAGAGACACATCAGCTAAGGAAATTAGATGATTTTTGCTCAAAAAGGAAGAACCGAATACAAGTTCACCTATATGTGAATAATCGCCTCGAAAAAATCAATGTATAACAAGTGTCCCTCACGGTAATGCTTTGTAAAAAGTAATTTGCTAAAGGAGACTATTCAATGACTGAGTTTCCAATCATACATACAAATGTTTGGGATGCACTATGGGCTATCCCTGTAATTATAATATTGCTCCTCATCCTCAAATTCCTTGTTCACGTACCTTCAAAATATATCCCTACGTGTGCAACCTTGATTGGTTTATTCATTTCGATTTTCATCAGTCATCCCGATAACCTTTCTGCTGGAATATTCATGGGGTTTTTCTATAGTGCTGCAGCAATCGGCACATATGCATCAATTAAAACAACATTGAAATCATATCGAACATCATAAAAAAACCCAACACTTGACTAGAAAACTAGTCAGTTGTTGGGTTTTCTTTGTTAAACCACAATGGATCTTCATTATCGACTTCACCATTATAGTTAATCAAAACTTCTTCTCCAGCTTTAATATCTTTGTAAGCGAAGAAATCAAAAGTGTGATTATCAAAGTTAATGTCATACACAGCATTCGGTTGATACGAATGATTGAATAGCATGCCATAACCGAGCACTAATGCAGTATGGTTTATGCCATATTCAAATGCATAGTCCGCAAGCAACGTCTTTTCTACATGCTCATGCTCTTCATTTGGGTAGGGTAAAACTGGTGCTTCGTGAATCAGTTCACCTTTTTTAATATCACGCGTAGCAAAAACGCCACGATTTAATTCTCCATCACTTAATGTTGATGTTTTTATTTCAATCATTGATTTCACCTTCTCGATTCGATTGTCTGTAAAAGACATGCACGTTTGGGAAAATATTATTGTATCTTTACCCTTCACGACAGCTACAAGTATACCACGTCAAATCGCAATCGGTAGGGTAAACGATAAATCAACGTCGAAGCGACCCCATTATTTTTCAGTCAAGCCTTTGAAGATTGTATCAATATTCCATTCCATCATCTTGATATATGTGTCACCATCTTCACCGGGCTTGCCGATGGAGTCGGTGAAAACTTTTCCGTAAATAGGTACACCAGTTTCAGCAGATACGGATTCCATACTACGTGGATCGATGCTCGTTTCTACGAAAAGTACTGGATCTTCTTTAGAGCGGATATAATCAACGACTTTACTTACTTGTTCAGGGGAGCCCTGGTTTTCTGAATTAATTTCCCAAATATAAGCCGCTTCAAATCCATATGCCTCTGAAAAATATTTAAAAGCACCTTCACTAGTAATTAAAATTCTTTTTTCTTGAGGAATTTCGTTGTAACGGGCAACTGCTTCTTCATGTAACTTCTTCAATTCAGCAATATAGGCTTCCGCATTTTTTTCGTATTCAGCCGCATGATCTGGATCGACTTTCACTAATGCATTTTTGGCGTTTTCAGCATATATAATGCCGTTACGGATGTCCAGCCATGCATGAGGATCTTCTTCTGATTCTTTGCCTTTAGTCGTTAGATGTTTAGGTTCAACACCTTCACTTAATCGGAAAACCGGTGCATCTTTTTCGGACTTTCCTGCCGTGAGGAGGAGTTTCTCAAACCAAGAGTTTCCTCCTTCAAGATTTAAACCATTGTAAAAGACAACATCTGCATCAGTAGTCAATTGCACATCTTTTGGCAATGGATCGTACTCATGCGGATTTGAACCAACGGGTGCTAGTGTATGAACTTCGACTCGATCGCCGCCAACATTTTTAACGATATCGTAAATGATCGAATAGGTAGCGACGACTTGAATTTTCCCATTGTCATCTGTTTCATTGCCATTTTCTTTTGTACAACCTGAAAGTAGTAGCAGCAATAGAATACTCATCGTGCTTAATAAATATAGTGTTTTTTTCATGTTTATCCTCCAGAAATAATTAAGATTGAGAATGCATTTCTCGTTTTCGCGCACTTTTTAGTGATCTCCAGACCAATCCTTGCTTCGGCGAAAATAAAAAGGCGAGAATGAATAATACAGTTGCCGCAAGTACAATTGTTGCACCTGAAGCCAAATTATATGTGTAGCTGAAATATAAGCCGAGTATGGATGATAATATTCCGATTCCAGCTGATAGATAAATCATGACCCACAGTCGATCGGTTAACAAATAAGCTGTCGAGGCCGGAGTGATGAGCATTGCCACCACTAGAATAATTCCTACGGTTTGTAAAGAAGCGACTGTCACCAAAGTCAGTAGCGCCATTAAAAAGTAATGAATGGCTTTTGTAGGAAGTCCATATGCTGCTGCCATCGTTGGATCAAATGAACTGACAAGAAGTTCTTTATAAAAGACAAAGATACTGATTAGAACAAAGATCCCAATCACCAATGTTGACATCATTTCTGTCGGTCTAACGGCCAGTACATTCCCGAATAGGATATGGTACAAATCAGTACTGCTTTTCATAAGCGTAATGAGAATAATCCCAGAGGCAAATGCAGCAGTAAACATAATACCAATTGATACGTCATTTTTAATTCGACTGTTTTGGCTGATAAATCCGATGCCGATGGCAGTCAGAATTCCTGTAAAGACAGCACCGATGAAAAAGTTAATTCCTAACATGTATGACAATGCCACACCTGGAAGGACTGCGTGAGAAATTGCATCACCCATTAAGGCCATGCCCCGTAAAATAATAAAGCATCCAATAACCCCGCAAATAATTCCGACCATTATCGACGTGAGCAATGCCTTTTGTAAAAATTCATATTGAATTACAGCATCAATAAAATTCATCATGATGTCACCTCCGTGCCCACAATTGGAGAGAAGTGATTGGTGTAAGCTTTGTTCAGTACGGTAGGTTGGAATACTTTCTCGACAATGCCGTGCTCAATCAATTCTTTATTAAGCAAAATCAATTCATTGAAATAATCGCTTGCTTTGCTCAAATCATGGTGAACAACAACGACTGTTTTTCCGCTATCGCGAAGTTCTTTCAAAATGGAAATGATTTTTTCTTCACTCGTTACATCAACACCTACGAATGGTTCATCCAGAAAATACATTTCAGGTTTTTGTGCCAATGCACGTGCAAGAAATACTCTTTGTTGCTGTCCGCCTGAAAGCTCACCAATTTGGCGATTGCCATAATCGGCCATGCCAACTTTCTTTAAACATTCTAAAGCCCAAGCTTTTTGTTCTTTTTTAGGACGCTTGAAAATTCCTAAGTTTGGATAGGTGCCAATTAGGACTGTGTCCATAACGGTAATAGGGAAATCCCAGTCAATATTGCTGCGTTGAGGAACATAAGCAACTTTCGTCTTCATTTCCTTTATCGATTTTCCGAGTATTTCAACTTTACCTGTATCTTTTTTAATGAGATTCAATAGAACTTTCAGCAGGGTGGATTTCCCTGCTCCATTGGGTCCTATGATACCAACCAATTTTCCTTCTTCGACTGTAAAACTGACATTTCTTAACGCTTCGTTTCCGTTGTATGATACAAATAAATCGCTTACGGCAATAGCTGTTGTCATTTCTAATCCCTCCTGATAATTAAATATCTATATGCGTCATATTTTTATATAAAAATAATTATTTCCTAATCGAAAAAAAGTTTCCTTAGAACAACTATATGCGACAACGTTCAATAAAGCAACTACAGAATAGTGTGAATATATATTAGAAAGCTTGATAGTGCAGGAAAATTCATATCATAAAGAAAAACTTATTAACTAAATTTCACGATAAAACGCAAGGCGTGTTTCATGTACATTCATTTAGGAAAAACAGTATAATTAAAGGAAATAATTTCTTAAAAAATGGCACGATGCATTAGTTGTCAGGAATGATCTTTCAAGGAGGATTAAGTATGGGCGAGTATATAATGGCGATTGACCAGGGAACAACGAGTTCAAGAGCAATCCTATTTAATCAAAAAGGTGAAATTGTACATACGGCACAAAAAGAATTTCAGCAGTATTTTCCAAAGCCGGGCTGGGTCGAACATAACGCAAATGAAATCTGGGGTTCAGTCCTATCGGTAATTGCCGCAGTATTGACTGAGAGTGGTATTCAACAGACAGAGATTGATGGTATTGGTATTACGAATCAACGCGAAACGACCGTTGTGTGGAACAAAAAGACCGGTCGACCGATTTATAATGCCATTGTTTGGCAATCCCGGCAAACACAAAAAATTGTGGACGAACTGAAAGAGGAAGATTTGGAAACGTGGTTTCAGCAAAAAACTGGCCTACGTTTAGATCCCTATTTTTCAGGGACAAAAGTTAAATGGATCTTGGAAAATGTTGATGGTGCTAAAGATTTAGCAGATCAAGGGGATTTGTTATTTGGAACGATTGATACGTGGTTGATTTGGAAGTTGTCAGGTGAGAAAGTACATACGACCGATTACTCAAATGCGTCACGGACATTATTATTTAATATCCATGACTTAAAATGGGATGAAGAAATTTGCGAGAAATTAAACATTCCATTAACTATGCTTCCAAAAGTTGCATCCTCTTCTGAAGTGTATACAAAAACTGATCCAGCTGTTTTCTATGGAGCTGCGGTGCCAATAGCCGGAGTTGCTGGAGATCAACAGGCAGCACTTTTTGGTCAATGCTGCTTTGACAAAGGGATGGCGAAAAACACTTACGGTACGGGCTGTTTTATGTTATTAAATACTGGTGAAACCGCCGTTACATCGGATAATGGTTTGTTGACAACAATCGCATGGGGAGTGGAAGGTCGAGTTACGTATGCATTGGAAGGAAGTGTGTTTGTTGCAGGATCTGCCATTCAATGGTTGCGTGATGGGCTTCGAATGGTGAAAAATGCTGCTGACAGTGAATCTTATGCTAAAAAAGTGGATTCAACGGACGGGGTATACGTTGTGCCGGCTTTTGTTGGACTCGGTACACCCTACTGGGATTCAGATGCCCGAGGTGCAATTTTCGGATTAACTCGAGGTACTTCAAAAGAACATTTCATTCGCGCTACAATCGAATCTCTTGCCTACCAGACAAAAGATGTTCTTGATGCTATGGAACAGGATGCGGGCATGAAAGTAGAAACGTTACGTGTAGACGGTGGCGCAGTTAATAATGAATTTTTGATGCAGTTTCAGAGTGATATGCTTCAGCTTGATGTTGAATTAGCAAAATTAAACGAATCAACAGCTCTTGGTGCTGCTTACTTGGCAGGATTAGCTACTGGTTTTTGGTCGGATCTAAAAGAAATCGAAAAAATGCGCAGCAGCAAAAAAACATATACACCTCAACTGGAAGAAACGAAGCGACAGGAACTTTACGGTGGTTGGCAAAAAGCAGTGGAAGCAACTCGACTGTTTAAATAAGGGGAGATCGTCATGTTTTCAGCAATTGGACGTCCAAAACAAATCAAGACTTTAAATACGTTTCAATTCGATTTACTCGTCATCGGTGGAGGAATTACGGGTGCCGGAATTGCACTTGACGCCGTCACTCGAGGTCTGTCAGTAGCTTTAGTTGAAATGCAGGACTTCGCTGCCGGTACGTCCAGTCGATCCACCAAACTTGTTCACGGAGGACTTCGTTATCTGAAGCAATTCGAAGTTCAGATGGTGGCGGAAGTGGGGAAAGAGCGTGAAATCGTATATGAAAATGCAGTTCATGTAACAGAACCAGAGTGGATGCTATTACCGTTTCATAAAGGCGGAACATTTGGACCGCTTTCGACTTCAGCCGGACTTCGCGTTTATGATTTCTTGGCGGGAGTCAAACGGGACGAACGCCGTAAAATGTTAACATCAGAAGAAACAGTGAAGAAAGAACCCCTGTTGAAAACATCAGGACTTCGTGGTGCGGGATACTATGTGGAGTATCGTACTGATGATGCGCGTTTGACAATTGAAGTCATAAAAAAAGCGGCTGAAAAAGGAGCCGTTTGCGTAAACTATGTGAAAGCCGAGTCCTTCATTTATGAACAAGGACGAATTGTCGGCGTAGAAGTAGTAGATCAACTTTCCGGAGAACTAGCGACGATTCATGCCACTCAGATGGTCAATGCAACCGGTCCTTGGGTAGATCAAGTCCGTGCCAAAGATTCAATTGAAAATGGCAAACAGCTTCGAATGACAAAGGGTATACATGTTGTAGTGGATCAAACGGATTTCCCGTTAAAGCAAGCGGTTTATTTTGATACACATGATGGGCGCATGATATTTGCGATACCCCGTAATGGCAAAACCTATGTCGGAACCACGGACACATTTTACGAAAATGACCCGAAGAATCCTGTTGCAACCAGTAAAGATGTGACTTACATATTAGAAGCCATTACATCTATGTTTCCAAGTATAAGGTTAACTCCGAGACAAGTTGAGTCGACATGGGCCGGTGTAAGGCCACTTATTTTTGAAGAAGGAAAAAATCCATCCGAAATTTCCCGCAAAGATGAAATTTGGGAATCGTCAAGCGGTCTGATTACGATTGCAGGTGGCAAACTGACAGGATATCGCAAAATGGCGGAGATGGTTGTCGATCGTGTAATTAAAAAATCCACTTTTTCTTATGGTGCCTCCATAACAAAAAATCTTCCATTATCAGGGGGAGATGTAGGTGGATCAAATCGTTTTTCATCTTTTGTTGAAATGAAAGCTCTGGAAGGTCAACGGTATGGCTTAACGTATGACGAGGCTCTCCAACTGGCATCTTTTTATGGAACAAATGTCGATCATTTATTTGCCTACGCGAGCGTTCTACAGGGAAATGCCTTTGATTTGCCACTGCCACTAGCTGCTAGACTTGCGTATGGAATACAATTCGAAATGACTTGTACACCGTCAGATTTTTTTGTGCGTAGAACGGGAGATTTATATTTCAACATTGAAGAAGTTTATTCGTATAAAAAACAAGTGTGTCAAATGATGAAAGCACAACTTGGCTACACGGAAAATCAAATGGAATATTATCTTTTTGTTTTAAAAAATCAACTGAATGCAGCAACATCATTCCGAGAGGAGCATGCATAATGACGAAAAGCATCCATTATGTAAAGATGTCAGATGGACATGAAGTCTATACAGTTGTCTATAAACCCGAGAACCCACCAATTGGTCATGTCCATATATTGCATGGCATGGCGGAGCATATCGGACGATATGAAGAGTTTGCACAATTTTTGGCTACCAAAGGATATGTCGTGTCTGGGCATGACCATCGGGGACATGGTTTCACTGGACAAAAAAATAATCAAAAGGGATTCTTTGCAGAAAAGGACGGCTTTGATCGAGTGACGGAAGATGTCCGGGAAGTTTTACAGGATGTTAGAAAAGATTTTACTTGTGAAAGCCCCATTCTTTTTGCTCACAGCATGGGCTCATTCATTGGCAGACGCTATATACAAAAATATGGTCACTCCATTTCAAAAATCGTTTTATCTGGTACAGGAGGTCCTGCTGGATTCTCTGGAAAAGTTGGGAAATTAATCGCCAAGGGATTTGCTCGAGTAAAAGGAACTCAAATTGAGAATCCATTATTGAACAAGTTGTCGTTCGGAAAATTCAATAAAGGTGTTACAGATGCTAAAACAGAATTTGATTGGTTATCGACAGATTCTGATGAAGTCCAAAAGTATATTGATGATCCTTATTGTGGATTTGTAGCAAGTAACCAATTCTTTGTTGATTTAATCACAGGCATAAATAAGATACATGAAATGAAAGAGATGGATGAAATTCCAAAACAACTCCCAATTTTGATGATATCTGGTGCGTTGGATCCCGTAAGTCAAAATGGTAATCAACTTTGGGGAGTTGCTGAAAAATATAAGAAAGCAGGACTTACTGATATTACGGTTGTTTTAATTGAAGGAAAAAGACACGAATTACTAAACGAGATTAATAAAGAAGAGACATTTGAATTGATTATTAATTGGATGGAGAAAAAATGAATGAATTAGAAGTGTTAGCCATAGTTGGACCTACCGCATCCGGTAAAACAGCCCTATCAATTAAGCTTGCTAAATTGCTGGACGGTGAAGTAATTAATGGTGATTCCATGCAAGTTTATAAAGGACTTGATATCGGTACAGCCAAAATCACATCAGACGAAATGGAAGGGATTCCTCACCATTTACTGGATATAAAACAGCCAGAAGAATCTTTCTCGGTAGCAGAATACCAAAAAATAGTACGAGCAAAAATCGCAGAAATTAGAGCAAAAGGAAAATTGCCTATTCTAGTTGGCGGTACCGGGCTTTATGTACAATCTGTTTTATATAATTTTCACTTTACTGAGGAGCGGGTCGATGAGACCGTCCGCAACAAATATTATGAACAACTTGCAGAACTGGGTCCCCTTGCGATGCATGAGAAACTTAAACAAGTAGACCCTCGAAGTGCCGCGGAGATTCATCCTAATAATACACGCAGAGTGGTAAGGGCGTTAGAAATCGCAGAGCATTCGGATACAACTAAATCTGCCGAACCACAAAACCAGGGACATGAACCCATGTATCGACATGTGATTCTCGGACTTGATGTTGAAAGGGAAATTCTCTATGAGCGCATTAATTTGCGTGTCGACCGCATGATCGAACGAGGTTTGGTCCAGGAAGCGAAGCTTCTATGGGATAATGATATTAGGGATACTCAGTCAGTACAGGCTATTGGTTATAAAGAAATATTCTCTTATTTCAGAGAAGAAATATCATTGGCAGAAGCCATCGAACAAATTAAGCAAAATTCACGCCGATATGCAAAGAGACAATTAACTTATTTCCGCAATAAGCTGCCTGTCGTTTGGATTGAACCAGAGATTACTTTATCGGAAATTCTTCCGATAATTAATCGCAATATGCAGGAATCCCATCATTAATAGCGAATACTATCAGTGATAATAAATTTACAACCCATACGTGAGTTGAAATTGGAGGAACCAAACAATGAAATCGATCAATATGCAAGATACATTTTTAAATCAAGTAAGAAAAAATAATATATTTGTGACGGTCTTTTTATTAAACGGTTACCAACTAAAAGGACTTATTAAATCTTATGATAATTTCACAGTGTTGCTGGAATCAGAAGGAAAGCAGCAAATGATTTATAAACACGCTATTTCTACGTTTGTACCGGCGAAAGCAATTTCTATTTCCACTGACGAAGCATAATCAATTGTTTGATTGTATACCCTCTAGGATATATCATAAGGGTTGTATTTAATTGATTGGAGGAACAAACATGAAAACGATTCAACCTGAAGAGTTACAAGCAAGACTTGATGCAGGGGAAACAGTTCATATGATAGATGTACGTGAAGCTGATGAAGTTGCTAACGGTATGATTCCTGGTGCGCAGCATTTACCATTGGGGTTAGTTGAATATAAACACCAAGAATTAGATAAAACGAAAGAATATGTCATGGTATGTCGCTCTGGTGGACGCAGTGGACAAGCTTGTCAGTTCTTGGAATCACAAGGCTTTGACGTAACAAACCTTTCTGGTGGCATGCTGGATTGGAAAGGTGAAGTAGAACTATAAAAAAACAGCTTAACTCGAATAATGAGTTAAGCTGTTTTTTCGGTTTGTTGTAAAGAACGAAATGGCAGGCGCCATTTATTCATATATGAAACAACACGTAAAGCTGTTGTAATCATGAACAATACATAAAGTGATACGTCGCTTGCGGCTAGTCCCACCCCAATAACTAATCCAGTAATCGCTGCCCATACTGCATATACTTCATTTCGCAAGATTAAAGGTTTTCGTTTCGCTAGGACATCACGGACAATACCACCACCCGAACCAGTCAGGACTGCAGCCACTACCGTTGCATTAAGAGGCAATCCGAGCTGAACAGCGAACAAGGCACCTTGAATGGCAAAAGCAGACAAGCCGATTGCATCGAAGAAATTTCCCCAACGATTCCAATGTTTCAATAAGTTTTGTGGGAATAAGAAGACTGCGGTAATTGCAATAAGGGCAATTTGGAACATCATTTCCTGCTCCCAAAGTGCAGATACCGGTACACCTATAAGTAAATTTCGAATTGCTCCACCACCAAAGGCTGTTACAATTCCAAGTAAATACACCCCGAATAAATCATATTCTTCTTCCATGGCAACAATTGCACCAGAAACCGCGAACGCAATTGTTCCAATAATACTTAATACTTCCCAAGCCACTTCACATTCCTCCA
Organism: Paenisporosarcina sp. P4_B8; assembly: GCF_056402175.1. Lineage (NCBI taxonomy): Bacteria > Bacillati > Bacillota > Bacilli > Caryophanales > Caryophanaceae > Paenisporosarcina > Paenisporosarcina sp. P4_B8. The sequence goes on along the minus strand of NZ_JBFUHX010000007.1, from coordinate 154,144 downwards.
GAATTCAATAGAACGGATTAAATTGTAGCAGATTTTCAGTCAATTACAATACTTTTCAGCCAGCTATCAATATAATTAGTTGACGATAGTAGTGGGACTGATAAGATGAAAAAGGAAAATAGAAGAATTGAGGCATATATCATGACATTTCGAACAATTTTGACACCAAAATTATTAAATGAAGCCAAGCAAATGGAACAACTCGTTTCTGCTCAACAAGAAGCGGCGGATCATATCGCTTTTTTCAATCAGGAGAAAGTTATCACTGCATTTCGCAATAATCAAGTCAGCGATTTTCATTTACATCCTTCGACTGGGTATGGCTACGATGATGAAGGAAGAGACAATCTGGAAAGAGTTTATGCTGAAGTATTCGGGAGCGAGGCAGCACTCGTCAGAGCACAGATTATTTCCGGAACACATGCTATAACAATCAGTTTATTTGGCGTGCTCCGTCCTGGTGACGAACTATTATATATAACAGGTAAGCCATATGATACATTGCAATCAATTGTAGATGGGGGAGAAAAGGACACGGGGTCATTAAAGGACTTTAATATCTCCTATCAACATGTCGATTTACAAGAAGACGGACAAATCGATTGGACTAAAGTGGAACTGGCCATATCTGAGAAAACGAAAGTCATAGCAATTCAACGTTCAAAAGGGTATGCAAACCGCCCGTCGTTTACCATTGAACAAATTGAAGTGATGACAAAAAAAATTCGGGCCTTAAAACCGCAAGCTATTATTTTTGTCGATAACTGTTATGGGGAATTTGTAGAAGAGCTTGAACCGACTAACGTTGGAGTCGATTTGATGGCAGGGTCCCTTATTAAAAATCCAGGTGGTGGACTTGCGAAAATCGGAGGATATATAGCTGGTAGAAAAAAATATGTAGATATGTGTGCTTACCGCATGACTTCTCCGGGTATAGGAGGAGAGGCGGGCGCATCCTTGAATACATTAGCTGATATGTATCAAGGATTTTTCTTGGCACCACATGTTGTTGCACAAGCGGTCAAAGGTGCCATCTTTACTTCAGCGATGCTTGAAAACATCGGCATGGATACGTCTCCTAATTACATGGAAAAACGCACGGACCTCATCCAGTCCGTATCTTTTAAAACGGCTGAACAAATGATACGTTTTTGCAAAGCTATTCAAGCCAATTCTCCAATTAATGCACATTTCGCACCCGAGCCCGCATATATGCCAGGATATGAAGATGATGTCATTATGGCTGCTGGTACTTTTATTCAAGGCTCAAGTATCGAATTAACAGCAGACGGTCCCATCAGACCTCCCTATACAGCATATATCCAAGGTGGATTAACATATGAACATGTGAAATTCGCGATTCTGTCAGCGGTACAACAATTGCAATCAGAAGATCTTGAAAAATAAAATCGTCCTCCTATTTTGGAGGATTTTTTTCATGTTAGATAATATGACATGCACTTGACAGGAAACCTCACATATATTATGATAAGACTTGTGAAAGTGGAGGTGAGCTTTGTGAGTCAGCAATTAAGAAGGTCAATGCCATTATTACCAATTAGCATCGTCATGCAGCTGACAGAGTTGACTGCACGGCAAATTCGCTATTATGAGGATCATGATTTGATACATCCTGCCCGTACTGAAGGTAATCGACGAATGTTTTCATTGATTGATGTCGACACTCTACTTGAAATCAAAGATTTTCTTGAGCAAGGAATCAATATGGCTGGAATAAAGAAATTGTTTGAAATGAAAAACCAACCAATTATCCAGGAAGCGAAAGCTCAATTAACGGATGCTGAATTACGTAATATCTTACGTATGGAAATGCAACAGGCAGGAAGATATCAGAAGGCTTCTTTAAGACAAGGGGATTTATCTCGTTTTTACCATTAAACGAGCATTATAAATATATAAATAATAATTGGGAGAGTGACAAGAAGTGAGCAAGTACACAAAAGGCGACATTCATAAGTTTGTTAAAGAGCAAGAGGTTAATTTTATCCGTTTACAATTTACTGATATTCTTGGGACGATTAAAAATGTTGAGATACCTGTAAGCCAGCTTGAGAAAGCTCTCGACAATAAAATGATGTTTGATGGTTCTTCAATCGAAGGTTTCGTACGAATTGAAGAGTCTGATATGTATTTAGTGCCAGATTTGAACACATGGGTAGTCTTCCCGTGGATTACTGGTAAAGGGAAAGTTGCAAGATTGATCTGTGACGTAAATAAAGCTGATGGGTCACCATTCCCAGGAGATCCCCGCAGTAACTTAAAACGTGTATTAAAAGAAATGGAAGAGTTAGGCTTTACAGATTTCAATTTAGGGCCAGAGCCAGAATTTTTCTTATTCAAATTAGATGAACACGGTGAGCCTACGCTTGAACTAAATGACGCTGGTGGCTATTTTGACTTAGCTCCAATGGATTTAGGGGAGAACTGCCGACGTGATATCGTTCTAGAATTAGAAGAAATGGGCTTTGAAATCGAAGCTTCCCATCACGAAGTAGCTCCAGGTCAACATGAAATTGACTTTAAATATGCAGATGCTGTAACTGCATGTGATAATATTCAAACGTTTAAATTAGTTGTTAAAACAATTGCCCGTAAACACGGATTGCATGCGACATTCATGCCTAAACCATTGTTTGGTGTGAATGGATCAGGGATGCATATGAACGTTTCATTATTCAAAGGTAAAGAGAATGCGTTCTTTGACGAGACGGGTGACCTGAAGTTAAGTGAAACAGCTTATCAATTCATGGCAGGTATTCTGAAACACGTTCAAGGATTTACAGCGATTACTAATCCGACAGTAAATTCTTACAAACGTCTAGTACCTGGATACGAAGCTCCATGTTACGTTGCATGGTCTGCACAAAACCGTAGCCCACTAATCCGTATCCCATCTTCACGCGGAGTAAGTACACGCGTAGAAGTGCGTTCAGTGGATCCAGCTGCTAACCCTTACTTAGCAATGGCAGTAATATTAAAAGCTGGTCTTGATGGAGTGAAAAACAAACTAACTCCACCAAAAGCAGTTGATCGCAACATTTATGTAATGAATAAAGAAGAACGTCTTGCAAATGGTGTAGAGGATCTTCCTGCTAATTTACATCTAGCTTTAGAAGAACTTGAAAAAAATAGTACGATACGTGAAGCTTTAGGCGAGCACATCTACGCTAACTTCGTGGATTCAAAAGAAATTGAATGGGATATGTTCCGTACATCCGTACACCCATGGGAGCGCGAACAATATTTGAAAATGTACTAAGAAAAAACGTTGGAGTCTTTAAGACTTCCAACGTTTTTTTTTTACGGAAAAAAGTACTTGAAAGATATGCAATAATTTTGCATATTTGGGATACAACATAAATTGGGTTGAGATACCATATAGGTCTCACCTTTAAATCGTATTATTTATTTTTCTTKTTGGTTTGTTGATTCTTGTTTTTGTTGTTAACAATATTTTTAGGGTGAGAATCAAATTCTGTAACAGCAAATTCTTCTTTCTGATTGTTGGGAGTTTTGTAGGTTCCAAAGGGGTTATGCGTTCTTTCATTCAATGTTTTTTTGTTGTTTTTACTCATGGATGTTCACCTCCTAGAATCTAATTTGCTCTGTATAGAAGGTTTTATTCTTAATGGACATTACTTCTTTTTAGGTGTTAATGACCTAGCCTTTTCACAAGGAAAGCATTAAAAATAGGATTAAATGTTCAGAGTTCGGGTATTAAATAATATGATTAAATCATTTAGTAACTTTCACTAAGCCCTCTTTTGTTGATAAAGGAGGGTTTAGTGGGAGGTGATTAAATGCGAAAAGTCAAAGGTGTCAAAAGTTTGATGGCTTATTTCGATTCAGTAAATTACCCAATCGATCTTATAGCGCGAAAAGAAGTACTTCACATAAGTCCTATAAGCGTTATCCTTCAATTTGATCTAAATCATATCGACTGGTGGATTAAAGCACATATAAAATAAGCATTGACAAAACCCTACTTATTATTCAGTAGGGTTTTGTTAATAAAGTGGATAAAAGTCATTCGAGAATAAAGAATGTGTTTAAGTTCATAATGAAAGAAAGTATCATTGAAAATTCAATCAGTTGTTATGTTCGCTTGTTTCTAGTAGAATGAGTACTGATTTTGTTTTATGAAAAGAGGATATCAAATGAAAACATCTATTTTTGGATTGACATTGGAACAGCTGACAGCATGGCTTTTAGATAACGGACAAAAAAAATACCGAGCAGAGCAAATTTGGGATTGGTTATATATAAAGCGTATTACTGAGTTTTCACAAATGGCAAACATCAGTAAAGAATGTATTCATTTACTGGAAGAAAACTTCGTTCTTTATACACTAGAACAAAGCGTTAAGCAGGAATCAGCAGACGGTACCATTAAATTCCTGTTTAAAATGAAAGATGGAAATTTAATTGAAACTGTTCTGATGAGATTCAAGTATGGCTTATCAGTCTGTGTGACGACGCAAGTTGGATGTAACATCGGATGTAGTTTTTGTGCAAGTGGTTTACTGAAAAAGAGTCGTGATTTATCTTCAGGAGAAATTGTGGAGCAAATCATGAAAGTTCAGCAACATTTGGATACAGTGAAAAAAGACGAGAGAGTGAGCCATATTGTTGTAATGGGAATTGGCGAACCTTTTGATAACTATTCAAATTTGATGAGTTTCCTAAATGTAGTAAACTCACAAAAAGGACTTGCGATTGGTGCGCGTCATATCACCGTATCAACAAGTGGTATTGTTCCTAAAATTTATGACTACGCTGACGAAGGTTTGCAGGTTAACCTCGCAATTTCAATTCATGCACCGACAAATGAATTGCGAACACGAATCATGAAAATCAATAAAGCTTATCCAATTGAAAAATTAATGGATGCGATTGATTACTATTTAGAAAAAACAAACCGACGAATTACATTTGAATATATCCTGTTACGCGATGTAAACGATCATGTGGAAGAAGCGGTGAAACTAGCCAAATTGCTTGAAAACAAGCGTCACCTTTCATATGTCAATTTAATTCCTTATAACCCGGTTGATGAGCACGGACAATATCAACAAAGTACGCCAGAAGCTATCAGTGCGTTTTACGATGCACTAAAGAAAAAAGGAATTAACTGTGGAGTACGACATGAACAAGGTGCAGATATTGATGCTGCATGTGGTCAGTTAAGAAGTAAACAAATAAAAAAAGCTGATAAAGCGACAACATAATTAAACAAAAGACGAAAAACGCCTCCATAAATAGGGGGCGTTTTTCGTCTTTTTATGAATTTTTTTAGTGGAATCAAAAGAAATACCCATTTTTATTTCAAAAAAATAAGGGAATTAATACTAGCTCCCAACTTATTGTCATATGATGAGCTAACACCAAAATAATAAGGAGGTTTACTTGTGAGCGAAACAAATAATCACGCTCCGTTTGATAAAATGATGATCGTTCGGACAGTAGTTCTTTTATTAGCTTGGCTCAATCAATATTTGGTCATAAAAGGCAATAGTCCATTGCCCATCAGTGATACGGAGATTACGGCTTTCATTACTTTTGCAGCATCTATGTGGGCCTGGTGGAAGAACAATGATGTTCGTTTTAAAGCAAGAAGAAATACACAGTATTTAAAGGATAAAGGGTTAAAGTAAACTATTAAAATTTCGGAAATTTAGTTTAACACAAAAAAAGTGCACAAAAAGGCCGACTGAAGATGAAAATGTCAGTCGGCGTGATATCGGCTCATTTACTAGTATAGCATAGACACCATAAGTCTACAAGATTATTTTAAGAGTGATAATTCAACTAAGATTTACATACAATTGATATAACTTCACAAAAAAGGCTAATCCAAAGTCTATGCATTAGACAAATGGATCAGCCTTTTATTAATAATTTAATGGATTTGACGATAAACCCCAACGACTTTACCAAGTATCGAAACTTGTTCAACGATTATTGGCTCCATTGATGAGTTTTCAGGTTGAAGGCGGAAATATGATTTTTCTTTAAAGAACCGTTTAACAGTAGCTTCATCATCTTCAGTCATGGCAACAACGATATCACCATTATTTGCAGTTTGCTGCTGTTTCACGACAACATAGTCACCATTTAAAATTCCGGCTTCTATCATACTATCTCCCATAATTTCCAGCATGAAGAGATTGTCTTCTGAAGTTCCGAAAGTCTCAGGAAGAGGGAAGAACTCTTCAATATTTTCAATGGCAGTAATAGGCAATCCTGCAGTAACTTTACCGATTAAAGGCACATTAACAACGTTTGGTCGTATTTCTGTGACGTTATCAAGCTCTAAAATTTCAATAGCACGTGGCTTTGTAGGGTCGCGTCTTATTAATCCTTTGCTTTCCAATCGAGCTAAGTGACCATGAACTGTCGAGCTAGAAGCAAGTCCAACCGCTTCGCCGATTTCACGTACGGAAGGTGGATACCCTTTTTTTCGAACTTCATCTTTTATAAAAGCTAATATATCTTCTTGTCGTTTCGAAACTTTTTTCAACTAGTTCACCTCTTCACCTAAATGGTTGTCTCTTTCATCTAAGAGTATTATAACAATCCGACTATAAAAATGCAAACATAGGTTCTAATTATTGTTGACAAGAAACAAGTGTTCGGTTTATAGTGAGAGCATATATTCCGAACAAACATTCGGTTCGAGGAGGAAACAACATGAATTGGATAAAAAACAATCAATTTATTTCTTTATTAATAGCAGTAACTTTGGGTTGCACACTATTTTTTGTGCACTTTAATGTTAACCATGAGGAATCTTACAATGAAATCTACATAAAAGATGGAGATACACTCTGGACGCTATCTGAAAAATATCGTGGTAATACACCAAAACAGGATTGGATTTCTGAAGTGATGGTAGCAAACAACCTAAATTCACAAATGATTCATTCAGGTGATTCTTTAATTATTCCAGACTCTCTACAACAATACGCACCAGATCATGGAGTGGAATATGCGGGAGACACAGAGTGATGGATAATTCTAATTCCGTTGTATTATATTGCCGTGTCAGTACGGAAAAAGAGGCTCAGGAGACGTCGCTGTCCCGCCAAGAAGAAGAATTACGCCAGTTCGCTCTTGAACAGAATTATTTTGTCTGGGACGTATTCATTGATCAACATAGTGGTTACTCTGTAGAACGAGAAGGATTGCTTGATTTACTGGATTATGTAAAACAACATTCAATTTCAACCGTTTTAATTCAGGATGAGACAAGGTTGGGACGAGGTAATTCACGAATGGCTATTTTACATATGCTAAAAAAATTAGAGGTTCAAGTTATTTCTTTAAACGATGGCGGTTCAATCCGATTGAATGAAATGGATACGATGATGTTGGAAATTTTAGCGCTGGTAGAAGAATACCAACGAAAATTGCATAATGCGAAAATTCGTAGAGGGATGAGAAGGGCAGTAGAACACGGTTTCAAGCCTGAAAATAATCTCAGAGATCAAGGGAATCCAGAAGGAAGAGAACGAAAAGATATTCCTATCGAAGAAATTGTGAAATTGCGAAATAACGGACTGACCTATGAAGAAATTGCTTCGACACTGAGAGGTTTCGGTTTTCCTGTGAGCAAAGCCACAGTTCATCGAAGATATATTGAGTATAAAGAAAGACTTGGAGGCTAAATACTTGCGCTCCAAGTCTTTTTTGCATACCTTTTAATAAGGTTATTAGAAGAAAGGTGTGTTTTGAATGTTATCTCCTGATAAAATTTCACGAATTAATGAATTGTCCAAAAAATCCAAGTCTGTGGGTCTTACTATAGAAGAAGCGAAAGAACAAACGTCCTTACGAAAAGAATATCTTGAAACGTTTCGTTCATCCATGAGAAGTACCATTGAAAATGTTAAAGTGGTTGATCCAGAAGGCAATGATGTTACACCAGATAAAGTGAAAGCGTTAAAAGAAAAGAAATTTCTGAATTAAATCAACATTTGCTAACCGTTGTCAGTTTATCAAAAGTTGACTACACTAAGGAATGAAGAAAACTTCTGTATCAGAAAGGATGTCAAGTATGTCTCAACACGTAGATCATTTAGCCATCAGTACTATCCGCACGTTATCAATCGATGCGATTGAAAAAGCAAATTCAGGTCATCCAGGTTTACCAATGGGTGCAGCCCCTATGGCTTATACTCTTTGGACGAAACATTTACGTCATAATCCGGAAAATCCTAACTGGTTTAATCGTGACCGTTTTGTATTATCTGCGGGCCATGGTTCCATGTTGCTTTATAGCTTATTGCACTTAGGTGGTTATGATTTACCAATGGAAGAGCTTAAAAACTTCCGACAATGGAATTCTAAAACACCAGGACATCCTGAATACGGTCATACTGCTGGAGTTGAAGCTACAACAGGACCACTTGGACAAGGGATAGCTATGTCAGTTGGTATGGCAATGGCTGAGCGCCATTTAGCTGCGGTTTACAATAAACCGAACCATGAAGTTGTAGATCATTACACTTATGCTTTATGTGGTGATGGGGACTTAATGGAAGGTGTTGCTGCGGAAGCCATTTCACTAGCAGGACACTTGCAATTGGATAAACTAATTGTATTGTACGACAGTAATGATATCTCGTTGGACGGGGATTTGAATAAATCTTTCTCTGAAAAAATTCAGAAACGCTTTGAGTCTTATGGTTGGAACTATTTGCATGTAGCGGATGGGAATTCACTAGAAGATCTTTCAAATGCTATTGAAACGGCTAAAAACCATAAAGGACAACCAACTCTTATTGAAGTGAAAACAGTCATTGGTTTTGGCTCTCCAAACAAATCTGGTAAATCAGATGTTCACGGCGCGCCATTAGGTAAAGATGAGGCACTGCTTACAAAAGAAAGCTACAAATGGACTTTCGAGCAAGACTTCCATGTACCGGAAGAAGTTTATGCTGCTTTTAAAGAGTCAGCTGAAAAACTTGGCGGAGCAAATGAAGCTTCTTGGAACGAACAATTTGCATCTTATAAATCAGAATATCCAGAGCTTGCACAACAGTTGGAGCTTGCAATTAAAGGGGATCTTCCTGAAAATTACGATTCAGAAATTCCAGTTTATGAAGTTGGTACTTCTCATGCAACTCGTTCATCTTCTGGTGACGTTTTGAATGCAATCGCAAAAACTGTCCCTTCATTCTTCGGAGGAAGTGCGGATTTAGCTGGTTCAAATAAGACGACAATCAAAGGTGCGGGTGATTTCTCAAGCGACTCGTACGAAGGCCGTAACATTTGGTTCGGTGTTCGTGAATTTGCGATGGGTGCTGCCTTGAACGGTATGGCCCTACATGGTGGTTTACACGTATTTGGCGGTACATTCTTCGTATTCAGCGATTATGTACGACCAGCTGTACGTTTATCAGCATTAATGGGACTTCCTGTTACTTATGTATTTACACATGACAGTATTGCAGTTGGAGAAGATGGTCCAACGCATGAGCCGGTTGAACAATTGGCATCATTGCGTGCTATGCCAAACTTGTCCGTCATTCGTCCGGCAGATGCCAACGAATCGGCAGAAGCTTGGAAATTAGCTGTTTCATCTAAATCAGTGCCAACAGCGTTGATTTTATCTAGACAAAACTTACCGGTTCTAGAACACTCTGCTGCTCGAGCAGCTGAAGGTGTTGCAAAAGGAGCTTATGTTGTTTCTCCTGCAAACAAAGAACTGGCAGACGCATTGCTCTTAGCAACGGGTTCTGAAGTTTCACTTGCTGTGGATGCACAACAACTGTTAGCAGAAGAAGGAATTGATGTAGCAGTTATTTCGATGCCGTCATGGGATCGCTTTGAACAGCAAGATGCCGAATATAAAAATAGTGTCTTGCCGAAAACGGTCAAAAAACGTTTGGCTATCGAAATGGGCGTATCATTTGGCTGGGAACGTTACACAGGTGACGAAGGCAGTGTATTAGGAATCGATCGTTTTGGTGCAAGTGCACCAGGAGAAATCGTTATGAAAGAGTTTGGTTTCTCTAAAGAAAACGTAGTAGCGCGTGTGAAATCTTTATTGAATAAATAATGAAAAAACAAGTAGTGTGCATTCGCCTCTACTTGTTTTTTTTCGTCAATAAAAGTGACCAAGCAGAATCGCAGTTCGACAACTTTAGCGAAGTGCACCCTTTATACTTAATAAAAAAAGTGGGGGTTTAACATATGCGCACATATAAAATTTTTCACATTAAAAAAGCATACCAACCTTTCGTTTTAGGCCGGGAAAAAATGCTTCAGGAAATACTGGGAAGAGACAATTTGCAAAGTAACCAGGATCATAATGAGATGACATATGTGTGCGAGAAAATAGATGAAGAATTCATCAAGCAAAGTTTGGAGAGAAAACTTAGTCGTTTGTTTTCGCATAACGAACAGGCTATGCATAAACTGTTGCTTGAACATCCATTAAAAGGCACCATTCAAATGAAGTTTGAACCATATTGTGTACATGTGTGGTGTAAGGGGTCCCATATGCTTGATTTGGATTTATTTGCAGGGTTTTCCGATTCTAGTGATTGCTATATGGCTTTCCAGCAAGAAGAAGCATCCTTTGGCTGGCTTAAGCCAATCAAAGTAGGATCCATTCATTCATTTACAGAAATTCTGGACTTCGCCTAGTAAGGAGAAGGGTTTTGTTGTATAATCCTTCTTGGAGATAGAAAGTAAGGTTAAACACCGAGAAGGGGGAAAACAACAATGCAATTATGGTTAGCAATTACTTTAATCATCGTGGCGTTAGTAGGTGGAGCTGTAATCGGTTTTTATGGCGCCCGTCAATATATGATGAAGTATTTAAAAGAGAACCCACCAATCAATGAACAAATGCTTCGCATGATGATGGCTCAAATGGGTCGTAAACCATCTGAAAAACAAGTGAAACAAATGATGAACCAAATGAATAAAATGCAAAAATAAAAAATAGCACTCCGCGAGTGCTATTTTTTATTGGTTATTATATCTAGTTCTGATAGGTAATCCGACTTATGTTTTTATAATGTTGGTAAAAGATCATAGGTGTGAAGGAATTCTGCGACTGTTTTTTCATATTCCTCAGCATTTTGATTATATGACTGTGCATGGGGACCAATTTCAAATAGTTTTAATTGTTTTGGTCCTTGCTTCAACTCATACAGTTCTTTAGTCATTTCAGGCAAAATGAAATCGTCAGGTAAACTATGAATGAATAAGACCGGTTTCTCGATATGAGATACTGCTTCTCTAGGTGATACAAGTTTCATGGAATATCCGTCTCGTACCCGTAAAAAGACATCCGCCAATTTTATTGCAAGACTTGAACGAAGTGGTGTTTCTTTTTTCATTAAGTACAGCAGTTGATCGGTAAAATCTGAAAACGCACAATCAGATATATAAAAATGAGCTTGATCTTCCAAAGTTCCAGCATACAGAATGGTTGTAGCGGCGCCCATCGACTCCCCATGAATCCCAATGATTGCATCTTCACCGGCATAGTTTTTAACTGCGTTGACTATTGCCTGTAAATCCATTTTTTCATAGTGACCGAAACTCGTTGTTTTCCCCCCAGAATCACCATGCCTACGATGATCATATACAACTGAATTAAAACCCAGCCGTTCAAAGAGACGGGCATATTTTACTGAATTTATTTTGTTTTCTGTGACACCGTGACAAATGACGACGAAGTTATTTGTGTCCAAAGGTTCCAGGAAAATTGCTTTAACCGGGTATCCATTAGGGCTGTCAATCCATTTCTCCGTTTTTCGTACTATATTGAACCAAGCCTCATCGAATCTTTTCGCAGTAATTTCACGATTTAAAATAAACGCATCATCTTTTTTCTTCAGATACATGAGTCGGTTTGTAAACACAAAACCAAAAATCGCCGCTCCTGCGGTCATAATACTCGAGAGAATACTGGTGATCCAAAGAATGCGACGCTTCATGGGAAATCCTCCTATGCTTGATTTAATTCGTATAATCTAAACATGCCCGTATCTATCGGTCTCGAAACGTGAGGAGCTATAATAGAAACCGCTTTACATAATTTATTCAGATCAATTCCTGTGTTTACTCCCATTGTATGTAACATATTCACGACATCTTCAGTTGCTACATTTCCTGTTGCCCCGGGCGCAAAAGGACAACCGCCCAGTCCACCAGCTGATGTATCGAATCGTGTTACACCTGCAAGAAGAGCCGCATAAATATTTGCTAAGCCCATTTTTCGTGTGTCGTGGAAATGCGCATTCATCAAAATTTGTGGAATTTCGCGAATCAGTAAAGTGAATAATTCATAACTTTCCTGTGGATTCGCCATGCCGATTGTATCGGCAACACTAAGTTCGTCAATACCCCAGCTTGCGAACTCTTTGCATAAAGCCAGCGTTTCATTAATGTCGATTTTCCCTTCATACGGACAATAAAAAGCCGTAGAGATACATGCCCGAACAAAAATTCCTTGTTGTTTTAAATCGATGATAACAGGTTTTAGTTCCTGCATGCTTTGCTCCGTTGTTTTATTTATGTTCTTTAAATTGAATGTATTACTGACACCTACAAAAACTGCTACATTTTTTGCTCCTGCAGAAAGTGCACGTTCCACTCCTTTAGAGTTGGGTGTTAGCACGATTTGACGTCCTTGCTTGTGAACCCCTTGTACAATCTCGGTTGCATCGGCCATTTGTGGGACCCATTTTGGAGATACAAACGAAGTGATTTCCATTTCTTCTATTCCAGCTGTTTGTAATGCTTGAATAAATGCAAGCTTATTTTCGGTTGAAACCTCATTTTTCTCATTCTGAAGACCATCTCTTGGACCGACCTCGATAATTGTCACATTGTTTGGTAAACTAAACATATCATCCCTCCTTCATTCTATTGTAATGATGAGATAGGGGTGCTAGCAAATATATTTTCTTAGGGGATTAGGGGGATTTTCAATGTCAACAAGAGAAGTAGTTGTAGTAAGTGCTGTCCGTACAGCAATAGGTTCATTCCAAGGATCATTAAAAGACGTGCCGGCTACAAAGTTAGGTGCGATTGTCATAAAAGAAGCATTAGAAAAAGCGGGTATAGAACCAAATCAAGTGAGTGAAGTCATCATGGGGAATGTTTTGCAAGCTGGGTTGGGACAGAACCCTGCTAGACAAGCCTCGATTCTTGCAGGTCTTCATGAAACAATTCCTTCCATGACAATTAATAAAGTGTGTGGATCAGGATTGAAAGCGATTCATTTGGCAACACAGGCTATTATCGCAGGAGATGCGGACATTGTTGTGGCAGGTGGAATGGAAAACATGAGCCAAGCCCCGTATTTGTTGAAAAATGCGCGTGAAGGTTTCCGAATGGGCGACCAAAAAGTGGTGGATAGCATGATTTCTGACGGCTTATGGTGTGCTTTCAATGATTATCATATGGGCATAACAGCAGAAAATTTATGTGACCGTTACGAAATTACACGTGAACAACAAGATGAATTCTCAGCTCGTTCACAGGAACGTGCGGTTCAGGCGATAGACGGTGGGAAATTTAAAGAAGAAATCGTTGCTGTCGAAATTCCACAACGCAAAGGAGACCCAATCGTATTTGATACGGACGAATATCCAAAACGTGGGACTTCAGCAGAGAAGTTAGGTAAATTGCGACCAGCGTTTAAAAAAGAAGGCAGTGTCACTGCTGGGAATGCTTCCGGTATTAACGACGGAGCAGCAGCGGTTATCGTCATGTCTAAAGAAAAAGCAGATGAGTTAGGTTTAACACCATTAGCAACGATTGTAGCGAATGCATCAGCGGGTGTTGATCCATCCGTTATGGGAATTGGCCCTGTTAAAGCAGTGAAAAATGTTTTTGAAAAATCAGGCCTATCAATGGCGGATATTGACTTAGTGGAAGCAAATGAAGCTTTTGCAGCACAATCAATTGCTGTAGATCGCGAGCTTGCATTTGATCATGACAAGCTGAATGTTAATGGTGGTGCAATCGCTCTAGGACATCCAATCGGCGCGAGTGGTGCACGTATTTTCGTATCTCTGCTTCATGAAATGGCTAGACAAGATGCGAAGACAGGGTTAGCAACTTTATGTATTGGTGGCGGACAAGGTGTCGCTACAATTGTGAAAAGAGCATAGGTAGAAGGTGAAAAAAGATGGCAAAAAAGAAACAACAACAGCAACAACGCAGACAACCTGAGCGATCTGAACAATCGTCAGGCAACACATTGTCTGATCAACTGCAAGGGGATGTGCTTGAAAAACTGAAGTTAGCTAAAAAGCAGTTACAGGATACAGAGCGTCAACAGGAAGAAGAACGCCTGGCGCAAGCTGAATTTGATCGTAAACAAAAAGAGAAAAACAAATCCTTTGCTGAACTTCTAGATGAGTATGGAATGAAGGGTAATAAATTTTAAGAAAAAAGGACTTCGAATTTTTGAAGTCCTTTTTGTTTTGCCATCATCAGCGAACTATTTAATTAAAAATATCAAAAATCATTGCAATTAAGTAAAGAGGGACGCCAACGATAATCATGCCTGCGATAAAATAACATATACTCCTTAACGCAAAATTGAAGATATCATATAGTGCACCGGCAAAGTCATCAATAAACTTAGTCATTCATATCGCCTCCTTGAATCCATATGTATACGTTTTAACAAATAGGTAGGTTTCAATCTATAAAGGCGAGATTTAGAATTATAACGACTTTTAAAGGCGATGGTCTTTGTAAATATCTGCTCTTAAGTATTCCTTCAAGTGTGCTAGTTGCTCAGGGGTCGTAGGTTGATGATATGCTTGCATCGTTTCCTCTAATTGATTTGCTGAGCTTGCTCCTGCTAAGATAGCGGACACTTGGTCGTATTGAAGAACAAATGCCAAGGCCGCACTATGAAGATATTGAGTGGTTTGAGTGAGTTGTGAAAGTGTTTCTATTAAAGCTTCTTTTTTGTATTCTCCGTATCCATCCGATTTTTCGGCACGTTTCAATGCATCTGGCGTAAGCAGACCTTTTGCGAGAGAACCCCGGGTGACAACAGAAGCACTATGTGATGCAATCATGTCAAACCATTCTTCGGGTCTGCGGTCTAACATGCTGTATTGCATCATGACAGAGCTTGCTTTACCGTTACGTAGGAAACGGTGAATGACATTCGGGCGTATGGATGAAATGCCGTATGCTCGAATTAAACCTTCTTTTTTTAAAGATTCAAAAGCATCGACTGCTTCTTCTAAATCATCTACCATCGTGCCTCCGTGTAATTGATATAGATCTAAATAATCGGTTTGAAGCCTTTGTAGACTTTCTTTAATTTGAGACGTGATATATGACTTTGATGAATCCCACGACCAACCTGAAGCATCTTCATTCCACTTGTTACCCACCTTCGAAGCCAAAATGATGTCTTGTCGTTTACCTTTCAGAGCGTGTCCAACAACATCTTCATTTTTACCTTTATCATATAAATCCGCTGTATCAAAGTATGTAATTCCATGTTCAATGGCTGCATCCACTATTAGTTGGGCTTCACGTTGATTTGTCGGAAGAGACATACAACCCAGTCCGATTTCCGATACCATTATTCCACTTTGTCCAAGTTCGCGTTTATTCATCAGTCAGCCTCCTCATTTCATACATGGTACAATTGTCTTTGAAAATAGACAAACAGAAAGGGCGAAAAATATGAAAAAATATGAAGAGAAATCTATATCGTCAACACCGATTTATGAAGGGAAAGTTATTTCTCTTCGAGTGGATGAAGTAACATTGCCAAATGGTATGACTTCGAAGCGTGAATTGGTTAAACACCCTGGAGCGGTTGCCATTGTACCGATTACAGACGAGGGTAAAATTGTCTTTGTCGAGCAATATCGAAAAGCGCTCGAACGTTCTCTGATTGAGACGCCTGCAGGGAAACTAGAGCCAGGAGAAGAGCCGGAAGTAACGGCAAGAAGAGAACTGGAAGAAGAAACAGGGTACGGTTGTGAGAAATTGACACACATTCAATCGTTCGCAACTTCTCCGGGCTTTGCAGACGAAGTTATTCACCTATATGTGGCAGAAGGATTGTCAAAAATTGAAAACGCGGCATCACTGGATGAAGATGAGTTTGTTGAAATAATCGAGGCAACCTTAGAAGAAGCAGAAGGAATGATGAAGTCTGGCCAAATCTTTGATGCAAAAACAGCATATAGTGTTCTTTGGGCTAAGGAATATTTACAAAATCGATGAATGATTGATAGTGGGACACGCATAAGCTACTCTATGAAAGGTAGGTGGCGGATGTTGACTCGCTCTTTCCCAATATTTTATTTACTAGGATTGCTAGTCATCGGTTATTTAGGTGGGTTATGGCTGTATTCAAAAATGCCTTTTGATCAAGTTGAAAGAGTCATACATTGGATAGACCCAAGACTTTTAAATGAAAACATACCAAGTGGTTTTGATTCAATTCTCCCACAACTCGTTACGATTTTATTATTCCTTCTTTTTGCTACTCATTTAATCCTGAAATATACCATTCTATTAATAGGTACAATGAGAGCTGTTTTTTGGGGAATTTGCTCAGGTTTTTTAATTGCACAGGAAACAGAATTTTGGGCTTATGCATTATGGTGGTTCCCATTCCAGTTAATTTATTGTTCTTTATTACTACTGATTGGATTTTTACTTGTCCCACCACCATCGTATAATCAATTCAAACAAGGCCGCAGTTTTAAAGGTATCGGCGTACTAAGTTTAATCTATATTGTATTAATTGGACTTGAATTGTTTGTCCTTCCTTATATTCATGGTTTATAATCAATTTTAGATTATAATTATTATCATTTGGTTAACTTTCTCTATCTTGTAATGGGAAAGACCAATTTGGTATAATGAAGGAAGTTTGGGGGGGCGTCACATGGAGAGCCGTATTGACCGGATAAAAAAGCAGCTTCATGGTGCGAGCTATAAACTGACGCCACAGCGTGAAGCGACAGTTAGAGTGCTTCTTGAAAATGAAGAAGATCATCTGAGCGCAGAAGATGTATATCTTCTCGTTAAAAATAAAGCACCTGATATTGGACTTGCAACAGTATATCGAACACTTGAACTTCTTACCGAATTAAAAGTTGTCGATAAAATTAACTTTGGAGACGGCGTTTCAAGATACGACTTGCGTCAGGAAGGTGCAGCACACTTCCATCACCATCTCGTATGTATTGAATGTGGAGCCGTAGATGAAATCCAGGAGGACTTGCTGGAAGATGTGGAAGCCATTGTTGAAAAAAGATGGAATTTCCGTATTAAAGACCACAGGTTGACGTTCCATGGTATTTGTTGGCGCTGCCACGATACCAACGATGAAAAAGAAGAGTCTGAGTAACAGAAAAGCGGAAAACATCGCTTCTAGCTCGACACAGACATGTTATACTGTAAAACAAAAGGATGGCAGAATTGCTATCCTTTTTTACGTTCTCATTAATAAAAATATATTGACCATATATATACATAAAAGTGTTTTTACAGGGAGGTATCATTATGAAAGAAATGCAAGATGCAGTCGCAGATTATCTTCATTTTCTACGTGTAGAAAGACAATTATCAACCAATACTTTAACTTCGTACGAACGAGATTTACTTGCATATATTAAGGACCTTTCTAAAGTACAGAATTTATCCACTTTGAATGACGTAGAGCGAATTCATATTCTTTCTCACTTGCAAGCGTTAAAGACGAGTGGTAAATCTTCGCGAACATTAGCCCGTCATATTTCGTCAATCCGGTCATTCCATCAGTTTTTACTGCGGGAAAAAGTATCCGGTTCAGATCCCTCGGTCCACTTGGAAATGCCACAAATGGATCGTACACTTCCGAAAATATTGTCAATTGAAGAAGTAGAGGAATTGATTGCGGCACCCAACTTGGGGAAACCTCAAGGGCTACGGGATCGTGCATTGCTCGAGATTCTTTACGGGACGGGAATGCGGATAAGTGAATGTATTACATTAAATATGGAAGATTTACATTTAACGATGGGATTTGTTCGATGCTTCGGTAAAGGCGGAAAAGAGAGAATCATTCCTCTTGGACGAACAGCACTGGCAGCATGTGAACAATATTTAAAAGAAGGTCGTCCAAAACTGATTAAACCAACACATCGCACCGAAGTTATTTTTGTTAACCAACGAGGAAAAGGTTTGACCAGACAAGGTGTCTGGAAGCTTATGAAAGAATACGCTATGCAAGCGGGCATTCAAAATGATATTACGCCTCATACGATGCGCCATTCATTTGCCACACATTTAATTGAAAATGGAGCAGATTTACGCGCTGTACAGGAAATGCTAGGACATGCAGACATCTCAACGACTCAGATTTATACGCATGTCAGTAAAACCCGTTTGAAAGATGTGTATAAACAATTTCATCCGCGTGCATAATTCGACTTAATTCGTCAGAAGTCTGACGTGTATTTTTTCCAAACGTTTGATAAGATATGAATAGAAGTTGAAGGAGGATATGTATGACACATAAATCATTTAAACGCATTCACTTAGTTGTTCTAGACTCCGTTGGAATTGGCGAAGCACCAGATGCCCAATCTTTCGGAGACACAGGTTCCGATACACTGGGACATATTGCAGAAAAAATGAATGGCTTGAACATGCCAAACCTTGAAAAAATGGGACTTTCCAATATTCGTCCATTCCAAGGAATTCAGCCTGTAACGATTCCTTCATCTTATTATGGGAAAATGCAGGAAGCGTCAGTAGGTAAAGATACAATGACAGGTCACTGGGAAATCATGGGGCTTAACATTAATCAACCGTTTAAAGTGTACCCAGACGGATTTCCTGATGAATTAATCAATGCTTTGGAAGAAAAGACAGGACGTAAAGTCATTGGCAATAAACCAGCAAGTGGTACGGAAATCTTGGACGAGTTAGGACAAGAGCATATGGAAACAGGTGCAATTATCGTTTATACGTCTGCAGATCCAGTATTGCAAATTGCTGCTCACGAAGAAATTATCCCTTTAGAAGAACTATATAAAATCTGTGAAATTGCACGCGAATTAACACTTGAACCCGAGTTTTTAGTAGGACGCGTTATTGCACGTCCATTCATCGGACAACCTGGTGAATTCAAGCGTACAACGAATCGTCATGACTATGCGTTGAAACCGTTTGAACGTACAGTGATGAACGAATTAAAAGATGAAAATTATGATGTGATTGCCATTGGTAAAATCTCGGATATTTTCAACAATGAAGGTGTAACTGAGTCATTGCGTACAAAAGATAATATGGACGGAATGGACAAGTTGGCTGAAGTCGTGAAAAGAGATATCCATGGTATCAGTTTCTTGAATCTTGTGGATTTTGACGCATTGTATGGTCACCGCCGTGATCCAATTGGTTACGGAGAAGCATTGGAAGCTTTCGATGCACGTATGCCTGAAGTGTTGGATGCTTTGACTAATGACGATTTACTAATTATCACAGCGGACCACGGAAATGACCCTACCTTCCCAGGTACGGATCATACACGTGAATTTGTACCGGTGCTGGCTTATTCACCTCGCTTTACGGAAGGCAAAGAACTTCCACTAAGCGAAACATTTGCCGATATAGGGGCGACAATTGCGGAAAACTTTAATGTTTCTATGCCTAAATTTGGCCGCAGTTTCCTTTCCCACTTAAACTGAAGGATAGGTGAATATTCATGAGAATGGTTGATTTAATTGAAAAAAAACGTGATGGCGCGGAATTAACAACTGAAGAAATTCGTTTTTTCATTGAGCAATATACAAACGGAAGCATTCCCGATTATCAAGTAAGTGCTTTAATGATGGCTATTTACTTCCAGGACATGAACGATCGCGAACGTGCAGATTTAACAATTGCTATGGTAGAGTCAGGCGATCAGATTGACTTGTCTGGCATTGAAGGTATTAAAGTGGATAAGCATTCAACTGGAGGCGTGGGTGACACAACTACATTAGTGCTTGGACCTTTAGTGGCAGCATGTGGTGTGCCAGTTGCTAAAATGAGTGGACGTGGCCTAGGTCATACAGGTGGTACGATTGACAAACTGGAAGCAATTGAAGGCTTCCATGTTGAATTGACGACTGAACAATTTACGAAACAAGTTAATGAAATGAAGCTTGCCGTAATCGGTCAAAGTGGTAATTTGACTCCTGCAGACAAAAAATTATATGCGCTTCGTGATGTTACGGGAACTGTTAACAGCATTCCGTTAATCGCAAGCTCGATTATGAGTAAGAAAATCGCAGCAGGTGCAGATGCCATCGTTCTTGACGTGAAAACAGGCGAAGGCGCGTTCATGAAAACTGTTGAAGACGCACGTGCCCTAGCAACAGCGATGGTGCAGATCGGCAACAACGTAGGTCGCCAAACAATGGCTATTATCTCTGATATGAGCCAACCTTTAGGGTTTGCAATTGGTAATTCACTAGAAGTGAAAGAAGCGATTGATACACTTCGAGGCAAAGGTCCTGAAGATTTAACAGAACTATGCATGGTCCTAGGAAGTCAAATGGTCGTTGTCGGTGGCAAAGCAAAAGATTTGGAAGAAGCACGCGGTATGCTTCTTGAAGTGATTGAAAATGGATCTGCGATTGAAATCCTGAAAAATTTCATTGAAGGTCAAGGTGGAAATCCAGCTGTTGTAGACTCACCAGAATTGTTGCCGCAAGCTCAATATACGTTTGAAGTGCCTTCAAAAGAAAGCGGATTTATCTCTTTCATTGAAGCTGACGAAATTGGTACAGCTGCTATGATTCTTGGAGCGGGACGTGCGACAAAAGAATCTGAAATTGATTTGGCAGTCGGCATCGTTCTTCACAAAAAAGTTGGCGACGCGGTTAAAGAGGGCGAGTCCCTTGCAACAATCCACGCTAACACTCAAAATGTGGAACAAGTTATGGAGATATTGTACAAATATATTGAGTTCTCAAAAGAACCAACCAAAGCACCAAAATTAATCGAAGAAATCATCACTCAATAATCTAAATCATCAAAGCGGTCTCTCCGGAGATCGCTTTTTTTATGGTATTTTTAAACTAACGTGTACTTTAATAGACGTACATCGGGCTTGGTTAAACAAGGATTGTTAATCTTTTTATAGAAAATAACAAGTTATTAGGACAAAAATCATTGTTAATACAAGGAGATTTATATGGAGATTTCATTGATTCGGCATGGAAGATCACTACTGACTGAAAGTGATAAAATGACTTGTATGGAGTTTAAGGAATGGGTGGGGAAATATGACTTTAACGGCGTGTTTGAAGAGTCATTATACCCGTCGGAAACGCTTGAAAAAGTAACTACTGCAAAAATTGTTTTATCCAGCAATTTAAAAAGGTCAGTTGAATCAGCAAGGTTATTAAATACAAAAGTAAAAATAGTTTCTGATTGTTTATTTAGAGAAACGGAGTTACCTTCAATTCCAACTAAATTATTTAATGTAAGATTAAAGCCAAATATCTGGGCAGTGATTTTAAGATTACTGTGGTTTAGTGGATATTCTAACGAATGCGAGTCTTTCCGTCAGGCGAAAGACAGGGCAGGAATGGCTGTCCAACTGCTAATTGATTATGCACATGAACATAAATCGATAGCTTTAGTAGGGCATGGTTTTTTTAATATGTTAATTGCAAAGGAATTGCAGAAGAAGGGGTGGAAAGGTAAAAGTAAAGTAAGTGCAAGGCATTGGAATTGTACTACATATTCCTTGCTAGACTAACGGATAAAGTTAGTTCAATGATTTAACATAAAACTACTTTATACATTGGACGATTCCATCATTGATTTATGTAATTAGACATGGGCAAACAGATTTAAACAAGGAAAAAAGAATGCAAGTAAGATGGGGGTTACCATTAACTAAAGCGGGATAGTACAAGCGGAAATATGAACAAATGAAAGTAAAGTTGAAGCAAAGTTAATTTTCATGAAAAATGTGTGTATCACTTATAAAATGAATCGTGTTCTCTTACGTTAAGAATGTAGAGAACTATCTTCGACGGAATATCTACTTAAATAGAGCATCGATTCTTTAGTAAACCATAAAATGCAGAGCACTAAGGTTGTAAGGGAGCTAAGTACGCACAAAAGCCGCAAGATGATCTAACAAAAGAGGATGGGGTTGTGACACAGTCACAACCCCATCCTCTTTATTCTCTAGATTATAGTGCAGCAAATGAGGGTTCCACAGCGAACTGAAAACCTTATGCTTCAGTGTTTCATTTCGAAATCATGTCTAAGCACAGGAAGTGTCTTTTAGCTCAAAACGTAAATGCCTACAAAAAAGTAAAACCTTTTTTCTTCTCTGATGTTTAAATGTATGAAAGATTTTCCATACTGTTAATGAATAGAATGTTGCAATTTCTGTCGAGAATTAAGAGGTTTAACCTTTATTTGTCAACGACAAGGAATTGGAGTAGCTCACCTCGAATAGTCACGGAAAGGAGGAGTTACTAGATGAAACATCAACTTTTATTTGTCGAAGATGGTATAGCTATTATTCGCTTAAAGGGCGAGCTTGACCATCATGCCACACAAACAATCCGTGACGAAATTTCACAATCTCTTTATAGAGGAACTCTTCGCGCCATTATATGGAACTTGCAAGACTTACATTTTATGGATAGTGCAGGTATTGGACTTATCTTAGGAAGAATGAGAGATTTTGTCCCTACTAATGGACAAACAGTTATTTTACATCCTTCTGAAACGATGAAAAAAATCTTTCAATATTCTGGTCTCGGTTCCTATGTTTGGCCAACAACAGAAGAAGAAACAATCGCACAGTTAGGGGGTATTTTAAATGGACAATGAAATGACGCTATCGTTTATTGCCATTAGTGAAAATGAAGGTTTGGCACGTATGGTGATGACGAGCTTTATTGCATCTCTTGACCCAACCATTGATGAATTAGCTGAGTTTAAAACAATTGTTTCTGAAGCAGTGACGAACGCCATCATTCATGGATATGAAGAGGATGGGGAGGGCATCGTAACCATACGTGCCAAAAGAAATGGACAATCAATCACGATGACCATCAGCGATGAAGGCAGAGGCATTCCAAACCTCGAGCAAGCGATGGAACCTCTTTATACATCAAAACCGGAGAGAGAACGCTCCGGGATGGGCTTTACTATTATGGAAAGTTTCTCAGATCATTTGTCGGTATGGTCAGAGCCTCAGAAAGGAACTGCGATTACCTTTACGAAGGAATTTTTACCCATACAATCCAACTTCGTTTTAGGTGAACGATGACGACGCCTATCGGACAACAACCCGTGTTGTTGACTCAAGAAAAAATGCGTGAATTGATCTTTTTGTCTCAACAGGGAGACAAAATTGCCAGACAAACCATGGTAGAAGGAAATACCCGTCTTGTCTGGTCCATCGTCCAACGATTCGCTTCACGGGGAGCGGATTTAGAGGATCTATTTCAAATCGGTTGTATAGGGTTAATGAAATCTGTCGACAAATTCGATTTATCGTACGAAGTTAAATTTTCCACTTATGCTGTTCCAATGATTATTGGGGAAATACAACGGTTCCTGCGAGATGACGGCATGGTTAAAGTAAGTCGTTCCATCCGGGAATTGAGTTTTAAAATTCGTCATGCAACCGATGAATTTATTCGGCTACATGAACGCCAACCCTCCTTGTCAGAACTTGCCACAACGCTTGATGTGACGATGGATGAAGTGGTTCTGGCTTCCGATGCATTAAGAGATCCAGCTTCTCTTCATGAACAATTATTTGAAAGTGAAGGGGACGCATTGACTCTGATGGATCAATTAAGAGACGAACGTTCGGAGCGCTCGTTTGATCACATTCCATTGCGAGATATTTTATCGAAACTCGGAAAAAGGGAACAAATGATTATCTATTTACGCTACTACTTGGACTGTACGCAAAGTGATATTGCGGAAAGACTCGGTATTTCACAAGTGCAAGTGTCCAGGTTAGAAAAGAAAATACTGAAGCAACTGAAAAGTTGGATGATGCCTAAACAGGCGACATTAAAGGATGGATCTCAATAGATAAGTCACTTTTTGCCAATATCAAGGATGCTGAATCCTTTGTATATTCCAAGTTTGGAAAAGGAGAAAGCTTCGATGTTGGTGTCAAAAACGCACACGTTTGGTCAATACCATCATTATTTGTCTATATGAATGGGTTGATTGATTCTACGACACTTACACAAATTTTGACGTTAACACAGAGCACGACATCTCAAGTGAAACATAAATTAGAGATTCATGAAATTGAAGCAATGAATAGCTATTTTCCATATCATTCAGTCACAATCTATGACTCTAAAGATGCCTGGCTGTCCGCAATTTTAAGTGGACAGCTTGGAATTGTGACATCTGGTGGTTATGTTTTCACAATCGATGTTCGTTCCTATCCAGGAAGACAACCCGATGAGCCTGATAATGAAAAAGTC
The DNA here is from genome assembly GCF_056402175.1 of Paenisporosarcina sp. P4_B8. Taxonomy (NCBI): domain Bacteria; kingdom Bacillati; phylum Bacillota; class Bacilli; order Caryophanales; family Caryophanaceae; genus Paenisporosarcina; species Paenisporosarcina sp. P4_B8. The sequence continues at coordinate 129,641 of NZ_JBFUHX010000007.1, read as the reverse complement.
ATTCGCGGATCTCGGGATGGCTTTACGGAAAACATTTTACAAAATACGGCATTAATTCGAAGAAGAATCCGGGATGTCTCGCTTCGCTTCGAATTAACAAAGCTTTCCACGCGTGGTCAAACGGATACGGTCATCGCTTTTATTAAAGGTGTAGCGAATGAACAGCATATCGATTATATCCGTAAACGTATGAAAAAAATCCATCACGATGGGTTGACAATGACAGACAAGTCGCTAGAAGAATGGATATTCAAGCAAAAGTTCCATCCTGTCCCATTTGTCCGCTATACAGAACGTGCTGATACATGTGCAGCTCATTTATTGGAAGGTCATATTGCGATTATCGTGGATACCTCTCCATCCGTAATTTTAGTTCCTACAACGATTTTTCATCATTTGCAACATGCAGAAGAATATCGACAAGCTCCTTTGATAGGAACGTTTGTCCGCATACTTCGCTTCTCGGGATTTTTCCTGAGTTTAACACTTTTGCCTTTCTGGTATTTATTAGTGGTAGAACCAGATCGAGTCCCTGAGTTTCTTTCCTACATTGGTCCAAAAGAGAATGGAGAGGTCCCGCTTTTTCTTCAAATCGTGATCGCTGATTTAGGTCTTGAATTTTTGAGGCTAGCAGCCATTCATACCCCTACACCTCTTTCCACGGCAATGGGCTTAGTAGCGGCCATTATTATTGGTCAAATTGCAATCGATGTCGGACTTTTCATTCCTGAAGTAGTGTTATATACAGCGGTATCAGCCATTTTAACATTTGCATTACCTTCTTATGAATTGAGTGTTGCCGCCAAGTTATTCCGAAATGTAATGCTTATTGCTACCGTCATGTTTGGGTCCAATGGCTTTTTCATTGGAATCCTATTCGTTTTCATGTACCTGGTATCAATTAAGCCGATGGGAGTTCCTTATTTGTGGCCGCTCGTTCCATTTTTCCCTAAAGCATTGGCACGCATTCTGATTCGCTTTCCTACATCAAATGGCGCACTCAGACCATTCATTGTTCACTCGCCTAAGCGCAAACGTTCGTAATCCACTCATTGCATCGGAGTCTTTCCCTATGGTAAAGTTCTTATATTGAAAAACCACTTACCATTGGGAGAGATGAAGATGCATTTATTTGGAACACAGTCCGTGGATGAACATGGTCACTTAACAATTGGTGGAACTTCTGCGATGACATTAGCAAAAAACTATGGAACACCTTTATTTGTTTACGATACAGCATTAATAAAAGAACGGGCACGTGCTTTTATTCATACATTTGAACGTGAGCAAGTTGAAGCTCAAGTAGCTTATGCGAGTAAGGCTTTCTCAAGTATTGCAATGTATCAGCTAGCAGCTGAAGAAGGACTATCTTTGGACGTTGTGTCTGGAGGCGAATTATATACAGCCATTCATGCCGGTTTTCCAGTGGAACGAATTCATTTTCATGGCAATAATAAGAGTGATGATGAATTAGTCTTTGCATTGAACTCGGGTATTGGATGTATTGTGGTTGATAATTTTTATGAAATAGAACAGTTAAAGAGATTAACAGAAATCCTTAAAAAACAAGTAAATATTTTATTACGTGTGACACCAGGTATTGAAGCGCATACGCATGACTATATCACGACAGGACAAGCTGATTCGAAATTTGGTTTTGATCTGAATAATGGCCAGGCAGATGAAGCGTTCCATGCAGTAAAAGATGAAGAATCTATTCAATTACTAGGCATGCATTGTCATATTGGTTCACAAATTTTTGATACTGTTGCTTTCTCCTTGGCAGCAAAAAAACTAATTGGAAAAATGCTTTCCTGGAAAAAGAATTATGACTTTGTTTGCCCAGTTTTAAACTTAGGGGGCGGTTTTGGCATCCGCTATACAGATGAAGATAAACCACTTCAACCCGCAATTTATGTAGAAGATATGATTAAATCCATACGCTCCGAGATCGGCGAAGCAAAGTATCCAATGCCTGAGATTTGGATTGAACCTGGCCGTTCACTAGTAGGTGACGCAGGAACTACTTTATATTCGATTGGATCTCAAAAAGAAGTACCGGGTGTCAGAAATTACTTGGCTGTAGATGGCGGAATGTCAGATAATATTCGTCCTGCACTTTATCAAGCAAAATATGATGCGGCTGTTGCGAACAAAATGACAGTTGAAGCCACTAAAACCTACACAGTAGCCGGTAAATGTTGTGAATCAGGCGATAAACTGATCGAAGACATTTCTTTACCAAGAGTAGAAGCGGGAGATATACTCGCTGTATTCTGCACAGGGGCATACGGATATTCGATGGCCAGCAATTATAACAGGCTTCCTAGACCCGCTGTCGTGTTCGTGGAGCAGGGCAATCATCGCATTGTCATTAAGAGAGAAACATATGAAGATCTCGTAAAGTTGGATTGTTCTTTACAAGATGAGACGGTTGGTGCACACTCATGAAAAGAAACAATAACAAATTGTATTTATTTATCCTATTAATAAGTATTGTTTGGGGAGTTCTTTATTGGATATTTATTGCGCCGAACCAATAAACTGTTAAATAATGGATTGCGAGTTGAAGTTTTATTGCAAATGATGTAGGATAGTCATTGTGCTGAAGCGGAATCAAAAATGAGGGATTTATTATGTTAGTACGATATAAAAAAATTTGTGAAAAAATTGCGATGGGTCTCCTGTCGTTTATGCCACAAGAAAAAGATCTAAAAAAATTACAAGAAACCATTCAAACCTATGAAAATAATCCGAACTGGCATTTGTTTATGTGGAAAAAAGAGGAAGATTTTGTGGGCTTGATTGGCATAGAAACTACAGATACAGAGTGTTTGATTCAGCATATTACTGTTTCACCTTCATTTAGAGGTGAAGGGATTGGAAAAGAAATGGTATCCAAAGTGCAAAATTTCCTTCCGTGTACAGAAATAAAGGCTGCTGAATCGACAAAACCATTCATAGATAAGTGCACCATCCAGCAAGAAGGAACAGACATTTAATGTCTGTTCCTTCTTTTTTCTTCACGGGCATTAAGTATTTCTGAACGATCCCGGAGCATATGCTTGTGTATGAGTTGATCACCTGTTAGTGCTTCTAATGCTGGTTGTTGTAGGATGGCTGATGATAAGTCAGATGAATCGACTTGTATTTTAAATGGCTGAAAAGATGTATTATTTTCAATGGATTCTAGTGATTGCTCCAAATTCACGATAAGTCTTGAAAAGTGAATGCCTTCATAAAAAGCACTCGTACCATTCAGATGGAAACGATCGTATGATTTGACCAGTGATCTTTTCGCGCCATTGAAATTACCCCTTCGCCAGTGATACATTCCTGTCGAGAGCAAAATCCAAGCAGTAAGCGGATGTGTTTTATCTTTCGGTGCAATCTCTTTCCAGTATTCTTCCAACACTTCGTGGCATTCAAAAAAATCCTCGTGCTCATTAAAATATATGACAAACTGCACAAAAAGTGGGTGAAACAACGGATGCATTCTTCTCACACTTCCTCTATACTAAAATTTGAATCTATTTGATCGGGTGATCTTAACATGTCTTATGAAGTAAAATTGGACGCTTTTGAAGGTCCTCTCGATTTATTATTGCACTTAATCCATCGTTTGGAAATTGATATATATGATATTCCAATGGCTGATTTAACTCTACAGTACATGGAACATATTCGTGCTATGCAAGTGCTTGAATTGAATGAAGCAAGTGAATATTTAGTAATGGCCGCATCCCTGCTTGCAATCAAAAGTAAAATGCTGCTTCCGATTCACGAAGGTGAATTGGATGATGACGAACTTGCCCTTGATATGAATGACCCAAGGGAAGAATTGGTGAATCGTCTGATTGAGTATCGGAAGTATAAAGAAGCAGCTGAGAATCTGCAGCAATTAGAAGAACAACGAGCACAAGTCTTTACAAGAGCACCAAGTGACTTGACCGACTATCAACCAACTCAACAATTAACTGCATTTGATGATCCTTTGAATGTCTATGACATGTTGGGTGCTTTTCAGAAAATGCTGAGAAGGAAACGATTGAAAGCCCCGCTTGCCACCAAAATTACTAGACAGGAACTATCCATCAAGGACCAAATGAAAAGTGTCTTCAAGACTTTGAAATCCCGTGGCGGAAGTTGTTCTTTTTCAGAACTTTTTCCATCAGAAGACAAACCAACTCTGGTTGTCACATTTTTATCTTTGCTGGAACTTATGAAAAGACAAATGGTAATGGTCGAGCAACGTCAGAATTTTGATGATCTGACAGTTAATCTAATAAATGATCGATGGGAGGAAGAATCTTTTGAGCCTATTGATGAGTAAAATTGAAAGTTTACTTTTTGTCACAGGAGACGAAGGGTTATCAAGTAAACAGATTGAAAATTTAACTGGTGCAACATCTATAGAGGTAAAAGAAGCATTAGAGAAATTACAGGATGACTATACAAAATCCAAAAATCGCGGAATTGAATTAAAAGAATTAGCCGGTACATATCAACTGATTTCAAAAAAACAAAACGCAGAAACCATTCAACGTCTCGTTGAAAACCCAACGAATCAACCTCTTTCACAAGCTTCATTGGAAGTGTTGGCGATCGTTGCCTACAAACAACCGATTACACGAATCGAGATTGAAGACTTACGAGGCGTGAAGAGTGAAAGACCATTACACACGTTAAGCCTTAAAGGTCTGATTCAGGAAGTCGGTCGAGCTGAAGGCACAGGGCGTGCCATCCTGTATGGCACTACGAAAGAGTTTTTAAATGTATTTGGATTAAATGATATGAATGAGTTGCCGCCGTTACCGGAAACACAAGGGACGGAAGAAGATGACCAAACAGATTTATTCATGACAAAGTTCCAGGAAGCTTTTGGGGAACAACAAGAATAAGAAGCGAAAGGTGCTGCTGGTTGCGAAATAAATGGTTGATTGTGTTAGTTATTCTCCTGGTAGGTGTAAGTCTGTTGTACCCTCGATTATCTGAGGCGCAGGGATCTGCTTATGCAGTAATTGATGCGAAGACAGGACGGTTATTGGCAGGAAGCGGTGAAGACCAAAAAATGCCGATTGCCAGCTTAACAAAAATGTGGACAGCGGTTGTCGTGGCGGATGAAGTAGATTTAAAAGAAAAGGTCAAAATTTCACCTGTAGCCACATCGCAAGAAGGTTCATCCATTTATCTTAAAAATGGAGAAGAAACAGCCGTTGATGTATTGCTTTATGGATTAATGCTGAGGTCCGGTAACGACGCAGCAGTTGCTCTAGCAGAGCATGCAGGAGGATCAGTTGAAGGCTTCGTTAAATTGATGAATGAAAAAGCAAAAATTATGGGATTAAAAAATACACACTTTGAAAACCCATCAGGATTACACCACGAGGAACACTTATCTACCGCTTATGACACAGCTCTTATGTTGAAAATCGCGATGGAAAATAAAGAACTCAAACCGATCTTAACTGCACCCCATTTCAAACAAGACGGGAAGTACTGGGATAACAAGCATAAGCTCGTTCGCTTGGAAACGAAAGCGATTGCCGGGAAAACAGGATTTACGAAAACAGCAGGTAGAACACTTGCAACGTATTTCAAAGATGGAGACGAAGAAGTGATTGTTGTTACATTGAACCAATCGAATGATTGGCAAATGCACAAGCAACTTGCAGAGAACGTCTTTGCACAATATGATAGAGTTCAAGTCATTGAAAAAGGCTCATATGATTTACCAGGTGGATTGGTGATGAAAGCTGACGAGTCAGCCTACATCCTAAAACACAAGGATGAACAAGTTTCGCATCTTGTCGTTTTGAATCGGGCGAAAGCGTCTCAAAAAGTGGCAAAATGGGAAGTACAAATAAACGGGAAAACCATACTTACAAAAAAAGTACATATTGAGCGGAATGAATGACGAAGACTGCTTATTAAATAAGCGGTCTTCTTTTGTTTTGAGCGAAAGTGTGACATAATTTTTAAAGAGTATAGGAATCGACGATGAGGTGAAAGTATGGAAAGATTACAAAAAATGTTAGCACATGCTGGGGTTGCGTCACGAAGAAAATCCGAGCAACTGATTTTAGAAGGAAAAGTGAAAGTGAATGGACTAGTTGTCAAAGAACTTGGAACAAAAGTATCTGCATCAGATACAGTTGAAGTAGATGGCGTGAAGTTGGAAAAAGAGCAAAAGGTTTATTATTTATTATATAAACCAAGAGGAATTATTTCGGCAGTGACGGATGACAAAGGACGTAAAACGGTTGCAGATTTATTTCCGCACATACCAGAACGACTATTTCCGGTGGGGCGTTTAGATTATGAGACATCGGGTCTTTTAATCATGACGAATGATGGCGATTTATCATATACGCTAACTCATCCTAAATTCAAAATCGATAAAACGTATGTTGCACGAGTTAAAGGAATTCCAGTGAAAGAGCAACTCCGCCCGCTAGAACGTGGAATTGTACTAGAAGACGGAAAGACAGCTCCAGCCCGTGTCAAATTATTATCGGCTGATCCAAAACAAAGCAAGGCAATTATTGAAATCACGATTCATGAAGGTAAAAACCGTCAAGTTCGTCGCATGTTCGATGCCATCGGTTTCCCTGTGCAAAAATTGAAGCGTGAACGCTTTGCTTTCTTGACGCTTCATGGTCTTAATGCAGGTGAATCACGTGAGTTGACGTCCCATGAAGTGAAATTACTGCGTGTTATGGCTGAAACAGGAAAAATTGGTTCATAATTAGTAGGTATTGGAAATTGCTTAACTCTATTCTCCAATTTTAGAGGTTTTCGGAATACCTGAAAACGTTCACAAACCCTTCAAATGTGCGGTCTTAGCAACCGCTTTTCTTTGTTATAATGATAAATGATTATTTCGTCATGTGGGAGGTATAAAAATGGCTCAGACGAAACAAAAAAGATTTTTGATACGGACATTGATTTTGTCTGTTCTGGTAGTAGCAATCATTTACACTATTTACAACAATGCTTCTAAAGACAAGGTGGATGTTCTAGGCGTTGGGGACGAAGCACCGGATTTCACTTTGGTGGATTTAAATGGGGAAGAGCATCGCTTGTCAGATTATAAAGGACAAGGGGTCTTTCTGAATTTCTGGGGTACATGGTGTAAGCCGTGTGCAAAAGAAATGCCCGCAATGGATCGTCAATACGAAGTATTTAAAGAACAAGGTGTTCAAATATTGGCTGTAAACATCGCGCAGTCTAATTTTGAAGTAGAACAGTTTGCTGACCAGTATGGACTAGATTTCCCGATTGTTATTGATAAAACGAAAAGTGTGATGGAAACATACAACATTGACCCGCTTCCAACGACTTTGTTAATCAATCCTGAAGGTAAAATTGAGAAGATCGTACGCGGAGAGATGACAGAACAGGACATCGCTCATTTTATGGAGCAGATACGTCCCGATTAAGGAGTCAATCATATGAACAACATCATTTGTGCTTGTGGGCATGAAAATCCAGAAGGAACAGTGTTATGTGGGAACTGTGGTCGGCCCCTCACAAAAGAAGCAAAAGATTTAAAATTAGCGGATATGCGTTACGAAGGTTCTGCACGCCGTTCGCAAACATACAACAAATCGATTATTGATAAGATATGGAACTTCTTTTCAAGTGTTAAAATCGGAGTAACCATTATTATCATGATTTTGGTGGCAGCTGCCATCGGAACTATTCTACCGCAAGTACTTTACGTTCCAGCTACAACAGAAGCGGATATAGCTGCTTATTATGAAAGAGTGTATGGAACATTCGGGAAGATCTATTACGAATTGGGCTTATCAGATTTATATGGCTCATGGTGGTTCCAGACGTTAATCGGGATGCTTGGAATTTCCCTTATCGTTGCAAGTTTGGACCGTTTTATTCCTTTATACAACTCTTTGAAAAAACAACGCACGAAAAGACATGAAAGTTTTATGAAACGTCAACGTCTTTTTGCTCTTGGTGGCATCAATTCCATAGAAGAAACGTTTACAAAAAGTGAAGCTAAGCTAAAAGAACTCCGTTATAATGTGAAGCGAGAAGACGGAGCGTTACTGGCAGAAAAAGGCCGCTTTTCAAGATGGGGTCCTTATGTTAATCATGTTGGTCTTATTATTTTCCTGTTCGGGGTTATGCTGCGGGCATTACCAGGATTCTATGTGGATGAAACGATGTGGATTCGCGAAGGTGAAACACGGGCCATTCCGGAAGCACCTGGTTATTACTTGGAAAGTAAAGAATTTATTCTTGAAACTTACGATAAAGAAAAATCAGACGAAGTGTTCGGGGATGCTATTGAGCGTGTCGGAACGATTGCATCTAACTATCAGACAAATGTAGTTTTATATAAAAAACCAGAAACTGCATTACCTGGTCAAACTGATAATCTTGAAGAAGTGAAAAAAGAATCCATTCAGGTGAATCATCCTTTGAAATTTGAAGGTTTTTCTGTTTATCAAATGGACTTCCGTTTGGATGAACTTCGCACAATGCATTTTAATTTATCAAATAAAGCGACTGGCGAATCTTTAGGTGATCTTTCCATCGATTTGACGAATCCAGAAACTTCTTATGATTTAGGTAATGGGTCTTCTGTAAAATTGTTAGGATATTATCCGGATTTTTCTGGATTTGAAAAGGGAGAGCCTCAAACGAAGTCTCCAATTCCGAACAACCCTGCATTTTTAGTGGAAATGAAGACACCTGAAACTCCTGAAGGGGAAACCAGTTTTGTGGCGATAAAACAAACTGTGGAGCCGCTTGGGGATAATGAATATAAACTTGAATTCCAAAGTGTAGATACGCGTGATGTTTCCGGTCTCACGATACGTAAAGATAAAACATTATGGATTTTAGCTTTAGGTGGCTTGATTTTCATGATCGGGGTTGCGCAAGGATCTTACTTCAATCACCGTAGAATATGGATTCATGAAACGAAAGATGGACAGGTTGCTGTCGCTGCCCATACGAATAAAAACTGGTTTGCTATTAAAAAAGAGTTGGATCAGCTAACGGAAGCAGCACAACTGCCTCCATACATGGATCAACAGGACTCTGAATCACATGAGCTCAAAAAGGATGGTGAGAAGTCGTCATGACACTCGTCTCGATTAGTGGGAATTTATTGTTTGTTGCATTTGTTTGTTATTTGATTGCAACATTATTTTTCGGTGGAGCAGTGAAAGGCTCAAAGTCAGAAGCATCAACTTCTGAGAAGCGATGGGGGCGCATCGGGATTATTGTAACGATTGTTGGATTCATCGCAAACTTGGCTTACTTCATCACTCGTTGGATAGCTGCTGGACATGCTCCGGTAAGTAACTTATTTGAGTTTACAACCGCTTTTGGCATGATGGTTGTTGGTGCGTTTATTTTAATCTTTTTCATTTACCGGACACCATCACTCGGACTGTTCGCATTACCGATTGCAATCATCATTATTGCATATGCAAGCATGTTCCCGCGCGACATTAATCCTTTGATTCCGGCGTTGAAAAGCTATTGGTTAACAGTCCATGTTATTACGGCTGCACTCGGTGAAGCCATTCTGGCAATCAGTGCCGTGGCTGGTTTGATTTACTTACTGAAGAATGTTGACATTACGAAGAGATCAAAACAAAGTTTTTGGTTGGAAGCAGTCATGTTTACACTCGTCTTAACATTAGGCTTTGTTGCTTCAACCACTACATTTAGCGTGATGGATTACGAAGCAAAATTCAGCTATGTAGATAAAGAAGAAAAAGAAAAAGAAATTACGTATAATGCACCACCTCTATTCGGAATGAATGAGTATGAGTCTTTGACACCTGGAACTATGACACCATTTGCCGAAATGCCTCCACTTGTTAATGCGAAAAAATTAACGACGGTTACTTGGTCATTTTTGTTTGGGGTTATCCTTTATGGATTAATCAGGCTTATCATTCGCAAACCAATTTCAGCTGTTCTGAAACCTTTTGCCCAAAAGGCCAATTCGCAGTTAATGGATGAAATCGGTTATCGTGCTGTGTCCATCGGATTCCCTGTGTTTACGCTTGGCGCACTGATATTTGCGATGATCTGGGCACATGAAGCCTGGTCAAGATTCTGGGGCTGGGATCCGAAGGAAGTTTGGGCTCTCATCACATGGCTATTCTATGCAGCCTTCCTGCATCTTCGATTATCACGAGGCTGGCATGGCGAAAAATCTGCATGGTTGGCTGTCATAGGCTTCATTATTATTATGTTTAACTTAATTGCTGTTAACCTAATTATTGCCGGGTTACACTCATACGCTTAAAATGACAAGCCTTTTCCTTCCGAGGGAAGGGCTTTTCTTTCATTTTAGAGCATGTAATTGTACAATAATTGGTAGAGTCAGGACGGAAGGGGTAACACTATGTCGGAACATATTGCTGTTTTAATTGTAGATGACGAAGACCGCATTCGTCGATTATTGAAAATGTATTTAGAGCGTGAAGGATATGAAGTGGACGAAGCTGAAAATGGAGCCATGGCACTGGAAATGGCACTTGAAAAAGAATATCACTGTATCCTATTGGATGTGATGATGCCAGAGAAAGACGGCTTGGAAGTGCTTGCCGAACTTCGTGAACTTAAAGCAACACCGATTCTTTTATTAACTGCAAAAGGCGAAGAAGCAAACCGCGTTCAAGGATTTGAATTAGGAGCGGATGATTACATAGTCAAACCATTTAGCCCGCGTGAAGTAGTTCTTCGTGTGAAGGCCGTCTTAAGACGCTCCGTGACAATTTCACCAATTTCAACAACCTCTTCTTCAAAAGATTTGGTGGTATTTCCGCATCTAACGATTGACCACGATGCACATCGCGTCACAGCGGATGGAACAGAAGTGAACTTGACACCGAAGGAGTATGAGCTACTTTACTTTTTAGCGAAAGCTCCGGATAAAGTATTTGACCGTGAACAATTGCTGAAAGAAGTTTGGCATTACGATTTCTTTGGTGATTTGCGTACAGTCGATACCCATGTGAAACGATTACGTGAGAAATTGAACCGTGTATCCGAAAAAGCCGCAAAAATGATTGTAACTGTATGGGGAGTAGGCTATAAATTCGAGGTTGTCAATGAATAGAATATGGAACAGCGTTGTCGGGAAGCTATGGGTAACCATATTGCTTCTCGTTTCGTTTGTATTGTTTATCATTACGGTCTTAATGCTTGAATTTTTAGGGAACTATCATAGCGAGCAAGCTGAAGCATCCTTACGGCAGGAAGCGAGTACAATTGCCCGTATTGTAGATGATCATGAAAATGTTGATGCATCTCTCTCTATTATTTCTGACATCCTTGGCCCAGAAACGAATGCACTGATTGCTAAAGAACCGCGTGAAGTATCTCTTGCCTTACACGAAGGGGAAAATGGGGAAGAAATAAAAAAATATATTATGAGAGATCAAACGCTTGGAAAAGTTTTCGAATCATCACAACCAATCATTAAAGAAATGATGCTGCCATCTCTCCAAAATAAAAGTCAAATGGAACCCTTTATCGTATTGGCTTCTCCATTGAATGATGGAAACGAAGTTCATGGAGCCGTATTCATTTATCAAAGCTTGGATGTCATTCATAAAACTACAAAAGAAACGACGAATATCGTCTTTCTCTCTGCTTTTATTGCATTTATCTTAACGACTTTCTTTGCTTTTTTCCTTTCTACCCGGATCACATCACCACTGCGTAAAATGCGTGAAGCCGCATTTGAATTATCGAAAGGAAACTTTGATACCAAACTGCCTTCCCTTCAAAATGATGAAATTGGCCAATTGGCAAATGCATTTAACCAGATGGGAAGACAATTAAAGCATCATTTAGAAGTGATCAATCAAGAGAAGGAACAGCTATCCAGTATATTGACGTCGATGACAGATGCCGTCATTACGTTTAATCGTGATCATACGATTTTACTAAGCAATCCACAAGCTGAAAAATTGTTGCAAAAATGGTTTTTCCGCATGGGTACGAATAATGGTCAGCCGATACCTGTTGAAATGGATCACATGCTTGACCATGTCCTTCATATGGAAGAAGAAATTAATGAAGAACTCGAAATGGAAGGAAGCTATTTTGCCATTACAATCAGTCCATTGTACAGTGGCGATTCAATTAGGGGAGCCGTTGCTGTATTGCGGGATATGACTGAACAACATCGACTGGATCGATTACGCTCTGACTTCATAGCGAATGTGTCTCATGAACTCAGAACCCCTATTGCGATGTTGCAAGGGTATAGCGAAGCCATTATAGATGATGTCGTATCATCTGAAGAAGAACGAGACGAAATGATAAAAATTATTTATGAAGAATCCCAACGCATGGGACGACTCGTTACTGATTTATTGGACTTAGCCCGTATGGAATCAGGTAGGATGCGTCTGTATAAAGAAAATGTTGCTGTTGCCCCAGTCATCGAAAGAATTACACAAAAATTCGCACAAGTAGCGAAGGAATCACATATAGATTTGAAATTCGATTCTGCCGTCTCTTCGAAATTGACTACAGAAGTGGATGAAGATCGTATTGAACAAGTTTTGACCAATCTGATTGATAACGCTATCCGTCATACACCGAATGAAGGAAAAGTCACGGTATGTGTCGAACAACACAATGCATTCGTGAAAATTAGCGTGGAAGACACAGGTTCGGGAATACCAGCTGAAGATCTGCCGTATGTGTTTGAGCGTTTTTACAAAGCAGATAAATCGAGAACAAGAGGTAAAGGTGGAACTGGTTTGGGTCTCGCCATTGCCCAAAATATGGTGGAAGCCCATGATGGTGTGATTTCAGTAATGAGTGAAGAAAATGTTGGAACCAAATTTACCTTTACATTACCAATAAAAAAAATGTAACTTTTTATTTGTTGTAACGACTAATTTTATGAACGGGGGGAGTTCATGGATGACTCCGTTTTTCACAGGCTTTATGACCAATATCATCAAGACGTATTTCAGTTCTTGCTGTATATTGTTAAAAATAGACAGACAGCCGAAGACTTAATGCATGAAGTATATGTTAGAGTATTAAAAGCATACAGCCGATTCGAAGGGAAAAGTTCCGAAAAGACTTGGTTATTTTCGATTGCCAAAAACGTTGCGATTGATCATTTTCGAAAGTCGTCTGTACGCAAGCGTCATGCTTTTGACTTTTTTGATTGGGAAAAACAAGAGCTGAGATCCAATGAAGCTCTGCCTGATGAATTAGTCGAAATGAATGATGATATGAAGCAATTGCTGGACGTATTAGATGAATGCACTGGCGATCAAAAAATGGTTATTGTCATGCGATACTTTCAAGACCTATCCATTACGGAAACAGCACAAGTTCTCGGATGGACGGAAGGGAAAGTAAAGACCACACAACATCGGGCAATCCATAAACTTAGGGATCGCTTATCAGGGCATTCGGATAGGAGGCAAGTTCACGGTGAGCAACAATAAATGGAGTGAACAAAAGATTGACGAGTTACTTAGCCAAGTGCCCCAAATACATGATACACGCTCCAAAGACGAAGTATTGAAACGTTTGCAGCAAGATCCAAGATTGGCCGCCGATAGCAAAAACAAAAAACGTAAACAATGGATTCCATCAACTGTAGCAGTTGCAGCGATGGTAACCTTGACAATACTTGTAGCAAGTTTTCTCAATAATCCGCAAAATGAGGATAAGACCATGTCAGAGATGGCTGTTACTGATAGTTCCGCTAAACTTGAAGAAAACGCGGATGATACATCGAATCAAATGTTTTCAAATAGTAAAGAATCTGCAAACGATAGTGCGGGCATAACCAGTGATGAGGAAACGTCTCCCACATTTGCTCGTCAAGGTGCCGTTCTCACATCTGTCTACCCAGTAGATGCAAAAGAACATACAGTCTTTCACATTGGCATGTTGTCGAATGATGGAATCGTTGTACCCTTTACGGTACTTATTCCGAGCCGGACCATTGCGAATGATTTAGGAAATGCAGAGCCAACGAGTTTGGATTTGTATAATCAATATGCTGGTGAATTAGTTGAATCCGCACTTGGATTTGCTGAATTCCATCCATTCGAAGGTGAATTTAAAGAACAACAGAATCAATTGATTCACAAGTTGCCATCTACACATGATTACGATTTGTCGAGTGCAACCATAAATGCGTATACCGAATTAATTCAAGAAACGTTTTATGGCTACGACCAAGTTGTTTTTCAAAATGAAGATGGAAGTCAAGCTGAATTTGATCAAGTTGGTCCTATGAAACCGCGAGCATTGACAAGTGGGAACACGTTTACGAGTTTTTATCTGTATAGAGATGAACACGGGAATCAATTTCTGGTACCGAACATGAACGAAATGCATTCGGACATTCAAGAAGCGATGAATGAAATGAAAACATCTCAGAGTGATTATCTACAGAGTGTAATTCCCGAAGGCATCAATTTTGAAGTGAGTAATGAGCAAGGGGTAAATCGTATCCGGTTTACACAGGAACTGAACTTAGAACAAATGGATCCTCAAGCAGCTTCTCATTTAATCGAAGGAATTCTATTGACGAATGGGAGTTTTGGGAACGACGTTCAGTTTGAAAATATCGCACCATTAACTTGGAATGGTTTCGATTTCAGTAAGCCCGTCGCAAGTCCTGTTGGAGCGAATAAATATGTTTGGGAATAAGGTTTTACATGTTTCAAATTGACAATTGGATAGAAATTTATTAATAAAAAAGAACCATCCGTAGGCTCAAGTAGTTTACAAATGGTTCTTTTTTTCTTATAGTAAACAATGTAAGTTAATATTGATTCATCTTCGGGGCAGGGTGAAATTCCCGATCGGCGGTAATAGAAGTACGTTTTCTTAAGCCCGCGAGCCGTAAGGCAGGATTTGGTGTGATTCCAAAGCCGACAGTATAGTCTGGATGGGAGAAGGTGAAGGTGCGGTCGTTTTTCGTTCTGTCATTTGACGAGACGCCTATTTAAGTGCGCCTTTCTACTCCCTTAAGCGATAACGGCTTAAGGGATTTTTGATGGGACAAAACGGACGAACTTTTCTTCTTGTGGAGTGGATCGGCAAAAGGAGAGAGTTTTTATGAAGAACAACAAACTGCGTGTCATGATTGCCGTAGCCATGTTAAGTAGTATTTCATTTGTCTTAATGCTATTTAATTTTCCGTTACCTGCATTACCACCATTTTTAAAGGTCGATTTCAGCGATGTGCCAGCACTTATTGCGGCAATTACTATGGGACCTGTAGCTGGGATCTTAGTAGCACTATTTAAAAATGTTCTATATTGGATTTTCAGTGGTAGTCCAACAGGTGTTCCTGTTGGGGAAATTGCCAATTTTGTAACGAGCATTTTATTCATGCTTCCTGTATATGCAATTTATCGTAAAGTTTCAAATACGAAAGGTTTGGCAATTGGTCTGATTGTGGGAATCCTTGCCATGGCAATCGGGATGAGCGTTTTAAATTATGCGGTATTTTTACCGATGTACACTTATTTCTTGAATATGCCAGCACTTACTGGTTCTGCATTGCGTGATACGATTGTGCTAGGAATTTTACCATTCAACTTAATTAAAGGGTTGCTGTTGTCCGCCATTATCATTGTTTTGTTCAAGACGATGAAAACGTGGTTGGATAAACAACGAGCTCAATTTTCATAATAATAATCATTATTAGACTATGTTAAAGAATACTAGATATTGATTTGCGCACAGCAAGCTGCAATAAAGAGTATGGTCAAAGGAAGTTTGACCGTACTCTTTGCGACGAGTAACCGCAGGAGCAAGGTTTCCTCTGTGCCGAGTAACCGCAGGCACAGCACTTTTGGAGTGTGAGACTAACAAGTATGCGGTTTTCATACTTGTTGGCACATGCGTAACATACGGCTAGCGCAAATGTGCGATAAACGACATTATATTAATAAAGCTATATTAATGAAAAAAAAAGCTGCGAAGAAATTCGCAGCTTTTTCCTATTCGTATTTTAATGCATCTCCGTCAAATGATTCTTCTGCAACTTTAATGGAATCCGTAGGGCAGCCTTCAAATGCATCTTGCATATCTTCTTCGAGTTCATCTGGAACTTGAGTTGTTCCCATGTTATCATCTAAAATAACAAAGGCAATGCCTTCATCATCATAATCGTAAATATCAGGTGCAGCTGCGCCACATGCGCCACAAGCGATACAAGTATCTTTATCTACAATAGTATACTTCGCCATGTTAAAACCTCTCCTTTTTCTCCGTTCGCTTGAAAAAGCTTTTCGTATTTATTCTAATCATGTTTTCCTCAATTTTCAACCTAAATACATATTAAATTGGAGGAAGTCTTGTGCTATTCCAACAAATCATCTTACATATGGTCAATCGATTAAATGAAGAACGTACAATTTCAGCCCCGTTTCACCTAATTAGAGGTAAACGTTCGGGTCAAACCATCCAAGATGTTAAAAGTTATGGACTGACCAATTACTTTTCACTTTTTCCAAAACTCACAAAACCAACATATGAACAATATGTGCTACAAATGATTCAGTCAAACTTGCTGATTGTCAACGAGCAATCTATTCCCAAACTAACGCTCTTGGGAAAAGAAAAGTTGAAAGAAATGCCACCATTGCAGTTGAATGGCTGGTTATATAGAGGAAATGAACGCATTTTCTTTCAACGTTTATCGTTAGTTACTCAAACACTATCGCATGTTAACGCAAAAAAATGGACGTTCACACCCATACAAAAAGATGAAAAGATTCAACAATGGGTTCGTCATTTTTTGCATGACTTTACTTACAAGTCGAATGAGTTCATTTCAAAATATTATGAAGAACTGCTCAGTGTGTGCCAGTCGGACAAGTTATCCGAACTTCATTTAGTAATTCTCAGTCATCGTTTGACTGGATATGAGGTAAGTGGAGTGACATGGCAACAGCTTTCCCGCGCTTTGAAGGAAGATGAAATGGATCTTCAAATCCGTCTGCAAGAAAGTTTACATATTATACTTGATGAAATTTCCATCAGACCATCTTTGAGTCTATTAACGAGAATGACTGAAGATATCAAAGCACCAACTCCATTAACTGACTCAACTAAGAAAACATCAGATTTGTACCAAAAAGGCTATTCATTTGAAGAGATTAGTTCAATGCGCCAACTAAAGACAAGCACAATAGAAGATCATTTTGTAGAGATGGCGATGAATGGATCATTACTATCAGTGGAGATGTTTTTTCCGAACGAGGATGTTCCAAAGCTCATTCAAAAAATCAAAGAACAAGAAACTAAAAAATTGCGGACGCTAAAAGACGGTTTCCCAAGTTATACGTACTTTCAACTAAGGCTGCTTTTGGCTATAGGAGGGGAATCGAATTGACTTCAAATCTGGAGAAAGTTCTATATGATAAATTTGGTTATCGTACGTTCAGGCAAGGTCAAAAAGAAATCATAAAAAGTATTATCAATAAAGAAGATGTTCTTGCGATTTTACCTACAGGAATGGGTAAATCACTTTGTTATCAGCTACCGGGATATCTTTTACCGCATAGCGTCATCATTATTTCACCCTTGCTATCTTTAATGCAGGATCAAGTTGAACAACTGAAAAAAATGGGGGAGAGGCGAGTCGTTGCGGTAAATTCATTTTTGACTCCGCCTGAAAAAAATGCGCTTTTGCAGAGAATGGAAACATATAAATTCATTTTTCTATCACCAGAAATGATGATGCAAGAACAAGTGAAAGCTAAGTTAATGACTATGAAGATTTCTTTAGTTGTTGCAGATGAAGCTCATTGCATATCACAATGGGGATTCGACTTTAGACCGGACTATTTGCGATTGAGTGATTGGTTAACTTTTAGCGGACGCCCTCCAATCCTTGCGCTAACTGCGACAGCGACACCAAAGGTTATTGAAGATATCACCACTCAATTGAATATGCGCCAGCCATCAATCCATATCCAAGCACTCGATCGACCAAATATCCGATATGAAGCGGTTGAAGTTGATTCCCAGGAGCATAAGTTTGATCTTATCGCAGAACAAATAGAGCGCTTTACCGGTCCGGGAATTCTGTATACGCAATCACGCAGAAAAGCAGACGAATATGCTCTGAAATTAAATGCGAAGGGCATACGTATTGCCTCCTACCATGCAGGAATGGAACAAGTCGACAGGATGTTTATTCAACAGCAGTTTTTGAATGGTGAAATTGATTGGGTGTGTGCGACAAATGCCTTTGGAATGGGTGTACATAAAGATGATGTGCGGCAAATCATTCATGATCATTTTCCTTCCTCGGTTGCCAATTACGCTCAGGAAGTTGGGCGTGCTGGAAGAGATGGCCTTGATTCACTGGCCACAATGTTTTTTACTCGAGATGATGAAGATTATTCGATTTTCGTGGCAACGAACGATTTTCCCGATGAGTCACATGTCAGGTTGTATAAAGAATTTCAGCAAAACGGACAACATCCTAGTCAATTAGTTGAGATAGGCGTGTTATCTGAAACGCATGTACGAATATTAACCTATTGGTTACCACGCAAATCAGTCGAGGAGACCATCGATATTTTGCATCAATTAAAACAGCAAAAGATTCAGCAGATTTATTTGATGAAAGACATTTTAACGAATTCTTCTTGCATTCGACAGCAGATCGTTGAAGTGTTTGGACAGCAACTTAAGGAAAGACCAGAAAATTGTTGTTCGAAGTGCGGATTAAATAAAGAGAATATCGTAAATTCATCGGAACAACCAGCAGCCAAAATAATACTGAATGCTTGGGAAAAAAGAATTTCAGCATTGTTCCAACGAAACTGTTAGAGGTTTATTTTACTTTTTCTCCAAATTTCGTCATAATAAATAAAGATGAAAAGTAGAATAGGAGTTTACAGCTATGAATAAAGATGATTATCAAAATAAAATTGAAGAACATCGTAAACCCATACAATTAAATGGTGATGAAAAACCCAATACACGTGCTTCCAGACGTTCAACGAATGTTGCTCCTAAAAAGAAGAAAGAAAAACGCATTTTATTGTTACCCATCCTGTTCTCATTCTTTATTCTGATACCTGTTTCATTTCTGATCTATGTTTTTGCATTTTATGAGCCGAATGCGAATGAAACAACAGTTCTTGACGATAGCCAAGTCAAATATGAACAAAATGATGAAGATATAGCAAGTGAAGAAGATTCTCAAAACACTGAGTCAGAAGCGTCAGCTGAAGAAAACACTGAAAAGGATAATTCGGAAGAATCTTCAACAACTGAACAACAAACTACAGAAGAAACACCAGAAGAAGTAGTAACAGAAACTGAAGAAGTTGAAGAAGAAACTGACAAAACACAGGATGAAGAACAATCTAAAACAGAACAATCTTCCGATTCCAAGACACATGTCGTTAAACCAGGTGAAACACTTTACCGAATTGCCATGAATTATTACAATTCACCAGATGCCGTCGAAAAAATCAAATCTGCAAATGGACTTTCATCAGACTCGATTTCAACTGGGCAAACATTGATTCTTCCATAAATTTTTGTTTTATAAAGAGGATAAGAGTGAGTTTTGTAGAATAGTTTAATAATCAAGATAGATTGAGGTGACAGTATGTTTGCGAAAAGTGTAATGATTCCAAAGGAAAAATGTATTTCAATTCAAACATCAGAGTCGGTGCAAGCGGCACTGGACATATTGGAAAAAAATCAAATCGATGCATTGCCAGTATTGGAAAATGGCTCTTATAAAGGTATTTTAAATCGATATATTGTTTACCGTGCATTTTATTACAGTGGTTTAAACAAAGCAGATTTTCTTGCAAGCACGTCTTTAATGGACGTTGTGACAAGATCGGATATCTATTTATCCATTGATGACGTTTTTGAAGATTCTCTACTTCAACTAAATGACTTTCCAATTATAGCGGTAGTGGAAGAAAATCGCTTTTTAGGTCTTGTCACTCGATTTGATATCATGGATCAATTCAGAAGTGCTTTTGGAATGGATCGTCCTGGTGTTCGCATAACATTTTCGTCTGTAGAGACAGAGGGACAGATAGCTCGCGTAGGAGACATTATTCAAAAGTTCCATGAATCTGTGATTTCATTAGTTACATTTGATGAATCAGACAAATTATTGAGACGTATCGTGTTGAAAATCGAGAAACGTGATAATGTACAAAAATTCTTGAAAGAACTTGACCGTTCTGGATTCCGCGTATTGCATATGGAAGAAGATTGATCGAAATACAACTTTCAAACAAGTAAGGGGAAGGGGAAACCCTCCTCTTTTTATTTTGATTCAGAGGTGAATACATGCGTTATTTGGCAACAATTATAGGGTTTACTTTATGTATACCATTGATTATGGTGAAAAAAGCTTTTGAGACGAATATACGTCACCAGCAAATTGACATATCCAGTTATAAGGATGAGCACCCATTCCGCGTGTTTTTCATTTCCGATATTCATCGAAGGAAAATAACGAATCATTTAGTTGAGGAAGTCGGAACCGATATACATGCAGTAATTATAGGTGGAGATCTGGCGGAAAGTGGTGTACCTTTAGAGCAAATTGAAGACAATATTAAACAACTGGCTAAAATCGGTCCTATTTATTACGTTTGGGGTAATAATGACCGTGAAGTGGGAGAAAACCATATCCGAAAATATATTCAAAATGTGGGTGGAATAATTTTAGAAAATGAAGCAATCTGTGTAAAAACAAATGCTCATCATATCTGGATTGTTGGCATAGAGGATGTATCTTCAGGAAGAGCGAACATTAGTAAAAGTTTTGCCAATGTACCTGAAGAAGACCCGATTGTCTTTGTTTCACACACTCCATTTGTCTTTAATAAAGTAAAAGACCGTTACACTTCTGACGTGTTATTGGCTGGTCATACTCATGGAGGACAGATTCGAATAGGAAAATGGGGATACTACCAAAAAGGTGAGTTGATAAAAGGTCGAGATGAAATTACTTTAATCAGTAATGGCTTCGGTACAACTTTTATCCCTCTCAGATTGGGTGCACCTGCAGAATGTCACATCTTGACCATTAAAAATAAAGATTTTTAAAATGTTCTCGCAGCCCATACACGACGTTTACAATAATTGTTAAAAAAAGAATCTTCCAGACCGTTTAATCAGCATGCTGAAAATTGAGTTTCACAAATTCAACAGGATATTTTGCAGGCATTTCTATATGTTGATGAGCGATCAGTGCGGAACTTGTTGAATGAATCAAATTATTCTCGGACCGATCATGAGAGAATGGGATTATTGGATTGAAAAAACGTTGTCAATTAGTTGTATTGTACTGTTAGTTCTCCAATCATTAGATAGGAGATTTTTATATAGAGGAAGTGTAAAATAATGGAGAAAGTAGATGCAATCATTGTAGGTGGGGGTCCTTGTGGTCTCGCAGCTGCAATTTCATTACAAAATATCGGGCTTTCACCCGTCATAATTGAAAAAGGGAATGTCGTGGAAGCGATTTATAAGTACCCTACTCATCAAACTTTTTTTAGTACAAGTGAAAAACTGTCAATCGGGGATGTACCGTTCATTATTGAAGGACGTAAACCAAAACGAAATCAGGCACTTGTTTATTACCGCGAAGTGGTAAAAATGAAAAAATTACACGTTCGCAAATTCGAAACGGTTCAACGCGTTGAGAAAATCAAAAATATGTTTGAAGTATATACAACAAAATCTACCTATAAAACAGAACATGTAGTGATTGCAACCGGATATTATGACCACCCGAATTTTCTTGGTATACCAGGAGAAGAGTTACCGAAAGTAAGCCATTACTTCAAGGAAGGTCATCCTTATTTTGATACCGATGTAGTGGTTATAGGGGGTAAAAATTCGAGTATTGATGCAGCTTTAGAGTTAAATAAAGCAGGGGCCAGAGTAACTGTCGTATATAGGGGTAGTACTTATTCAAGTAGCGTGAAACCGTGGATACTGCCTGAATTTGATGGCTTGGTTCGCAGTGGTGAAATCACCATGCTATTTGATTCACACGTTGAAGAAATTGGACAAGAAGAAGTACGGATACGCAAACCAGATCAAGTCATCACCCTTAAAAATAATTTCGTTTTTGCTATGATTGGGTATCATCCGGATCATGACTTCCTGCGCCAAATGGGTGTGCATATTGACGAAGCTTCCGGCAGACCATTGTTAAATGAATTGACGATGGAGTCCAATATTGAAAACTTGTATATTGCTGGTGTTTTAGCGGCAGGAAATAATGCAAATGAAATTTTCATTGAAAATGGTCGCTTTCACGGTGAGTTAATTGCGGATGCGATAAAATCAAAAAGAAGCTGCTGAGTGGTCAGCAGCTTTTTCTTATGTAGAATCAAAAGTGTTCTAAAGGAAAATTAATATTCAAAAATGGTGCGAAGGGATTGTGAGCATCGAGCATCAGATAGGGCTATCAACAGTTTAATTCGTGCTTTCTGACCACTGAGTCCATGTGCAAATAACACGCCCATTTCTTCTAGCATTTTCCCTCCACCTACATAACCATAAACGGGCTGCGCAATGCCGTTGTAACATCTGGAAACCAAAACAACGGGAATCTTTTGCAGAATTAGTTGTTTAATAGCGGGCATAATGGCAGGCGGAACGTTTCCTTGCCCCAATCCTTCCAAAACAACTCCGCTATAGCCCGAATTTGCAACATGCATCAGCAAGTCTGCATCCATCCCAGCATAGATTTTAAGTAATGCTACTTTTGGTGAAACGTCATCCACTTCAAATGATTCACGGGAGTTAGGTGTATGGTGAAAATGAATAGTCGTTTTTGAAATGAGTCCGATTGGTCCATATTGAGGACTTTGGAAAGTTGATACATTACTTGTTGATGTTTTTGTTACGTTCTGGGCTGTATGGATTTCATCATTCATAACAACCAGAACTCCTTTGCCAATTGCGTCTGCAGTAATCGCTACCCGTACTGCTGATAACAGATTATAAACGCCATCTGCACCAATTTCATTTGAAGAACGCATGGCACCTGTCAAGATAATAGGGATATTGCTTTTTACAGTGAGATCCAGAAAATAAGCTGTTTCTTCCAGAGTATCTGTCCCATGTGTAATGACGAAGCCATCTACATGATTTTCTGTCGATTGCAGATCAATAATTTGTTTCAGTTTTAACATTTCTGTCGGGGTCATATGTGGTGATGGGTAATTAAATGCTTCAATTTCATGAATATCGGCATATTCCTTCAATTTATCGATTTCAGCAGTTAACGGATTGGAATCGCCAGGAACTACCGCCCCAGATTCATCTTGAACATGCATAGAAATCGTTCCACCAGTATGAATAACAACTATTTTTTTCATTTCTTACTACCTCCATCCATCCAACAACTGACATAAGAATGATATAATTAAACCAATAAAAGGGAGGCGAGAGCAACTTGATACTATTATTATCTGTCGCAATCGCTCCAGGGCTTGCGTTATTCAGTTATTTTTATTTGCGTAACCAAATTTCATCAGAGCCTTCTAGAACATTGTTTCATACATTTATCTATGGTGCTATTTTAACGTTTCCTATTCTCTTCATACAACATGTGTTTGAAGTTGAACATATTTTTCAATCAATGTTTACACGTAACGTATTATTCACCAGTTTATTAGAGGAGTTTTTTAAGTGGCTCGTATTGGTTATGGCCATATACCAGCACGTTGAATTTGATGACCCGTATGACGGGATTTTATATGGTGCTAGTGTATCACTTGGTTTTGCTACGGTTGAAAATATTCTTTACATATTTACTTTCGGATTGGATACCGCTTTTTTGCGCGCGTTATTGCCGGTTTCAAGTCATGCTATTTTTGGAGTGGTAATGGGATATTATCTGGGACGTGCAAAATTTGCTTTAAGTGAATCTTCCAAGCCTCTTTTGTTTATCGCTTTGCTTGCACCTTTGAGCTTGCATATGGTCTATAACGGGATACTATCAATTGAATCGATTTCCATGTATTTCATGATTCCGTTCATGTTGTTTTTATGGTGGTTATGTTTAGCAAAAGTAAAAAAAGCGCATTTATTAACGGTTCAACATTTTAATAAACAAGAAGATATTAGTGAAAGTTTGTGAAACCAATTTTAATAAATTGGTTTTTTTTTGTATAAAAAACGCACGATTCCTCATTCTAAGAAAAAGGAGAATGAGTATGCGAAAAAACAAATGGTTAATTTGGTTTATCACTTTATGTATGCTGACATTATCGGTCAGCGCACCCCAGGAATCAGAAGCCTTTTCGGATCAAGTGATTGAAATGGGTGCTTACGGAGATGATGTATTAGAATTGCAAGCACGATTACAATATATCGGTTTCTACAAAAATAAGATAGACGGTAAATTCGGCTACGGTACTTACTGGGCACTACGTAATTTTCAGGAAAAGTATGGCTTGCCAGTTGACGGTGTGGCAGGGCAAAAAACCAAATCGAGGCTAGCAAAAGAGTCCACCTATCATAAAAAGTATGTAAAAGATCAAATAAATAAAGGAAATCAATTTACTCACTACGGCAATATTCCTTTAGAACAACAGGTTAAGAAAGGGACGAATAAAGGAGCTAAACAACCTGAGCAGGTACAATTACCAGCTAAATATTCTGAACAAGATTTACAGCTTATGGCCAATGCTGTTTATGGTGAATCACGTGGAGAACCATACGAGGGGCAAGTTGCTGTTGCAGCAGTAATTTTAAATCGTGTGGAAGATCCCAAGTTTCCGAATACTGTAAGTGGGGTAATCTTTCAGCCTAGGGCATTTACCGCAGTTGCTGATGGTCAAATATGGTTGACTCCAAATGCACGCGCTAAAGAAGCTGTACTAGATGCATTGAATGGTTGGGATCCTACTGAAAATGCACTTTATTACTTCAATCCAGACACTGCAACAAGTGATTGGATTTGGTCTCGTCCGCAAATCAAAACAATAGGAAAACATATATTCTGTGAGTGAGGAGGAAAGTCATGAAGATTTTATCAAGTATATTAGCTCTTGCCTTGATTGTTATGGGTGTATTTTTATATAACTCCAAACAAAACGAACAAGATTTGCAAAATAACCTTCGGAATCAATATACAAGTCGAATGACGGATGCTTCAGAAAAAATGAGTGAGCTGCAAAAATCTATTCAAAGTGCAACCGTCTTCAATGACAAAGCCGCACAAGCAGAACCACTTGAAGATATCTGGAGACTATCTTCCGAAATAAAAGACGACATTGCTTCTCTACCACTCGATCGGGATTTTTCAAATGAATGGATGAATTACCTCGGGCGCCTCGGTGATTATGCAAAACTAAGAAGTCAGGATAAAGTACCTGAAGAGCAATGGTTAAAAGTGACAAATAATGTAGCGAAAAATTTGGATGAGTTTTCCTACGAATGGCAAAATGCCTCAACGGAATTGTTAGCAAGTCAACAATCTTTCCAAAAGTGGCAAAAAGACGTCAAAGCAGAGAAGCCTTCAAAAAAATTCACAGCTTTATCCAGTACGGTAAAAGGTTATTCCGAAAGTGACTTCCCTTTAACTGCAAGTGAATCAGACGACCTTAAGAAAAAAGAGTTAAAGTCTATTGTGGATAAACCAGTAACAAAGCAATATGTTGAAAAAACGATGAAAGAAATGTTTCCGAAGTTTAAAAACGCAAAATTAGTGACCACGTCGAGTAAAAAAGGAGCTCCATATCCTTTCTATCATATTCAATTTAACGAAGGGATTCGAACTGGTTACACGGATTACACCAAAAAAGGTGGACATTTACTATCTGTGTTAATTGAACGTCCAATTGGAAAAGATCGCATTCCTCCAGAACAAATCAAAGAAAAAGCTGAGAGAGCTGTTAAGTCATTTGGATTTGATGATGTAGAACTCGTGGAAACACGTGAAAATCATCTCGTTTGGCATGTTGTTTTTGTAAGGTTGAACCCAACAAATAAAGCTAGGATTTATGCTGATGCCATTCAACTGAAATTGGCGAAAGATGATGGTGAAATCCTTGGTGTGAACACGATGGAATATATTCAAAAGGAAACGTTGCCGGACCAAAAACAAATTCCGATAAAATGGGATGATTACTTCACTGAACAGGTGACAATTGAAAAAGAACGACTGGCCTATACGGAAAACGAATCACTTCAACAAAGACTTTGCTATGAATTAATCCTTCTAAAAGACACAGATACACGAAGTCACACATTCCGCATATTGATTGATACGGAGACACATGAAGTGTTAAAATCCGAGATATTATATTAATCATTATGTGAAATCCCTCGCGATAGCTTGATTAGAAATCTCCTTTCGCAGATTTTTAATATACAAGCAACAAAGCTCACTCTCGTGGGCTTTTTTTTTTATCCCTGTGGTACAATATGTGAGAGAAAGTTTAGGAGTGGATTTCATGAAAAACAATATTCAAATTGCGATTGATGGACCAGCAGCTGCGGGGAAAAGTACAATTGCAAAATTGGCAGCTGAAGAACTTGGTTATACATATATTGATACAGGGGCCATGTATCGAGCAATCACGTATAAAGCAATTGAGCATCACATAGATTTAGAAAGTGAAGAAGAATTAACACGATTCCTTCTTGGTACTGAAATTGATTTGAAACCGTCAAATAATGGACAACTTGTCTATCTGGATGGCGAAGACGTTTCGGACGCGATCCGATCAAATGTTGTGACTTCTTTGGTTTCTGCTGTTGCGGCACACGCAGCATTGAGAGAAGAAATGGTCAAACGCCAACAGAAAATGGCTGAAAATGGTGGCGTTGTGATGGACGGACGAGATATTGGTACTCATGTACTCGTTGATGCTGAATTGAAAATCTTCATGTCTGCTTCTGTCGATGAACGGGCAAAAAGACGTCAATTGGATAATGAGCAACGTGGAATTAAATCAAATGTCGACCAGTTGAAAGAAGAAATTGCAGCACGCGACAAATTCGATAGCGAACGTGAAGCTTCTCCACTTGTACAGGCAGTAGATGCTATTTATTTGGATACAACACATCTAAACATTCAGGAAGCTGCACAACAGATCATTCAGTTAGCTAAAGAGAGGATGAGCTAAGTGAACTTATACAAATTTGCTAAATCACTTGTGTGGACGGCTTTAAATCCGGTTTATCGTTTTGATATAAAAGGGTTGGAACATTTCCCTAAAACGGGCGGGATTCTTATATGTACCAATCATATTGACGCTCTTGATCCGCCTGTTGTCGGTATTACGTCGCCTCGACCTGTACATTTCATGGCAAAAGAAGAGTTATTTAACATGCCCATCCTGAAACCATTATTGCCAAAAGTGAACGCTTTTCCTGTCAAACGAGGTTTGAGTGACCGTGAAGCATTAAGAAGGGCTTTAGCTATTTTAAAAGGCGGGGACGTGATGGGAATATTCCCGGAGGGCACACGCAGTAAAAATGGTGAGCTTGGGAAAGGATTTTCTGGTGCCGGTTTTTTTGCTCTGAAAGGTGAGGCGGACGTAGTTCCTTGTGCCATCATTGGTCCTTACAAGCCATTTAAACGTTTGAAAGTTGTTTACGGTGAACCCATCATCATGCAACCTTATCGCGATCAAAAAGCTTCTGCAGATGAAGTAACAACAGTCATCATGGAACGTATCCAAAAATTATTGGATGAAAACAAAGTATAATAAATGTAATTTTTGTTATGAAAAAGTGAAAATTTTTGTTTTTATTAAAGAATTCGCATAAAATAAAGATTGGAACGTTGTGAAGGAGGATGCTATATGTCTGAGGAAATGAACTTGCAGGAAAACCAGGATTTCCGTGAAGGAAGTTTTGTGAAAGGTACGGTTGCCCAAG
Source organism: Paenisporosarcina sp. P4_B8 (assembly GCF_056402175.1). Taxonomy (NCBI): domain Bacteria; kingdom Bacillati; phylum Bacillota; class Bacilli; order Caryophanales; family Caryophanaceae; genus Paenisporosarcina; species Paenisporosarcina sp. P4_B8. The sequence goes on along the minus strand of NZ_JBFUHX010000007.1, from coordinate 101,741 downwards.
TTGAAGAAAAGGCAGTAACTGTCACAATTGAGGGTGCACCGTTTGATGGAATAATCCCGATTAGTGAACTGTCAAGCTTGCACATTGAAAAAGCTTCTGACGTCGTTTCAATTGGAGATGAATTGCAACTAATTATTACAAAAGTAGAAGATGACAATTTTGTGTTATCAAAACGTAAAGTTGATGCTGCTGAAGCTTGGGATTCTTTGGAACAAAAATTCGTCAGTGGGGAAATTATCGAAGCTGAAGTAAAAGACGTAGTAAAAGGTGGACTAGTTGTTGATCTTGGATTACGTGGATTTGTTCCCGCTTCACTGGTCGAAGATCACTTTGTGGAATCATTTGACGATTACAAAGGCAAAGTGCTGACATTCAAGATCGTTGAAATGGAAAAAGAAAAAAATCGTTTGATTTTATCCCATCGTGCAGTGGTGGAAGAACAAAAACAATCGAATAAAAAAAGTGTACTCGATCATATTCATCCAGGTGATGAGCTAACTGGTACCGTTCAAAGAATTGCTGCTTTTGGAGCGTTTGTTGATCTTGGTGGTGTCGATGGACTTGTTCATATTTCACAATTGTCCCATGAACATGTTGAGCAAGTTTCTGACGTCATCCAGGAAGGCCAGGAAGTAAAAGTCAAAGTTCTTTCTGTTGACCGGGACAGTGAGCGCATTTCTTTATCCATTAAAGATACACTTCCTGGACCATGGGAAGGCATCGAAGATAAGGCGCCAAGAGGGTCTGTTCATACAGGGTCTGTAAAACGACTAGTTTCATATGGTGCTTTTGTTGAAGTATTCCCAGGAATTGAAGGATTGGTTCATATTTCTCAAATTTCCCATTCCCATATCGGTACTCCTCATGAAGTATTAAAAGAGGGCCAAGAAGTGCAAGTGAAAGTATTGGACGTAAACAAACAAGATAAACGATTGTCACTAAGCATTAAAGATTTGTTGGAGAAGGAAGATGGTTATTCAGGCACTGATTATGAAATGCCTGAAGAAGCAAAAGGATTCTCGATCAGTGATGTTATTGGTGATAAACTAAAAAACTTTAAATAACGGAGTAATCTTATGACTAGAGCTGAACGAAAATTGGACCATATAAAGCATGCGTTGTCTACAGGACAATCAAGAGAGACATGGTTAGATGATGTTCGTTTTGTTCATCAAGCACTGCCTGACAGTAATTGGGGCAGTGTGTCATTGCAGACTCAACTGGGCGAACTTGTTTTTGGTTCGCCTTTTTTTATTAATGCAATGACCGGTGGCGGAGGAGCCAAAACGGCTGAATTAAATAGCCAACTATCCCGTATCTCCAAAGAAATGAATATTCCCATGGCCGTTGGATCTCAAATGGCGGCTCTTAAAAATCCCGAAGAAATAGCTACATACTCGACTGTGAGAAAAGAGAATCCGAATGGTGTGATACTTGCCAATTTGGGTAGTGAGGCTACCGTGGACCAAGCAAAACGAGCAGTCGATATGTTGGAGGCCAATGCAATACAGATTCATTTGAATGTTATCCAGGAATTGACAATGCCTGAAGGAGATCGAGATTTCAAAGGAGCTTTATCCAGGATTGAATCAATTGTAAATGAATTGGCAGTGCCGGTAATTGTTAAAGAAACTGGTTTTGGCATTTCAAGGGAAACGGCGATTAAACTTCAGGAAATTAATGTAGCTGCGATTGATGTAGGTGGATTTGGCGGAACGAACTTTGCGGCAATTGAAAATGAGCGTAGACAAAGGAAATTGTCCTATTTCAATGAATGGGGTATTCCTACTGCTGCTGCTTTGATAGAAACCTCTTCAGTAACGTCCTCAATGCTACCCGTGATTGCATCGGGAGGTGTCCAGCACGCTCTCGATGTCGTGAAGTGTTTAGCACTGGGAGCTTCTTCGGTTGGCCTTGCCGGCGTCTTATTAAAGAAGTTGGTTGAGGATGGGGAAGAAGCAACCATTCAAGAAATTAAGCAAATGAATGAAGATTTAACGATGTTGATGGTTTCTCTTGGGGCTGAATCTATTCAGGAGTTACAACAATCTCCTTTAATCATCTCAGGTGATTTATATCACTATCTCACTCTCCGAGGAATAGATACTCATACATATGCCAATCGGAAATAATAAAGAGATGCAGACATTCTCCACTGTCTGCATCTCTTTTATTTTTGTTGGATATATTAAATGTACAAAAGCAAAAAATTGGAATACTGCATCCATTGCCGTTCAAACAATGTTTTTCACCATGAAACGTCGAAGTCCGACTAACTTGGACTTTTCAACATTCCATGAAGTCGAGCTATCATGGCGTTTTACACTTTACGTGCACTGATATTTTCTTGAAATAGTTCGGAAATCAGTAAACGAAATAGACTTGCTTTCACCATTGGGGTGCAACCTGTGTTTTTCTCATGTATAATACTTTAGAGAAGAAGTTGGAAGGATGAATTATATATGTCTAAACCGGTAGTAGCTATCGTAGGCCGGCCGAATGTCGGAAAGTCCACAATCTTTAACAGGATTGTAGGGGAACGTATATCAATCGTAGAGGATATCCCAGGAATCACACGCGATCGTTTATACAGCTCGGCAGATTGGCTGACTCATGAATTCAATATAATCGATACAGGCGGTATCGAAATTGGGGACGAGCCATTTTTGGAACAGATCCGTCAGCAAGCAGAAATCGCGATCCAGGAAGCAGATGTCATCATCTTCCTTACCAATGGTCGTGAAGGTGTAACTGCTGCTGATGAACAAGTGGCGAAAATATTGTATAAAACAAAAAAACCAGTCGTGCTGGCAATCAATAAAATAGATAATCCAGACATGCGGTCCATGATTTATGATTTCTATTCACTTGGATTCGGTGAACCATTCCCGATCTCTGGTTCCCATGGTCTTGGATTAGGGGATCTACTCGATGAAGTGGCAAAAAACTTCCCTGAACAGGATGAAGAAGAATATCCAGAGAATGTCATCAAATTCTCACTCATCGGTCGTCCGAATGTAGGGAAGTCTTCTTTAGTGAACAGCTTCCTTGGGGATGAACGAGTCATCGTAAGCGAAATCGCAGGTACTACACGCGACGCAATCGATACTCAATATGAATATGAAGACCAGCCATATGTCATCATCGATACAGCTGGTATGCGTAAAAAAGGGAAAGTTTACGAAACGACTGAGAAATACAGTGTGCTTCGTGCTCTTCGTGCAATTGAACGTTCCGACGTTGTTTTAGTCGTATTAAACGCTGAAGAAGGTATTCAGGAACAAGATAAAAAAATTGCCGGCTACGCACACGAAGCGGGTAAAGCAGTCATTATCGTCGTAAATAAATGGGATGCTGTTGAAAAAGATGAGAAAACGATGAACAAAACAACAAAAATGATTCGTGAACATTTCTTATTCCTCGATTATGCACCAATCATTTTCGTATCCGCAAAAACTAATCAGCGTGTGCATTCAATTTTACCAATTATCAACCGTGTCAGTGAAAACCATGCGATGCGTGTTACTTCTAGTGTCTTGAACGAAGTAATTGAGGATTCAGTTGCGCGTAACCCTGCACCGACAGACAAAGGCCGTCGTCTGCGTATTTATTACGCTACACAAGTTGCGATCAAGCCACCGACATTTGTCGTGTTTGTGAACGAGCCAGAAATCATGCATTTCTCATATGAACGCTTCCTTGAAAATAGAATTCGTGAATCTTTCGATTTTGAAGGGACACCAATTCGTCTTATTACACGCGCTAGAACGTAATTTGTTTCAGTAGGAGAGTTGCTAACATGGAAAAAGTAGTCGTTTTAGGTGCCGGAAGCTGGGGGACAGCGTTAAGTATTGTTCTTGCAGAAAACGGTCATGATTGTTTGCTATGGTCGCACCGTCAAAATCAGGCAAACGAAATCAATCAGCAACATACAAATGAAAAGTATCTTCCTGGAACCGTATTACCAGATTCGTTGATAGCTACTTCATCCCTAGAAGAAGCAGCCAGACATGGGAAAATAGTGGTCATGGCTGTTCCGACGAAAGGCATTCGTGAAGTATGCCGCAATATCAAAGAGTGGATACAGGAACCTATTCTTTTTGTTCACGTGTCAAAAGGTATTGAACCAGACTCATTAAAACGTATTTCTGAAGTGATGAGGGAAGAATTGCCCGCTCACTTGATAGAAGAAATTGTAGTTCTATCGGGTCCGAGTCATGCCGAAGAAGTAGTTTTGAAACACCCGACTACCGTGACAGCAGCGTGCGAAAATATTCAATATGCTGAAAAAGTCCAGGATTTGTTTATGCATGGATACTTCCGCGTATATACCAATTCTGATGTCATTGGAGTAGAAATGGGCGGTGCATTGAAAAATATCATTGCATTGGCTGCAGGAATAACTGATGGATTGGGATACGGTGATAATGCCAAGGCTGCTCTAATAACAAGAGGACTTGCTGAAATTGCCCGCTTAGGAACAAAAATGGGTGCCAATCCCTTAACGTTCTCAGGCTTAACAGGCATTGGGGACTTAATTGTGACCTGTACAAGCGTTCATTCTCGAAATTGGCGGGCTGGCAGCATGCTAGGTAAAGGGATGAACCTGGATGAAGTGTTGGAGCAAATGGGCATGGTTGTCGAAGGTGTACGCACCACAAAAGCCGCATACCAGTTGTCGAAATTCCATGATGTTCCCATGCCGATCACCAGTGCTCTTTATGCCGTGTTATTTGAACAAGTAGATCCAAAATCAGCAGTTGATCAGTTGATGGATCGCGTAAAGAAACATGAAATGGAAGATTTATTCGAGTATCTATAAATCGTCACAAAACAAGGGGTAGAGCGTCTGTACCTCTTGTTTTTTCGTGTTATACTTATTCGTTGAGAGATAGTGAAAGGTGGTTAATTTTATGTCATCACTAGACAAAATGTGGATTTCGTTTGCTGCAATGGGCTTCATGATGATTTCTATGGTCTTAATTTATGTCAGTCGAAATAAAATCAATAATCGTGTTATTAAATTTCTATTAGCACTTGTTTCATATGTACTTCTAATCATTGGATTCTTATGTATGATATATATAGTATTTAGCGGTCCAACAGGGGGTTCGTAAGAAAATCATGAAGAAAATATCACAATTAAGTCTATTAATCCTCATTGCAATATTGTTGTCGGGATGTATGTATCCCGAATCGGAACGGGTAGAAAATCAAAGACCCAATGAAGAACAATTGGCTTCAGTACAAGCCGCTGTAGAACAATTCCAAGAGACTACAGGTGGTTTATTGCCTATTAAAACAAGGGATCAAGATGTTGATCAATACATTAAATATCCGATTGATTTCGAAAAGATTGTTCCGGCTTATTTAAGTGAAGTTCCGCCAAATGCGTACGAAAATGGTGGTTTGTTTCAATATGTCATTATGGATGTCGAAGAAAATCCAACGGTCAAATTGGTTGATTTACGTTCTGCTGAAAAAATAAGAGAATTAAATATTAAACTTGGCGCAAATGGGTATGGGCCTATAGCGGAACAAGTCGCGGAAAATGTATATAAACTGGATTACAAAATCATGGGTTACAAAGAGGAACAAACGGTACCCAGTCCATATTCAAACGTAAATCTCCCATTAGTTGCAACGGGAGATGGGTCTATTTATATCGATTACTCGATTGAGTTAAATCGCATCCTCCAAGAAGATAAACCAGATGTCAAACCTGGTGAAGATATTCGTTATCTCTTGGTAGACAAATTCCCTGTTTTGCCAGCTTACTCACTACCATACACTGTCAATGAAAAGAATGAACCAGAATTTCTACAAAAGGAAGTTAAATAAGTCTGCAAAAAATAGCGATTAGATCTCTTCGTCCGCTTGTTTCTATGCTCCTTATTGAACTAGAATTTAAAGAAATAAAGAGAAACGTTTCGTGCATATGCATGAAACGTTTTTTTTGTGCATACGATAAAGTGCGTAGGAAAGGGGGCAACGATATGGCTGAAGAGCTTTATCAACAAATAGCCGAACGGACAAATGGAGATGTATACATTGGTGTTGTTGGACCGGTACGAGTAGGAAAATCTACTTTTGTAAAGCGGGTAATGGAAAGTTTAGTAATTCCGAATATGACGGATGAAGTGGACCGAATTCGTGCACAAGATGAACTACCTCAGAGCTCTCCTGGTGCAGTAATTATGACAGCTGAACCGAAATTTGTGCCAGCTCATGGTACTAGCATTCAAGTGGGTGACGACGCATTCCGATTCCATATTCGCCTGGCGGATTGTGTAGGATATATTATTGAGGGTGTAAAAGGCCATGAAGATGAGAACGGTCCGAAGTACGTTCACACCCCATGGCATCATGAACCAATCCCGTTCCAGGAAGCTGCAAGAATCGGCACAGATAAAGTTATCCGTGACCATTCTACAATTGGGATTGTAATGACAACAGACGGTTCGGTTAACGACATTCCGAGAGCAGCAGTCGAGGGTGTTGAAGAAGAAATTATCGGTCAGTTAAAAGAGATTGGAAAACCTTTTGTAGTTGTTCTGAATACCCGATTCCCGGCTCATGATCAAACTCATGCATTGCGCCAGGAATTATGTGACAAATACAACGTGCCGGTCATTGCGACGGCTGTGGATCAAATGACAGTCCAAGAGATTCAATGGGTATTGAAAGAAGCGCTGTATGAGTTTCCAGTGACAACATTTGAACTGTTGAAACCGGAATGGATGGATGTATTGGAAAATGATCATCCACTTAAACAATCGATTCAAAATTCTTTGGATTCTTGGTCTCAACAAGTTGCTAAAATCAGAGATGTGAAAGATCTGGCTACATTTTTATCTGAAGAACCTCACGTTGCAAACGCTGAAGTCATTGAAGTGAATGCAGGTAAAGGAAAAGCATCCATTCAAATCGATTTAACAGATGATGCGTTTCAATCGGTATATCAGGACTTCCTGGAAGAGCCGATTGTCTCGAAAAAAGATTGGCTTTTATACGTAAAAGAAGCATCATATGCAAAAAAATCATATTTAAGGTTCCACGAAGCCATTGAAATGGCAAAAGAAAGTGGTTATGGTGTGACTCTACCGACAATGGAAGATTTCACGCCTTCAGCACCAGAGTTAATTAAAGAAAATAATTTCTTTGGTGTCCGGATGAAAGCAAAAGCACCTTCACTACACATTATCCGTGTAGATATGGATGCAGAGTTCTCACCATTGATTGGCTCGGAATTCCATAGTCAACAGTTATTAAAAGATTTAAAAGAAGCCTACCTGCACAACCGTGATGCCTTATGGCAAACATCTTTATTCGGTACACCACTTCACGAAATGCTGAAGGAAAGCATGAAATTCAAAACAGAAGCTGTTCCAACTCATGCGAAGAGACGCATGCGTGAGACGATTGAACGAATGGTAAACGAAGGCGATCGCGGAAGCGTCACCTTTATTTTATAAAAAAGAACGGGGCATCGCATTTTACTATGCGAAAAGTCCCGTTCTTTTTTGTTGTGAGGGCATTTTCTGCATGAAGTTGGAAATTGTGGTGGAAATATTGTTGCGTAGGCTTTTTGGTTATGATACTCTTTTTACATGATTGAGGTTCCATCCCCTTTGAGAGGAGGTGAATGGTGTGAATAAAACAGAATTAGTGAACTCTGTAGCTGAAGCTGCAGATCTTTCGAAAAAAGATGCTTCTAAAGCAGTTGATGCGTTATTTGATACAATTCAAGATGCTCTTGCAAAGGGTGAAAAAATCCAGCTAATTGGTTTTGGTAACTTTGAAGTTCGTGAACGTGCTGCTCGTAAGGGTCGTAACCCACAAACAGGTAAAGAAATCGAAATCGCTGCAAGCAAAGTACCTGCTTTCAAACCAGGTAAAGCGCTTAAGGACGCGGTAAAATAATACGTGTCTGAACCTACATAAGAACGGCTTTTGTGAATTCTCACAGAAGTCGTTCTTTTTTTATTTGGTTTAGTTAAACGATACTTTTAATTAACATATATTTTCGCTAGCACCTTTTATTTTGGAAGCTTTTTTTAGTTTACAGTGTCGCACCAGATAAGAGCTTTTCTCTTTTTAAAAAAGAATCTAGACGAATGAAGCGTTTTTGCGTAACATTTGATGGTATGCTACGATTCAGTAGAATTATTTATATTCATTACAAATCCCTCAATTTCATTTTATTCTTTGAGGATTAAAGCTCGATTTGTGTCGTCTGCATTAGTAAAGTGCAGTAACTCATAAAACAATCTGGCTTGCGTTGTGATTATTTCAGGAGGCGTCCATCATGTCAAAAGTGAATTTACAAAAAATAGAAGAAGCAGTGAAAATGATTCTGGAAGCAGTAGGCGAAGACCCAGAACGTGAAGGACTACTTGAAACGCCAAAACGTGTGGCAAAGATGTATGCTGAAATGTTTTCAGGGCTGCAGGAAGACCCTAAAGAATACTTTAAAACCGTTTTCCATGAAGACCATGAAGAGCTGGTTTTAGTAAAAGACATTCCGTTTCATTCGATGTGTGAACATCACTTAGTTCCTTTTTACGGAAAAGCGCATATCGCCTATATTCCGAGAGATGGAGTCGTTACAGGCTTAAGCAAATTGGCGAGAGCAGTAGAGACAACAGCGAGACGTCCGCAATTACAAGAACGTATTACGTCTACGATTGCAGATTCGATTATGGAGATGCTAAATCCTTATGGTGTATATGTAGTGATCGAGGCTGAACATATGTGCATGACTATGCGAGGTATAAAAAAACCTGGAGCTAAAACCGTAACGGCAGTTGCACGTGGGGTCTACGAAGAAGACGATATTAAACGTAGTGAGATTTTATCGTTCATTCAAATGAATTAAGCAAGTAAACTTACAAAGTTAGGTTATGCTATGATAAATAGACAATAAAGTTCATGGAGGAGGATGCTGAATGGCACAAACGGAATATATCGTAATCCGCGCAGAGGAAGATGGTGTTCACGTAATTGGACTTACTAGAGGCACAGACACAAAATTTCATCACTCTGAAAAACTGGATCGTGGTGAAGTTATGATTGCACAATTTACTGAACATACTTCAGCAATGAAAATCCGTGGGAAAGCAGAAATTCGAACAACTCATGGCACGATTCACAGTGAAACGAAAAAATAGGTTCAGTCTACGTGAAGGACTAGCGTTGCTGTGCTATAATGACAAAATACGACACCGGCAATATAGCGAAATGGAGCACGTACGATGAACGAACAATTCATTCAACAAACAATCGAACAATTTAAGTCGAAAATATTGATGTCTGTCCGTCATCGGACTCTTCGTATCCATACGGGCGAACCGGATCTTCGCGAAGACCGATTATTTTTTTTGCTTCTGCCATATTTGAATGGAGAGCATTGGAATGATGAGCAGGAACAATCAGCTATTTCGGTTGCAGTCATTTATAGTGCATTAGCGGCACATGATCAGATTAAAGAATTAAATGCTTCGTCCAAAAGTCAGCAATTAACTGTGCTGGCCGGAGATTACTATAGCGGTCTCTATTACCAAATGTTAGCCAAACTCTCCAATATCGATTTGATACGTTCATTATCCAATGGCATTATCGATATCAGTGAGAAAAAGGCATCTGTCTATGACAACGTAAAGCAATCATTTGATCAATGGATGGAAACCATTCAGACCATTGAAAGTTTATCTATTGTCCAATTTCATGAACACTTTGAGTACGTGGGATATCAATCATTTGTTCGTCGAGGCTTAATGATCTATCGATTAGAATACGAGTTGGATCTTGTGAATCAAGGGAAAAGTTCTCGTTTTCAAGAGTCGTTAGCAGATAGCGAAGATGAATTTGATTTTTCACACTCCTGGCTCGTCTTACTGAACCATGAACTTTCAAATCAAAAAATCAAAATGATGGAAGACATTTCACAATCTCATCTATTAAGCCATCCTGTCCGAAAATACTTATTAGATTTGTACAAACTCCGATTGAATGAACAAGTGTCAGTCATGAGAGAAAGGTGACCTAGGCATGACCAAAACAAAAGAGCAACGTGTCCATGAAGTATTTGAAAAAATTTCAGGGAATTACGATAAGATGAATTCAGTCATCAGTTTTCAACAACATATAAAATGGCGTGAAGATACGATGTCGCGAATGAAAGTTGAACCAGGAAGCACCACATTGGATGTTTGCTGCGGTACAGCCGATTGGACGATTTCAATGGGTCAAGCTGTAGGGTCCTCTGGAAAGGCGATAGGACTGGATTTCAGTCAAAATATGTTGAATGTCGGTATGGAAAAAGTGAAAGATTATCCTCAGATTGAGCTTGTTCATGGCAATGCGATGGATTTACCTTATCCGGATCATACTTTTGACTATGTTACGATTGGATTTGGTTTGCGAAATGTACCGGATTATATGCAGGTTTTAAAAGAAATGCATCGCGTCCTGAAACCGGGTGGTATGTTTGTATGTCTTGAAACTTCGCAGTCGGAGTTGCCAGTTTATAAACAACTGTTTCGCTTTTATTTCAAATATGTGATGCCTGTCTTTGGTAAGTTTTTCGCCAAAAGCTACAAAGAGTATTCTTGGTTACAAGAATCGGCAAAAGATTTCCCAGGAATGAAGGCACTTGCAAAAATGCTTGAACATGCTGGATTCAAACAAGTTGAATACAAGCCATATAGCGGCGGAGCAGCTGCGAGACATATTGGCATTAAAAAAGTTTAAATAGCGGGAGAAGGTTAATTGTTGTGGAAAAGATGAAGTTGAAGATGCTCTATTCTGATATGCGTTCAGATTTAGATCTCATCGAAAAAGAATTGGAAATAGCGGTGAATTCGTCTTCAGACTTACTCAATGAAGCTTCTCTTCATTTATTGCATGCGGGCGGAAAGCGAATTCGGCCCGTTTTTGTTTTGTTGGCAGCTAAGTTTGGAAATTATCAAATTGACCAAATTAAACATGTCGCCGTACCATTGGAGCTTATTCATATGGCCTCATTAGTACATGATGATGTAATAGATGATTCCGAAATGAGACGTGGACAATTAACGGTAAAAGCACAGTGGAATAATCGAGTCGCCATGTATACCGGCGATTTTATTTTTGCCCGTGCTCTTGAATACATAACGAACATCCAGAATCCAAAAGCGCATCAAATCCTATCTTATACAATGGTTGAAATATGCCTAGGAGAAATCATTCAAATTGAAGACAAATTCAAATTGGATCAACGTCTTCAGGATTATTTTAGACGGATTAAAAGAAAAACAGCGTTGTTGATTTCCTCAAGCTGTCAGCTCGGCGCAGTTGTCTCGGGAGCCGATGAAAAAACCGTCAATCATCTGAAACGGTTTGGATATTATGTCGGCATGTCATTCCAAATAATTGATGATATTTTGGATATTACGTCTACTGATAAAGAATTAGGCAAACCTGCCGGATCTGATTTGATACAAGGTAATATAACTTTACCGATTTTGTTCTTGAAAGATTTGCCGGAATTCAGACCAGATCTTGAACATGCTCTATCAGGAAATATGACTGAAACAGAGCGTTTAGCACTCGTTAAAAAGATTCGGGAATCGGATGCAATTGAGAAGTCCAAAGCAATCAGCAACCAGTATTTGCAGAAAGCTTTAAAAGAAATCGATGCACTTCCAGCGTCGCGTGCAAAAAAATCATTACGAGATATTGCACTATATATGGGCAAACGTAAATTTTAATATGTTGAACAAACGAAGAGACAATGGTAATATTTTTTACGGTGGATAAAGTATCCATAACTATTTTGGGGATAAATCTCTAACATACAATTGAAGGAGTGTTAATTATGGAAAGAACTTTCTTAATGGTAAAACCTGATGGCGTACAACGTAACCTAATTGGTGAAATCGTTGGTCGTTTCGAAAACAAAGGCTTCCAATTAGTTGGAGCAAAATTAATGCAAATCACACCTGAACTTGCTGGCGAACACTACGGCGAGCACAAAGAGCGTCCGTTCTTCGGTGAATTGGTAGACTTCATTACTTCTGGACCAGTTTTCGCAATGGTTTGGGAAGGCGAAAATGTAATCGCTACTTCTCGTTTATTAGTGGGTGCTACTAACCCTAAAGAATCTGCTCCAGGAACAATCCGTGGCGATTTTGCAGTAACTGTTGGCAAAAACATCATTCACGGTTCTGACTCTGCAGATAGCGCTGTTCGTGAAATCGGTTTATTCTTCAAAGAAGAAGAACTAGTTTCTTATTCAAAAGACGCTAACAACTGGGTAAACTAATTAACTTAGCAGTCAAATGATTTTTCATTTGACTGCTTTTTATTTTAAGCAAATATAGCTTTGCGATATAATGGAACGATAACAATATTTGCATACATAACTAGTTGTTTTCATACTTGTAGGATCATTCTTGAAATGTGCGATAAATTTAAGGTGATCTATAAACGAGAGAGGGAATCGGCTCCCTTTCCGTGGGTGAGCTGGCAAGCCTCCAAGCCACAAGAGCGTGAAGGTAACGATTGAAAATGGACTATATACAACAGTTAAGTTTAAAATAGCCTATAATGGAAAATAGTAAGTAAAATCGTCCGAAGGAATTTTCGGACTTTTTTTTAATATTTTCAAGAACGATGAAAATGAAATCGGTTTGTGTTATAGTGTTACTTAAAATACTTTAGCGAGTTGAAGGGGGAAAGTGTTATGCGTTATTTAACAGCTGGAGAATCTCACGGTCCACAATTGACCGCCATTATAGAAGGATTACCCGCACAATTAACCATTACAGCAGAAATGATCAATAAGGATTTAAAAAGAAGGCAAGGTGGTCATGGACGTGGCAGACGTATGCAAATTGAAACCGATACGGTTGATATAACTTCAGGTGTGCGTCACGGCAAGACATTAGGTTCACCAGTTGCGCTGGTGGTTACAAACGACGATTGGAAGCACTGGACACATGTCATGGGAATTGAACCATTGGAAGAAGGATTGAACCCAGAAGATATCAAACGACAAATTACGCGTCCTCGACCAGGGCATGCGGATTTAGTCGGCGGCATGAAATATGGTCATTCAGATTTAAGAAACGTTTTGGAACGTTCTTCCGCGCGAGAAACGACTGTTCGTGTTGCTGTTGGTGCAGTGGCAAAACAGTTACTTTCGGAATTGGGGATCAACATTGTTTCGCACGTGACCGAAATCGGTGGCATCAAAGCAGATCCATCAGCTTGGGAAGGTCTAGATGTAAAGCAAATTCGTGAAATCATTGAAGCGGATCCTGTTTATTGCTTGGACCCACAGGCCTCAGAATTAATGGTCAAAGCAATTGATGAAGCAAAAGAAAACGGCGATTCTATCGGTGGAGTTGTGGAAGTAATTGTGGAGGGTATGCCAGCTGGAATAGGAAGCTATGTTCACTATGACCGTAAACTCGATGCCAAACTTGCAATGGCAGTAATGAGCATTAATGCATTCAAAGGTGTTGAAGTTGGATTAGGATTTGAAATGGCTCGTAAACCAGGCAGTCAAGTGCATGACGAAATTGTTTGGAATGAGGAACAAGGATATACCAGAACAACAAATCGACTAGGAGGACTAGAAGGTGGCATGTCCACTGGAATGCCAATTGTCGTCCGAGGTGTAATGAAACCCATTCCAACTCTATATAAACCTCTTCAAAGTGTCGATATATCTACGAAAGAACCATTTAAAGCTAGTATAGAACGTTCAGATAGTTGTGCTGTACCTGCAGCTTCTGTTGTTGCAGAGCATGTCGTTGCGTGGGAAATTGCCAATGCCATTTTGGAACAATTCCATAGTGATCAAATGCCACAACTTCTCAATTCAATCAACCAGCACCGTGCCTATACAAAGGAGTTCTAAGGAATGCATACTATTTCAATCGACACGGAAAGCAAATCATACAAAGTTCATGTAGGTTCATTCATATACGAGCCTGCATTGGCTTTATATGAAAAGCAAATTAATCATGCAGATCATGTTGTAATCTTTGTCGACGAAGCAGTTGCCAATCTGCATTTGGACAAATTGCTGAAACCTCTCAAATCGTTTTTGGATACATCCGTTCATATATGTCGGTTGCCTGCAGGGGAATCCAGTAAATCTATGGAGACCTTTATGGCTTGTCAGTCGTTTTTGCTCGAAAAAGGGTGTACCAGAAAATCAATTCTTTTCGCTTTTGGCGGTGGAGCATGCGGTGATGTAGTAGGTTTTGTTGCCTCTACATTCATGAGAGGGATTCCTTTTATACAATTACCGACAACTATTTTAGCTCATGATAGTGCAGTTGGAGGGAAAACGGCAGTCAATCATCCGCAAGGGAAAAATATGATCGGCTCGTTTTATCAGCCTGAAGCAGTCATTTTTGATATTTCGACATTAGCCACTTTGCCTACTCAACAAGTATTATCAGGGATGGCTGAAGTTATAAAACATGCTCTAATCTCGGATAAGAATTGGTTGGAAGATTTGCTTTCTTATCAATCTCTTGAAAATATATCAGAAGAACAGAAGTTATCTTTTTTGGTTAAAGGCATTCAAGTAAAGGCTGGTATAGTGAAAGCAGATGAGTTTGAGCAATCCGTAAGGAAATATCTGAATTTAGGACATACTTATGGACACGCAATTGAAGCGTCAGTTGGATACGGAAATATAACACACGGGGAATCCGTTGCAATTGGACTTGTGATTTCACTTCAGTTAAGTGAAAAACTACTGTCGCTCAAAGAAGGAACAGCCAAAAAGCTTTTTAATGCTTTGAACGCTTTTGGGTATTCATTTGAACCTGTTTTAAAGCAGGAAATCGATCAACTCATTCCTTATATGAAACGTGATAAAAAGGCTTCTTTTGGTGATCTTCATTTTGTTCTACTCGAACAAATCGGAAAACCATGTATGAAAATTGTCCCCGTTGAAGAAGTAGTACGGGCACATGAACAATTACGAAAATGGAGTAAGGAGGTACATAAATGATTCGTGGTATTCGAGGAGCGACCACCATTCCAGAAGATTCGACATCTCATATTTTAATTGAGACAGAGAAACTTGTTTTGACAATGGCTAGAGAAAACCATATCAGTCCTGAGGATGTTGCATCTGTCGTGGTTTCAACGACAACTGATATAGCTTCTGCATTTCCTGCAAAAGCTGTCCGAAGTATTCCTGAATGGACATACGTACCTGTTATGTGTACCCATGAAATGGATGTACCAGGCGCAATGCCATTGTGTATACGTATATTGATGCACGTCAATACGGAAAAATCGCAACGCGATATTCATCATGTATACATGAACGATGCAGTTAAATTACGACCTGATTTAATAACAAACAATAAGTAAGAAGGTAGAGGCGAATGACGATGAAGTGGAAAAACCAATTAACAGGGATGAAACCATATCAACCAGGACGTTCAATCGATGAAGTGAAAAAGATCTATGGCTTAGATCATATCGTGAAGCTCGCTTCGAATGAAAACCCTTTTGGAACATCTCCAAAAGTCCGTGAATTCCTGGAAAACCAAGCGATAAATCATGCCATTTATCCAGATGGATACGCAAGTGGTTTACGTCATGCATTGGCAGAAACGGTAGGTGTGGCAGAAGAACAATTGTTATTTGGAAATGGATCGGATGAAATTATCATGATGATTTCTCGTGCTTTGCTTCAGCCAGGAGTTAATACTGTCATGGCAATTCCTACTTTCCCACAATATCGACATAATGCGGTGATTGAGGGTGCAGAGGTTCGTGAAGTTCAATTGAAAGACGGAGCTCATGACCTGGAAGAAATGGCTCGCCAAATCGATGAAAAAACAGCAATAGTTTGGTTGTGTTCTCCAAATAATCCGACTGGTACGCTAATCAATCATCAGCAGATGGAACAATTCATTCAAAAAGTTCCTGAAGAAGTGCTTATAGTGGTTGACGAAGCCTATTACGAATTCGTAACTGACCCCTCATACAAAGACTCCGTTGATCTATTAAAAGATCATGGCAATGTCATTATTTTGCGAACGTTTTCGAAAGCATATGGACTTGCAGGTTTCCGAGTCGGTTATGCAGTGGCACAAAAGGAACTGATTGCTCGTCTGGATCCGGTCCGTGAACCATTCAACAATACAGTAATCAGTCAAGGCGCTGCATTGACGGCACTTCAAGATACGGCATTTCTTAAGGAATGTATTATCAAAAACGAATTAGGAAAACAGCAATTTAATGAATATGCCGCAAAACATGACCTACATATGTATCCCACTCAAGGAAACTTTGTACTTCTTCAAGTAAAAGCTGACGCCGATACAGTATTTGAAGGTCTCCTTAAAAAAGGATTTATTATCCGTAGTGGAAATGCACTTGGAACACCGGGATATATCCGAATCACAATAGGTACGACTCAACAAAATGATGCATTCTTAAAATCGTTGACGGATGTTTTAAAAGAAGTAGAGGTATTTGCATGACAACGCATGTTTTAATCGTAGGTCTGGGTTTAATTGGTGGGTCATTGGCATTGGCCATTCAAAAGAATCCTGAAGTGAAAGTCATTGGCTTTGATTCGGACTCACCCACCGTTCGTAAAGCCAAAAAATTAGGTGTCATTCATGACATGGCACTCAGTATAAAAGATTCTGCCAGAATGGCAGATATCATTGTATTTGCGACTCC
The DNA here is from genome assembly GCF_056402175.1 of Paenisporosarcina sp. P4_B8. Taxonomy (NCBI): domain Bacteria; kingdom Bacillati; phylum Bacillota; class Bacilli; order Caryophanales; family Caryophanaceae; genus Paenisporosarcina; species Paenisporosarcina sp. P4_B8. Next base: position 85,031 of record NZ_JBFUHX010000007.1, on the reverse strand, counting down.
AGTCAATGCCACGCTTCAATTAATGAACGAAGCACAGCATTGGCAACTAAAAAATGGTGTCATTCTTACAGATACCGGAAGTACAAAGAAAATCATCATGGAAAAAGCAAAATCACTTAAAAAACTTGGCCTTACATTTATTGGCGGACACCCAATGGCCGGTTCACACAAAAGCGGTGTTGAAGCAGCGAAGGCTCATTTATTTGAAAATGCCTACTACATGCTTACTCCATTGGAACAGGAAGATGAAGAAAAAATTCATACCCTTGAAAAGGTGTTGCAACCGACAAAGGGGAAGATTCTCCGAGTCTCTGCGTCTGAACACGATCATATGACCGCTGTAGTCAGTCATTTTCCACATTTGGTCGCTGCGTCCTTGGTTCATCAACTATCCAGTGAGAATGAAGAATTTCCCTTCACTCGCCAATTGGCAGCAGGTGGTTTTCGGGATATCACACGGATTGCTTCATCGAATCCTGTGATGTGGAGAGATATAACCATTCAAAATCGAATCGAATTGGTCAATCAATTGACAAAATGGCAAAAAGAAATGGACACAGTAAAAACATTGCTTATGCAAGCGGAACCTTCAAATATTGAGCACTACTTTTCGAGAGCCAAATACGTCAGAGATGAATTGCCGATTACTTCACAGGGCGCCATGTATTCTGTATTTGATCTGTATGTGGATGTTCCTGATTATCCGGGTGTCATTTCTGAAATAACAGGCCTTTTGGCAAAACATCTGATCAGCATTACAAACTTGCGAATTGTTGAAACGCGGGAAGATGTTTTTGGGATTTTGGTCATCAGCTTTCAGACAATCGAAGACCGAAATAAAGCGGGCGGTTGTATTGCAAATGAAACAATCTATGAAACGTATATTTCATAAGCGGGATATTAGCTTTTTTAAACTGAGCAATTATTATCCAATAAGAATATAAGGATGTGAATGGATTGAAGGACTCCATAAAATTACAAGCAGAACAAGTAGCCCTTCGTGGAACAATAAGAGTTCCTGGAGACAAATCAATTTCTCATCGCTCTATCATGTTCGGGGCAATGGCAAAAGGTAAAACAACGGTTAATGGTTTTTTGCTTGGAGATGATTGTTTAAGTACGATTTCCTGTTTTCAAAAATTAGGTGTCGATATTCAAGTGAATGGCAATCAGGTTACGATTACGAGCGACGGTATGGAAAGTTGGAAAGAACCTTCTGAAATTTTGGACACAGGAAATTCTGGGACAACTACTCGTTTAATGCTTGGAATATTAGCCGGATCCAACGTTCACAGCGTTCTTGTAGGTGATGAATCAATCGCTAAAAGACCGATGAAGCGTGTAATAGAACCTTTAAGGCAAATGGGTGCACAAATTTCCGGCAGAAGTGGTGGGCAGTTCACACCACTTGCAATACAAGGCACTGATTTGACTGCAATAGACTACACTATGCCTGTTGCCAGCGCGCAAGTAAAATCAGCCATCCTTCTTGCTGGTCTTCAAGCGAATGGTGTAACGACAGTACGGGAATCAGAAGTTTCACGAGACCATACCGAGCGTATGTTGCGCCAATTTGGTGCTGACATCACTTGTCAGGATGGGGTAATTCAACTCCAGGGCGGTCAAAAGCTTTCTGCAACACATATTGAAGTGCCAGGAGATATCTCCTCAGCTGCTTTCTTTTTGGTGGCAGGAGCAATTGCCAAAGACAGCAGCATTAACTTGGAACATGTCGGTTTAAATCCAACACGTACCGGTATTCTCGATGTGTTGCAACAAATGGGAGCCAAGTTGGATATTGAACTGGAAAACGGCGGGGATGAAGAGCCAATAGGACGTCTGTCGATACAATCTTCACAGCTCAAAGGCATTGAAATCGGCGGAGAGTTAATTCCCCGCTTGATTGATGAAATTCCAATCATTGCATTACTGGCGACCCAAGCTCAGGGTACGACGGTGATTAAAGATGCAGAGGAATTAAAAGTAAAAGAAACAGACCGCATTACAGCAGTTGTAGATGAGTTAAAGAAATTAGGTGCCGATATCGAGGCTACCGAAGACGGAATGGTCATAAATGGTCCTGTTACTCTTACAGGAGGGGTTCTACAGTCTTATGGAGACCATCGCATCGGAATGATGGGCGCAGTCGCTTCCGTGATTTCGACGGGACCTATCGAAATTGAACATGCTTCGTGCATTTCCGTATCGTACCCCAACTTCTTTGATCATTTGCGAAATGTGTCAACTTGTGAAACTCTCCGCTAGCGGGGAGTTTTTTCTTGTGAATGGGGTAATCGTGATGTAGCATATGGTATGAATAGAGAGAGAACGGGTGATGGAGATGGAAATAAGTCAACAATTTATTGAAGCGATTGAAGCGGGCGATTTGCAGACCGTACAGTCTTTAATCGAAACATTGCAACTTTCAGGGGAACCAGATGCTCAATATGAGATTGCAAATATGCTAGTTCAAGCTGGATATTTAAAAGAAGGTGAACAAATACTGGAACACCTTCAGTTTTTGTTTCCAAATGAAGCGCAGATCAAGATTGATAGAGCACAGATACTCATGGAAATTGACGAAGAAGATGAAGCCTTACTTTTGCTGACAAGCATTGAAGAGCATGAGGAAGAATATCCACAAGCATTACTGAGTCTAGCCGATTATTATCAAATGCAAGGGTTTTACGAATCGGCAGAGCAAAAAATCAACCAAGCACTCGCACTATTGCCGGGAGAACCTTTATTGATTTTTGCCAAAGCGGAACTTTTACTTGAAACAGGAAAGTATCTCGAAGCTGCACGACTATATGAAAACTTAAAAACCACAACAGATGAAATTGCCGGGGTACGTTTATCCGAACGTTTAGCGGAAGTTTACAGTGCTGGAGCGGCATATGAAGATGCCATTCCTTTTTACGAAGAATCACTGTCAAACCATGTTACGCCAGATTTACTTTTTGGTTATGCATATGCCGCATTCCAAGCGGGGCAGTATGATTTATCGGTTCGTAAACTGAACGAAGTAAAGACATTGGACCCAGACTATTTCTCTGCACACTTGCTCCTGTCGCAAGCCTATAGCATGCTTGAAGACCATGAACAAGCATACCAGGCAATTCTAGAAGGATTAAGTCGAGATGAATATGATAAGGAATTGTATTTATTTGCCGGCAAAATGGCCTTGAAACTGGGTAAAGTGATAGAAGCTGAACAGCATTTGCGTCAGGCAATCGCACTGGACCCAGAATATATGGAAGCGACATTGACTCTAGTGTCATATTTACACGCAGAAGAACGCGATCAGGATGTCATTGAATTGATTGAGATTATTTCAAATAATCAAGATGATTGGTCCGCGTTATACCCATTTGCAGCTGATGCCTATGCGAAAGAAGAAAATTTTGAACGTGCATACGATTTTTATTCTTTGGCATATACTGATCATAAGGAAGACCCGTTGTTCATGGAAAAATACGTTTATTTTCTGTTGGAAGAAGGAAAACGTGATGAAGCCCTAGAAATAGGTAGACAATTAGTTCTTTTACAACCTCATGAAGAAAGATGGCAAGACCTGATTGAATCATTGTCGTGAAAGGAGGAGTAGTATGACCGCATCTGTTTCTGTGATGGAAAAGAAAGAATTTGTGCGTTGGTTTTTGAAACGATATCAAATGAAACGACGAGAATGCGTATGGATCCTCAATTATTTGTTAAGTCATGATGATTTACTCCAAAAAGTACATTTTGTAGAAGAAGCACATTACTGCCCAAGAGCGATGGTTATGTCTGTTACAGAGTCGAATGGCGTGCCGTTTCGCTTTTACAAAGGAAATTTAATGACTGCAGATGCCGAGAAATCATTTCACGACTTACGTTTAAATCCAAATGAAGACATGTTTATTCAGTTGAATTTTCCAAATGTACCACCAAGTTCAGAGTATTTGGCGGTTTTAGAAGAAAATCCATTTATGCCGAAATACCTGCATATTAACGACAAAGATCGTCTTATAGCTGAAGAAGTGCTCAAAGTTAGCATGAATTCATTTAGAGAAGAACATATATTGAAACAAATTGATGAAGCTTTGGACGCCAATGATAAAGAACGATTTTTTGAATTGTCTAAATTGCTACAAGGGATGAAAGAATCATCCAAATCTTAACTTCATCGTATATTCGATGAAGTTTTTTGTTGAGAGGAAATGAAGATATGTACTGGAACTCAAAAGATATAAATGTATTTTTAGAACAGAAAGAATTTGTTGATACAGCCGTAGTCCCTTTGTTACTAATCGATGGACAAGCCAGCCAACTGAAACAAAATGCATCAAGCGCTGAATTTTTGATGTCTCTTACCGCTTTTATCGAAAATCAATTTAAAGGACGAGTGGTGTTAATGCCACCGGTATCGTATACGAAGCGCTCCAATAGGCAACAATTAGGGAATGAATGGACGGAAACGTTGAATGAAGCGGGCTTTAAGCACTTGTTTTTTGTTTCATGCGATATGACGTGGGGAAATGAAGTAAGTGAATTAAACGTTATTTATACGCCTTCTATACCACTTGAACACATGGACCAGAAGTTGCGTCAATCCGTTCTGGAAGATCAATTAAGACAAATAATTCCGGTATTTGCAAATCGCTGGGAATAAGCAGTTCAATAAGCTTCAAGAAATGTTCACAAAGTAGATGTTCGCAACGAATGGAATATTGACCTCCGTTTTTTATTGAGCTATCATAGAACTGTCCTAGTTTTACTATTTTTTGTATAAGTATGTCCGTTGGACTGACCTTTAAAGTTAGAGGGGGGAAAAGGATGAGTAACAATCGTGTATCAAGACGTCAATTCCTAAACTACACACTAACCGGTGTTGGTGGGTTTATGGCTGCAGGTATGTTAATGCCGATGGTTCGTTTTGCAATCGATCCAGTATTGCAAAAAGCTGGAGGCGGAGACTTTGTACCAACTGATAAAAAAGTGGCTGATATCACTGATGTGCCGGAACGCGTAGACTTTTCATTTGAACAAGTAGATGCATGGTATACATCTGAAGTCACAAGCACTGCATGGGTTTACAAAAAGGGCGACAAAATTATCGCGCTATCTCCAGTATGTAAACATTTAGGTTGTACGGTAAACTGGGCAGGTAGCCCGGATCACCCGGATCAATTCTTCTGTCCATGTCACGGTGGTCGATATGAGAAGAATGGTAAGAACGTACCAAAAACACCACCTCTAGGTCCGTTGGATGAGTTCGAAGTACGTGTGAAAGATGGTCTTTTACAAATCGGTAAAACACGACCAAATACATTAGTTTAAAGTAAGGGGGTACGACGTCAGTGCTAAATAAGATTTATGATTGGGTGGATGAACGTCTGGATATTACTCCTATTTGGCGTGATATTGCAGATCATGAAGTTCCAGAGCACGTTAACCCTGCACATCATTTTTCAGCATTCGTTTATTGTTTCGGGGGCTTAACGTTCTTCGTCACTGTGATTCAAATTCTTTCGGGTATGTTTTTAACAATGTACTATACGCCAGATATTGAAAATGCATGGAAATCCGTTTACTACTTACAAAACGAAGTAGCATTCGGTGAAATTGTGCGTGGTATGCATCACTGGGGAGCTTCACTTGTAATCGTTATGATTTTCCTTCATACATTACGTGTATTCTTTACAGGTTCTTATAAAAAACCTCGTGAACTTAACTGGGTTGTTGGCGTATTGATTTTAGGCGTCATGTTAGGTTTAGGATTCACGGGTTACCTACTTCCTTGGGACATGAAAGCGTTGTTTGCAACGAAAGTAGGTATTGAAATTGCTGCATCCGTGCCATTTATCGGAGGAGCTATTAAAACCTTGTTAGCCGGCGATGAACACATTCTCGGTGCACAAACGCTAACACGATTCTTTGCGATTCATGTATTCTTCTTACCAGCTGCTTTGCTTGGGTTGCTTGCAGCACACTTTATCATGATTCGTAAACAAGGTATTTCAGGACCGTTGTAAAAAAACAGCGTCTTTGATGATTTCTAAAAGGAGGGGACAATATGCATCGCGGAAAAGGGATGAAATTTGTCGGGGATTCTCGTGTACCTGCTAATCGCAAACCGAATATTCCAAAAGACTATTCCGAGTATCCGGGTAAAACAGAAGCTTTCTGGCCAAACTTTTTATTGAAAGAATGGTTGGTTGGTTCCGTTTTCTTAATTGGTTATTTAATCTTGACTGTTGCACATCCATCACCACTTGAACGCCAAGCGGATCCAACAGATACAGGTTACATTCCACTACCGGACTGGTATTTCTTGTTCTTATATCAATTGTTAAAATATGAATTTGCTTCTGGTCCATATAATGTTATCGGAGCAATCGTTATTCCAGGACTTGCGTTTGGTGCACTAATGCTTGCACCATTCTTGGACAAAGGTCCAGAACGTCGTCCATTTAAACGACCTTTACCAACGGCATTTATGCTACTTGCATTGGCATCAATGATTTACCTTACTTGGGAATCAGTGGTCAACCATGACTGGGAAGCAGCAAAAGCTCAAGGTGAAATTCGTGAAGAAGCACAATTCGACACAGAAGCGGAAGGGTATAAAATTTACTCTGAAGCATCTTGTATAGGCTGTCACGGTAATGCATTTGAAGGTGGTATCGGTCCATCTTTAGCAGCTACTGATAAAACGGCTGAAGAAATTATGGAAATCGCGAAAAATGGTAAAGGTACAATGCCAGCTGGCTCGTTCAAAGGTACTGATGAAGAATTAAAAGAGTTAGCTACATTCATTGATGAGTTAACACCATAATTGATTTTAAAAAGAGAGTCAGGAAACTGGCTCTTTTTTTGTACATAAAGGAGTCGTAGGAAGTGCATACTTTACTTACTCAAATTAAATTCATATTATTTCATAAATCATTCATGTGGTTGTTGCTCATCGTAAATATTTTAGGAACTGCTTATGGGTATTACTGGTATGGGTGGCAACTTGCAATAACGGATCCGATTTTCTTGATTTTCGTGCCCGATAGTCCCACAGCCAGCTTATTTTTCTCAATTGCTCTATTTGGATGGCTGATTAACCGAAATTTCAAGCTTATTGAAGCTCTCGCTTTGATTACGCTTGTAAAATATGGATTATGGGCAGTAGTAATGAACATTTGGACGCAATTTGAAGGGAGTCCAATTGGTGCGGTCGGATGGATGTTGATTGCGAGTCATTTTGCGATGGCCGTACAAGCAGTACTATATATACCTAACTATAAATTCACGTGGAAACATATTTTGATAGCATCGATCTGGACGTTACATAATGATGTTATTGACTATGTCTTTGGACAAATGCCAATCTATCGTAGCTTGAGCGAACATGTTCAGGCAATCGGCTATTTTACATTCTGGTTATCAATCGCTTGTATATTACTTGCGATTAAGGTCACTAAATCGTCACCACTTCAGCAGCCTAAATAGTTGCTCATTTATTGCAGGGCAGATAAAATAGGTGGTAGATAGAAAATAGGGAGATGATACATTTGGGTTTTTTGATATATTTTGCCGTATTATTATTGTTACCAATTTACGCGCAATATAAAGTAAAGAGTACGTATAAAAAATACTCAAAAGTACGTTCTACATCGGGGATGACTGGTGCTCAGGTAGCACGTTTAATTTTAGATCAAAACGGTTTACAAGATGTTAAAGTGGTTGAAAGTCGCGGTTACTTGAGCGATCACTACAATCCTATGACGAAAATTGTCGCATTATCTTCGCACAATTATCATGAAGCTTCAGTCGCTGGTACTGCAATTGCTGCCCATGAAGTTGGACATGCGATTCAGCATAAAGAAGCTTATTCATTTTTGAAATTCCGCCACATGTTAGTACCTGTAGCAAACTTTTCTTCAAATGCATCATGGATTTTCGTAATGATCGGGATTTTTGCAAGCATGTCCAATATGTTGTTATTGGGAATTGTTTTGTTAGCCGTGGGGTTATTGTTCCAAATTGTTACATTGCCAGTAGAATTCAATGCTTCAAGCCGTGCCATGACTCAAATCGTTACTCTTGGAGTCATCCGTAACGAAGAAGAAAAACATGCACGTAAAGTATTGAATGCCGCTGCCATGACGTACGTTGCTGCAGCTGCAGTAGGGGTTCTTGAGTTGTTACGTTTAGTGTTGATTTATACAGGCATGAGCCGAGACGAATAGAATCAAAAAAAACTCACGTGCATGATTGACATGCCACGTGAGTTTTTTATATCCAACTAACTTATATCATTTGCTTAATCCAGTGGACGTTTTTGTTCATCCAACGTAAATCCTTCGCCCATAACGTCATGTACTTCAGTCATTGAAACAAAGGCATGGGGATCTATGGATGTGATGATGCTTTTTAAGCGAACAATTTCGTTCTTACCTACCACACAATACAAGACTTCACGGTCAGCTTTAGTAAAATGTCCAAAACCTCTTAATACGGTTACGCCTCGTTCCATATCGTTTGCGATTCGATCTGCAATCTCACTTTGGAATTCCGAAATAATAAATGCACCACGTGCTGCATAGGCACCTTCCTGCACAAAATCAATCACCCGCGCTCCAATAAAGACCGCCACTAACGTATACATCATGGAACGTGAATCCAAGAATGTTAACCAGGAAAGTAGAATGACCGCTGCATCAAACATGAACATCGTTTTTCCCATACTCCAGCCAAAGTATTTATGCGCCAGTCTGGCAATGATATCCACGCCTCCTGTCGTGCCGCCATATCTGAAAATGATACCAAGGCCCACGCCAACAAAAACTCCTGCGAAAAGGGCAGCAAGGAACAAATCATCTTGTATATGTATATTGATTTCATAGATTTGAAAAATCTTCAAAAATATTGATACGGAGACAGTCCCGATGATTGTATATACAAATACTTTTTGCCCTAGAAGGCGCCACCCCAGAATAAACATGGGAATATTAAGTATCAAATTCATTAAAGCTGGATCTAGTTTGAATGCAAAAAATAATATTAAGGTGATTCCACTAAATCCACCCTCACCAAGCTCGTTTTGAATGTTAAAATGAACAAAACCAAAGCTGAATATTGCTGCACCTAACATAATGAAAAATATATTTTTAAACTTAATGCCCTTCAACACTGAAACACCCCATTTTCTGAAAAAGAATCCTTCGTTATTATCATTCATTTTTAGTATTTTGACAACATCATTCCTTATTATTAGGATAAGGATAGGAGCGTGAAAAGAATGACGACTGAGAAAACTATTCAAACTTTGCAAAAAGAAGTCGACGATTATATTGGGAAATTTAAAGAAGGTTATTTCCCTCCCTTTGAAATGCTTGCACGAATGACTGAAGAACTAGGTGAATTGGCAAGGGAAGTTCAACATGTGCATGGTATAAAGAAGAAAAAATTGACTGAAGCAAAAAAGAGCATGGAAGAAGAATTAGGCGATTTGCTGTTCGTTCTTATCTGTTTTGCCAATTCTGAGAACATTGATATGCAACGAGCACATGACCGTGTAATGGACAAATTTAACTCAAGAGATAAAAATCGTTGGACGTTAAAGGAGGAAGAATAATGATTCGAGTTGCTATAGGTGGACCACGAGGAAAAATGGGACAAGAAGCTGTACATACTATCATGAATAATGAGAATATGGAATTAGTAGCAGTACTTGATCATAAAGAAATAGGCGATCTATTAAGTGAGTCTCCAGAATTTCCTGCAGGCTATGATGTACCCGTATTTTTGAATCTAGATAGTCTGATCTCAGCAATCAGACCAGATGTTTTCTTAGACTTGACTACACCCCATCAAGTCTTTGAACACACGACGATGTGTTTGCAAAATGATGTAAGACCAGTAATCGGCACAACTGGGTTTAGCGAAGCCCAGCTAGAGTTATGCACGAAAATTGCAAAGGATAATGAACTAGGTTGCATTATTGCACCTAACTTTGCGATAGGTGCCGTTTTGATGATGAAATTCGCAACCATGGCTGCTGCATATTTTCCGGATGTTGAAATCATTGAAATGCACCATGATCAAAAACTAGATGCCCCATCTGGTACAGCTTATAAAACAGCTCAAATGATTGCAGAAGTACGACCAGCACATAAACAAGGACATCCATTAGAAGAAGAAACGTTGCCAGGTGCAAGAGGTGCATCCTATGATGGAATACCAATACATAGTGTACGACTACCTGGATTGGTAGCTCACCAACAAGTGATGTTTGGTGGAGATGGGCAGCTGTTCACACTGCGACATGATTCTTTCAATCGACAATCTTTTATGTCTGGCGTGACATTTTCTATAAACCAGGTAATGGATTTAAAAGAACTTGTGTATGGACTCGAAAACATTTTATAAATGATAGGATGCGAACTCATGAAAATAGCTTTAATTGCGCATGACCGTAAAAAAGATGATCTGATCCAGTTTGTGACAGCTTATCGTAACATTTTGGATGAGCATGAACTCTACGCTACAGGAACCACGGGACAACGGATTATCGATGAAACAGGTTTAGCCGTAATTCGTTTTCAGTCGGGTCCACTTGGAGGCGACCAGCAAATAGGTGCCATGGTTGCAAATAATGAAATGGATATGATTATATTCTTCCGTGATCCGTTGACTGCCCAACCTCATGAGCCTGATGTGACTGCGTTGATTCGATTATGTGATGTGTATCAAATTCCTTTGGCTACCAATATGGGCACTGCAGAAGTTTTATTAAAAGGTCTGAAAGAGGGCTTTATTGATTGGCGATTACTACAAGAAAGACGTTCTTAAGAAAGGAAGTGGTTTCATGAAGAAATTGAAAATTGGCATTACCTGCTATCCAACAGTAGGGGGATCAGGAGTAATCGCAACTGAACTGGGGAAGCTCCTTGCAGAGCGTGGTCATGAAATTCATTTCATTACGTCCAGCATGCCTTTTCGGTTAAATCGCATGGTTCCAAATATTTTCTTTCATCAAGTGGAAGTAAACAGTTATTCTGTCTTTCAATATGCTCCTTACGATATCGCCCTGGCGAGTAAAATGGCTGAAGTGGTCCAAAAAGAAAACTTGGACATACTTCATGTGCATTATGCTATTCCACATGCGGTATGTGCAGTGCTGGCACGAGACATGGCCGCACAAAATGTGGGAATCGTGACAACATTGCATGGTACAGATATTAGTGTCTTGGGTTACGATTCATCTCTTACAGGTGCCATCCGCTATGGAATTGAAAAATCAGATGTGGTAACGGCAGTTTCCAATTCATTGAAGGAAGAAACTTATCAATTAATACAACCATCTCAGACGATTGAAACCATCTATAATTTTGTTGATGAACGCGAATATGTTCCATCCAAATCAACGAATGTAAAGTCTTATTTCAATATTCATGAGGATGAAAAGGTAGTCATTCATGTTTCGAATTTCCGAAAGGTGAAGCATGTTGAAGATGTTGTTTCAAGTTTTGCTTATATACGTAAAGAAATGCCTTCTAAATTACTTCTTGTCGGAGATGGGCCTGAAATGAATAACATCATTAAACAAGTCGATTCCTTGGGATTACAAAATGATGTGCTGTTTTTAGGAAAACAGAATAATGTGTCTGAATTGTACTCTATAAGTGATTTGAAATTACTTCTGTCGGAAAAGGAAGCGTTCGGGTTGGTATTATTGGAAGCAATGGCCTGTGGTGTACCTTGTATCGGCACCGATGTAGGCGGAATACCAGAAGTAATAGACCACGGAGAAAATGGCTACATTGTCCCTTTAAACGATGTTGAAGCAGTGGCATGTAATGCTTTGAAGATATTAAAGAATAATGACTTACATAAACGCATGAGAAATGCTTCCATTGAAGCGGTGACTCGAAAATTCCATTCTTCTATCATCGTGAACCAATACGAAGAACTGTACGAGAAAGTGGTTCGTCAATATGCTCACAACTGAACATTGGCAAGCTGGTACAGCAATTATTAAAAAGCTGAAAGAAAATGGATATGAAGCCGTATTTGTCGGAGGAGCAGTGCGCGATTTTTTGCGTCAAAAAGAAGCCAATGATATCGACATCGCTACCAGCGCTTTACCAGAACAAGTAAAAAAAATATTCAAACGGACGGTCGATGTCGGACTTGCCCATGGAACGGTCCTAGTTCTTGAAAGTCATATTCCCATTGAAGTCACAACATTTAGAAGCGACGGGGAATATGCAGATCACCGAAGACCAACGGATGTAAAGTTTGTCCTTTCTCTCGAAGAAGATTTGAAGCGTAGAGACTTCACAATGAACGCACTAGCCATGACTGAAAGTTTTCAGATTATCGATCTGTTCGATGGAAGACTTGATTTAGAAAACCGAATCATTCGAACTGTCGGCAATCCTACTGATCGTTTTCAGGAAGATGCTTTACGTATGCTAAGAGCTGTACGTTTCAGTGCTCAGCTCGGTTTTACAATTGACGACAAATCGTTGGAAGCCATCCAATTTTGCGCGGTAAATCTTTCATATGTATCGGTTGAGCGAGTGACTGCTGAACTTGAAAAAATGTGGGTTAGCTCGAACTTACAAAATGGAATGAGCTATCTCTTCACCAGCAAATTGTCCGATCAACTGCCAGGAGATTTCCCATTCCAACATGAAAAATGGGCGCAACTAGGAAATCCTCGCAACAGCTTGATATGTTGGTCCTTTCTTTGTTTATTGCAGGAAACCTCATCTGTGTCCGAACTGACCAGAAATTTTAAATTATCGAATGAATCGAAACAACAAATTGGTCAACTGGTTAAAGCCACTCAAATTCGATTTGAACGTTTGTTTACAAGAGATGATCTATACTCTTTTAATGAAGATATTCTTATCAATGCAGAGAGCCTCGTTCATGTATTGAGAAATAAGATTCCACCGATGCCAATCGATACTATAATAAAACTCAAACGTTCCTTACCAATTCAATCAAAAGCGGATCTTGTCATTTCAGGGAAAGATTTGATGGATTGGTTTAACAAGCGTGGTGGTCCTTGGCTCAAAGAAGCATTGGCAGAGATTGAAATGGCTGTGCTTCATAAAAAAGTAGTGAATGATGCTACCAAAATAAAGGAATGGATAATGAATGAATCCAACAGTGAAATATGAAATTAAGAAACGTTTATTATCTGCAAAAGGTCAGCCTGTCTCGGGCCAACAATTAGCAGATGAATTTGGATTATCTCGAACAGCTATTTGGAAACATATTAAGGAACTTGAAGAAGAAGGATTTGTGATTAATTCCATTAAGAAAAAAGGATATGTATTGACATCCTCTCCAGACTCTTTGCAAGCCGCCAAAATTAATCAGTATTTGACATCCAAACGGTTTGGCCAGTCAATTCATTATGAAGAAACTTGCCCTTCGACTCAGCCTATCGCCCATCGACTTGCACAATCGGGAGCACCTGATGGCTCGATTGTCGTTTGTGAAGAACAAACGGCAGGAAAAGGCCGTTTGGCACGAGCATGGACTTCTACGCAAGGAAAAGGCATTTGGATGAGTGTAATCATTCGACCGGAAATACCGCCTACGAAAGCACCGCAGTTCACGTTGGTTGCAGCAGTAGCAGTCACTAGAGCTATAGAAGATATAGCAGACGTTCGCGCAGAGATTAAATGGCCGAATGACTTATTAATAAATGGGAAGAAATGTACTGGAATATTGACAGAGCTCCAGGCCGACATGGACCGTGTTCATGCCATCATTTTGGGAATCGGAGTGAATGTTAACCAGTTAGAAACAGATTTCCCTGAAGAAATACAATCGATCGCCACTTCCATTCAAATGGTTTCTGGACAACCAGTCGATCGTGCTCAACTAATTGCACGAATTTTGCATCATTTAGAAATTTATACAGATTTATATATAACGCACGGTTTTGAGCCATTGAAGATCCTATGGGAAAGTTATTCGTGCACACTCGGTAAACGAATAAAAGCGAGCATGATTAATCAGCAAATTGAAGGCTTGGCTCTCGGCATTACAAATGATGGGGTTTTACAAGTCAAAACCGACGATGGTCAGATTCACGGAATTTATTCTGCTGATATCGAAATACAAAATTAATAAAAGTAAATCAAGATGGAATGTCCAATTTATTTCTGTTATAGTAAAAGCGAAGGGCAGTATCTTTGTAGAACTGCACCTGATGAATACAAGAAGATCTTTATAAATTAAATAATTCTGCCTTGATCTTAATCGACAGGGACGGAGGAAACCAATTACTTATCCTACGCAACCCTTCTGTCCATTTCTGGTCAGTAGGGTTTTTATTTTGGTTTTCTCTCCGAAGAGAGGAGCTAGGAAATGAAAACGACGACCGATTTTATCAACATGAAAAAAGAGAACGATAAAATTATTATGTTAACTGCTTATGACTATCCATCTGCAAAAATTGCAGAAAGTGCAGGCGTTGAAATTTTGCTTGTGGGAGATTCCCTAGGCATGGTTGTGCTTGGATATGATTCGACGATTCCTGTCACAATGGAAGATATGATTCATCATGGAAAAGCAACAAGACGAGGTGCAAAAGATACCTTCCTTGTTGTGGATATGCCATTTGGATCCTACCACGGGACAACGGACACTACACTTTCGAATGCCATTCGCCTTTTCCAGGCAACAAATGCACAAGCACTGAAAATTGAAGGTGCGGATGAAATTATCGACGTCATCCGTTTATTGTCACGTACTGGTATTCCCGTAGTGGCTCATCTTGGGTTGCTTCCACAATCTGCAAGTGTATCAGGTGGCTATAAAGTACAAGGGAAAACTGCGGAAGCTGCTCAAAAACTAATTGAAGATGCCAAGGCGTGTGAAGCGGCAGGTGCCATTATGGTTGTTCTGGAATGTATTCCTTACCAACTCGCTAAATCAATCACAGAATCTTTGACGATTCCCGTTATCGGCATTGGGGCTGGCGCAGAAACGGATGGTCAGGTTCTAGTATTCCATGACACCGTGACTTATGGTAGCCATCATATGCCTAAGTTTGTTAAAGCTTATGCGAGTGCAGGCAAAGAAATTGAAGACGGCTTGACACAATATGTTAATGAAGTGAAATCAGGTGAATTTCCAGCAGTTGAACACCGATTCACAATGAAAGATGAAGAATTCCAGCAGTTATACGGAGGAAAACAATGATTCAAGTTCAGTTAATCAATGATCTAAAAGAAAACGTAAAAGCAGCGAAACAAGCCGGTAAAAGCATCGGCTTTGTGCCAACGATGGGCTTTTTGCATGAAGGACATATGTCTTTAGTCAAACACGCAAGAGAAGAAAATGACTTTGTGGTCATGAGTATTTTTGTCAATCCTGCACAATTTGGTCCGAATGAGGATTTGGATAGATATCCCCGAGATTTAGAAAGGGATACGAAAATGGCCGTTGAGGCAGGAGTCGATTTGTTGTTCTTTCCGCAAGCGGAAGAAATGTATCCGCAAGATGGCGGCATTACAATCCGTGCAGGTGCTCAAGCTGATGTTCTTTGTGGTGCTTCAAGACCTGGACATTTTGATGGTGTCTTGAAAGTTGTCACAAAGCTTTTCCATCTGGTTGAGCCGACTAAAGTATATTTCGGCCAAAAAGATGCTCAGCAACTAGCAATCATTGAAACGTATGTAAGAGATTATAATTTTCCTCTAGAAGTTCGCAGAGTCCCAACAGTTAGGGAAGAGGACGGTTTAGCTAAAAGTTCAAGAAATGTATTCTTAAGTGAAAAAGAACGTGTCGAAGCACCACTTATCCAACAAGCGATACAAATTGGACTGGAAGATTATCAAAAGAACCAGGATGCAGAGAAAGCTAAATTAGTAACCATACAACACATCGAAAATGGCACGTCAGGGAATATTGATTATGTGGAACTGTTAAGCTATCCCGACCTGACAAATAATTTATCAAATAACAATTCGATTATTTTAGCGGTAGCTGTCTTTTTCGAAAAAGCACGGCTAATCGATAATTTAATTTTGAACAATAAAGGAGAATAATCTATGTTACGAATGATGTTAAATTCAAAAATTCACCGCGCTGTCGTGACAGAAGCGGATTTAAATTATGTAGGCAGTATCACTATCGATCAAAATCTTTTGGATGCAGTCGGTATGCTGCCAAATGAAAAAGTGCATATCGTAAACAACAATAACGGTGCACGTTTTGAAACGTATATCATTGCCGGCGAAAGAGGTAGTGGAGTTATTTGTGTAAATGGAGCAGCTGCCCGTCTTGTTCAAAAAGGCGACGTTGTCATTATTTTGTCGTATGCATACGTGATGAACGATGAAGCAAAAGACCATAAACCAACTGTTGCTATCATGGGTGAAAATAATTCAATTCGTGAAATCATCAGCTACGAACCTGAAGCAACAATAATGTAAGTAAAAGCTATATTTCAATATGTACAGAATAAAAAAAGGAAAGAAGTGATCTCACTTCTTTCCTCTTTTTTATGATGTAATTCATTTAAGGTGACTGCTCAAGGTTGATTTATAAACATTAATTCTTGTTGCAATATTTCACATTGCGCCATGAAGTAGTCCCAGTCTACAGAAATTGTATTCTCCATTTTCAGTTCAGCTTTAATGAGTGCTTGATTTACAAATTGAGCTTTCTTTATATCTTCTTCTGTCCAAGTGCTTAATTGGTAATTTGAATTTGTCGGTAATTGATTTAATGCAGAAGCAATCTTTTGGATGGTTTCCATTTCTTCTTTACTCAGTCCTTTGGAGGGGAATGTATGGGAAGCCGTTCCATACCAAAGATCATCAAGAATAAGATTTAATTGGTTCGAAACAATCTGAGGGTTGTTCCAACCTTCTGTTTCTTGTTGTTGCAAAATACCTTGTAATTCGACTAATGGATATTGGACATTATCCAAAAAATATTGTTTTTGATTCCAGCTATTCAAATATAGCATATAAAAAATAACTGATATCATTGTTAATGATATGACTGAGTATATAATTCTTTTCTTTTTCTCTTTCTCTTTTTTTATAAGCCAACTTCCTCTCAAATAATCTTAAAAGTTATTCGGAATGAGAATAATATAATAGATATAAATATATATTCCATAAAAATTCCAAATAACCTTTTTGTTTATAAGAAATGATGAAAACAAACGGAGTAAAATGAAGGAACCTGCCAAATTTTCAACATCGGAGGTTTTTTGCTCAGGTAAATTATACAGGGGAAGTCAAAAGCAAACCGGAATCCAGGCTGGAATAGTGTCTTTTTATAGGGTGAATCGTTTTGCAAGCAGATAATGAAAAAGCCAGGATAAAAATGGCGGTGAAATGTTTCCATTTGTCCATTTGTCTATAACCTCCTTTTTGAAATAGACCTCATCACATCGTGTCAGTTACACTTCCACAGATGTTTTGTGATACAATTTTTTTGTTAGAAGTCTAAATTGTGAGCTGATATTTTATGTTAAGCCCTACTTATGCCGTTGTAGATATTGAAACGACGGGTCATTCGCCTGCAAAAGGGGATCGGATGATTCAATTTGCCGTTGTATTCGTACGAGATTGGCAAATCCAATCTACTTTTTCAACCTTCATTCAACCAGGTAAAAAAATCCCTTTATTCATACAAGACTTGACCAATATTTCAGATGATGATGTCAAAGATGCACCGATTTTTGAAGATGTGGCCGGAGACATTTATGACATGCTGGAAGATTGTATCTTTGTTGCGCATAATACGAATTTTGATTTATCTTTTGTACAAGCCGAATTCAAGCGTATGGGACTCCCTTTATGGAAAGGCAAAAAAATGGATACCGTTGAACTGTCACGTTTACTGTTTCCGACGTCTTTCAGTTATAAATTACAGGATATTACCCAAGAACGGGGCATCCAACTGACAAATGCCCATCGTGCAGACGATGATGCCTATGCGACCGCTGAATTATTTATAGAGTGTATGAAAGAAATAGAAAAACTGCCGATTCAAACACTAGAACTAATTCATAAACGATCATTTCAGATGAAATTCGATATCTCTACTTTATTTTTCGAAGCCCTTCAAAGAAAGCGAAAAATGCTCAAATCCGAAAATTACGATTTTTATAAAGGCATTCCGCTTCGACAGAAGTATTTCATGCAAGGTCCAATGGAATCTTCCATTTTCTATCCTGAAACCAAGAACCAGAAACGTCTCTATTTTTCAGAAGGGTTACAGGACTTCAAAGAACGCGAAGGACAGTTTCAGATGATGGATGCCATATGGCAAACCTTTCAGGAAAAAAATGAACTGGCCATTGAAGCATCGACGGGACTCGGAAAGACGTTAAGTTATTTAATTCCAAGTTACTTCTATGCGAAACAACAAAACAAAAAAGTATTAATCAGCACATACACTACTCACTTAATGGAGCAGCTATATGACGTTGAAATACCGAAATTAGAAGCCATTGTAAAAAATAGAGTTCAAGTTGCGATTTTGAAAGGTGCTAGACATTATCTCGACTTGCACCGCTTTGAGGAATTACTGCGTGCAAAAGACGAATCTTATGATGAAACGTTTGCTATTTGCCAGCTGTTAGTTTGGTTAACAAGAACTACAACAGGTGATGTTGGGGAACTGAACGTTTCAAGTGGCGGTCAATTTTTCCTTGACAAAGTCCGGAAAAATGCATTTTCCGTTAAGACAACGGAAGTGAATGACCATGATTTTCATTCATATGCATTGCTTCAAAGTCAGCATGCAGATATTCTTATTACCAACCATGCCATGCTCTTTACTGATCGGCATAGGCTGGAGCCACTACTCAAGAATGAAATCAGTGGATTTATTATTGATGAAGCACATCAATTTGTACAAGCTGCGAATACACGTGATGAAAGAATCTTTTCATACACGCAGTGGAAATATGTATTTGGTCAACTTGGAACCCGCGATCAGGAACAATTAACCTTTTCTTTCTCCAATGTTTTGGAGAAACATGGGGTGGATGTGATTTATTCGTTCGATGAACTTGATCGGATTTATATGAGGTGTAGTGACAAGTTTGATGAAGCGATTCAATCCATTATTCAGAGTGTCCGCCGTAAGACTGCGACAAAATCTCATTCGAAACAAACGATTTTGTTCGAAGATTTAGATCTGGATTATGAATTGCTCGATGAAGTTTACCAATACCTTCAAAGATGGGTGACAATTGCCCAACACTTACTCGAGAGAATGTCTAAAAGTCAGCTTGAATCAACACATGCCGATAAACTAGTTGCTGCTGAATGGCAATATTGGTTGAACGAAATGAAAATCAAGACAGGTGAATGGGTCAATATTTTCCTATCTTCTCCTGCAGAACATTCAGTATGGGTGGAGATGGATCGCAGAAGCATTCCAGGTAGCCTGCATGTGTATAAAAAACCGATTGACAGTACTCAGGCGGTCAATGAAATATTTAATGATTGGAGAGGCAGTGCTGGCATCGTCTGGACGTCAGGTACGTTATCTGTCCCAGGAAATAATCGTTTCATCGTCAATCAACTGGGGCTTCCAGAGACGGTGTCCATAAAAAATTACTCTGCGCCAAAAGATTTCTACCAAGGAGCCAATTTATTCATTGTCGATGATATGCCGGATATTCAGCATGTCTCACAATCTGATTTTATCGAAGCAGTAGCCGATGCAGTCATTCAAACGGTTCTGATTACGGAAGGCCGATGTTTTGTGCTCTTCACATCACAGGACATGTTGCGAAAAACAGTCGATTTGATTCAAGATACAGGATTGCTTGAAGATTATATGTTATTCGCCCAAGGCATGACATCGGGTAGCCGCATGAAATTATTGAAATCATTCCAGAGGTTCCGAAAGTCCGTATTGTTTGGTACGAATAGTTTTTGGGAAGGTGTCGATGTACCGGGAGATGCATTATCTGCAGTCATCTTGGTACGGTTGCCGTTTTCTTCACCGGATGAGCCTGTATTCAAAACACAAGCTGACCGTCTGACCAAACAAGGAATCAATTCTTTTTCATCACTGGCATTGCCTGAAGCGATTCTTAGATTCCGTCAAGGCTTTGGCCGTCTGATTCGTTCATCAACCGATCGTGGCGTATTTATTGTCCTCGATCGCAGAATTGAGTCGAAATCATATGGAAAAGAGTTTATTCGTGCTTTGCCAGATATCCCAGTTAAGAAAGTATCCCTAGAAGATATGGTCTTGGACCTTGAAAATTGGTATAATGAGAAAGTATGAGCGAAGAAAGTAGGGGTTACAAAATGGAAAGCAGAATTGAAGTAATATCAACAGTTACGGTTGACTATCAATCAGACTTGTATAAAATTGTGGACGCCTTGAATCGCACTTTGAAACAAAGAAATTTAATGTTTGGCCTGGCACTTGAAAAAGATAATCATGAGAAAGCCGTTTTCACAATTTATAAAACGTAAGGTGCAGAAATGAAAAAATGGTTTATTTTTATCAGTGTATTTATTCTTTCATTAAGTCTTTGTATCAGCTTGTTTGTCATCTGGAAAGCAGGACAACCTTTCAGAAGCGCAAAACAGGATGCTGAACAAGTGGCTATTAGTGAGGAAATGTTAAAAGAAGTGACGGATTCACAGGTGTACAGTAGTACAAATACATATATTACTGTACTTGGAATCGATGAAAACGGAGAAGAAAAAGCTGTTTTTATTCCTTCCTCCAATCAAAAATTAAAAATTGAAGAAGTGCTTATGAAAGATGGCATTTCGAAAAAACAAGCCATTAAAACCGTACAAGATGAATTTGAAGTCAAAGAGGTGCTACATACTAAACTTGGCTGGGAACAAAATCATGCAGTATGGGAAATTACATTTTTAAATGAAAACGACAAGCTTAATTACGTTTATTTATTATTTGAAAATGGAAAATGGTGGAAACGCATATTGAATATGTAAAAGGGGACAATCGATGATGAAACCTATATTAGCTAACCGTGTTCAAACATTGACACCGTCAACAACACTTGCCATTACAGCAAAAGCAAAGGAATTAAAAGAACAAGGTATTGATGTGATTGGTCTTGGCGCAGGCGAGCCCGATTATAATACTCCTCAAAACATTTTGGATGCGGCATTCAAGTCGATGAATGATGGTTATACAAAATATACACCAGCAGGCGGTTTGCCAGCATTAAAAAAAGCAATTATCAACAAGTTACAGCGTGATCAACAAATCACATATCAACCGTCTGAAATTTTGATCGGTATTGGTGCGAAACATGTTTTATATACATTGTTCCAAGTACTATTGAATGAAAATGACGAAGTAATCATTCCCATCCCTTATTGGGTAAGTTATCCAGAACAAGTGAAACTTGCAGGAGGCGTACCTATTTATATTGAAGGTACAGCTGAACAACAATACAAAATTACTGCCCAACAAATTAAACAAGCAATCACTGACAAGACTCGTGCCGTTATCTTGAATTCTCCAAGTAACCCAACCGGGATGCTTTACTCAAAAACTGAATTGCAGGAAATTGCAGAAGTTTGTAAAGAAGCGAACATCTGGATAATATCTGACGAAATTTATGAAAAATTGGTTTATGGAGATGCCAAACATATTTCCATTGCTCAACTTTCAGACGATGCAAAAGAGCGTACGATTATTATCAATGGTGTGTCTAAATCACATTCCATGACAGGATGGCGTATAGGCTATGCAGCGGGCAACAAGGAAATCATCACAGCAATGACAGACTTAGCGAGCCATTCCACATCAAACCCTGTCACTACTTCTCAATACGCTGCAATCGAAGCGTATAATGGTCCTCAGGACACAGTAGAAGAAATGCGTTCTGCGTTTGAATCACGTCTGGAAATTATATTCCCGCAACTTGTAGCTATTCCAGGTTTCAAAGTATTAAAACCACAAGGAGCATTCTATTTATTTCCAGATGTTTCTGAAGCAGCATCAAAAACAGGTTATGATTCAGTTGACGCATTTGTAGAAGCACTACTGACTGAGGCAAATGTAGCGGTCATTCCGGGTTCTGGTTTTGGAGCCCCATCAAATATTCGATTATCCTACGCAACTTCACTCGACTTACTTGAAGAAGCAGTGTCACGTATAGATACATTTGTACGATCAAAATGGCAAGAAGGTTTGCTGTAATTTCTGGAGGAATTTATGAAAAAAATTATGATTCACGAAATGCCAAAACACTTAGGCGAAACAGTAAAATTAGGTGCTTGGTTAGCCAATAAACGTTCAAGTGGAAAAATTGCATTCTTGCAACTACGCGATGGTTCTGGCTTCGTACAAGGCGTTGTTGTTAAGGCAGATGTAGCAGAAGAATTATTTATCAAAGCAAAATCTTTAACACAGGAAACGTCAATGTACATTGTCGGAGAAGTTATTAAAGATGAGCGTTCTTCGTTTGGCTTTGAACTTCAAGTGAAAGATATCGAAGTCATTCACGAAGCAGTTGATTTCCCAATTACACCAAAAGAACATGGAACTGAATTTTTGATGGATAACCGTCATTTATGGTTGCGTTCACGTAAACAACATGCCATTATGAAAATCCGTAATGAAGTCATCCGTGCAACTTATGAATTTTTCAATGAAAATGGATTTGCAAAAGTAGATCCGCCGATTTTAACTGGATCTGCTCCTGAAGGAACTTCTGAATTGTTCCAGACCAAATATTTTGATGAAGATGCTTATCTTTCTCAATCAGGTCAACTTTATATGGAAGCGGCTGCTATGGCACTTGGAAAAGTGTTCTCATTCGGTCCGACTTTCCGCGCTGAAAAATCAAAAACACGTCGCCATCTGATTGAATTCTGGATGATTGAGCCGGAAATGGCTTTCACGGAATTTGAAGAAAATCTTGTGGTGCAAGAGCAATATGTTTCTTACGTTGTTCAATCAGTCCTGAAAAACTGTAAGTTGGAGTTGGAGCGTCTTGATCGTGACGTAACGAAACTTGAACATATTCAAGCTCCTTTCCCACGTATTTCTTATGACGATGCCATCACATTCTTACATGAAAAAGGGTTTGATGATATTCAATGGGGTGATGATTTTGGCGCACCACATGAAACTGCAATTGCTGAACATTATGACAAGCCTGTATTCATCACGCATTATCCGATTGGTATTAAACCATTCTATATGCAGCCACACCCAGAACGTGATGATGTCGTTTTATGTGCGGACTTAATTGCACCTGAAGGCTATGGCGAAATCATCGGTGGTTCAGAACGTATTCACGATTACGATTTATTGAAACAACGTCTTGCAGAACACGAACTGGATGAAAAAGCATATGCATGGTACTTAGAACTGCGTAAACAAGGCTCCGTGCCACATTCAGGATTCGGACTAGGATTAGAACGAACAGTAGCATGGATCAGTGGAGCAGAACACGTTCGTGAAGCTATTCCGTTCCCACGCTTATTAAACCGTTTATATCCATAAACAAGAAAAGTGCAGAAGCCCACGCAAGCTCGACTCCGACGGTGGAAGGTACGAATCGAAAACCTGTTTTCGAATGAGTACCTGAAGCGGAGGTGCGAGCTGGGCTTCGGAACTAGACATGATGGAAAGTAAAGAAAACAGCTAAAATTCGTAACATGAGTTTTTTACTCAATAATATAAGTACAAAGGAGAGTTCGGGTATGCAACAGCAACAGCCAGATCGGCTCCGTATGTGGACAGAGCAGGGAAATGTAACCATTTCCCAGCTCTTTTTTCAACATTACAAAAAGTGTGATATCCAGGATGATGAAGCCTTTTTAATTCTTCATATGGTGGCGTTTATCGATAAGGGAAATCATTTTCCCACGCCAGATGATTTAGTGGAACGTTCCCATTTTACATCGGAACAAGTAAGTCGACATATGCAAAGATTGTTCCAAAAAGGGTATTTATCGATACAACAAAGATATGATGATAAAGGAGTATTGATTGAAGCCTTTTCGTTTCACTCATTATGGAATCGGTTGATTGACACAGTTCTGGAAGAAAGAACGTCACAGAAAGTAATGACTCAAAAAGAACAAGAAGGCGAGATTTTTCGATTGTTCGAACAAGAATTCGGGCGTTTCCTTTCCCCTATGGAAAGTGAAACTATTGCAATGTGGATGGATCAAGATCAGCAATCACCCGAATTGATTCGAGCAGCTTTGAAAGAAGCTGTACTTGCACAAAAAATGAGCTTACGCTACATCGATCGCATTTTGTTTGAGTGGAAAAAGAAAAATGTCAAAACTATGCAGGATGTTGAAAAACAAGCAAGTCAATTCCGCACAGTTCCGGAAAGAACATCGCCACCAACGCAACCGCAAAAATCAAATAAAGTACCATTCTATAATTGGTTAGAAGAGCGAGAGTAGGGAAGTGAAAATATGCTGACAAAAGGTCAATGGGAGTATTGTTTATCAGAAATGGATAGAATGTTCCCTGATGCTCATTGTGAGCTCGTTCACGCCAATCCATTTGAGCTGACAATCGCCACATTGCTTTCTGCACAATGTACGGATGTACTCGTAAATAAAGTGACCCCGGCTTTATTCGCAAAGTATCAAACCCCGGAAGATTATTTAAGTGTGCCACTGGAAGAACTACAGGATGATATACGTTCAATTGGATTGTTTCGTAACAAAGCAAAAAACATACAAGCTTTGTGTCGAATGCTGCTTGAACAATTTGATGGTGAAGTTCCTGCAAATCGTGATTTGTTAACCACACTTCCTGGAGTGGGTCGTAAAACAGCAAATGTTGTCGTTTCAGTTGCGTTTGATATCCCTGCATTGGCAGTGGATACACATGTGGAGCGAGTGACAAAACGTCTGGGTCTCTGTCGCTGGAAAGATTCAGTTCTGCAAGTTGAAGAAACAATCATGAAAAAGACGCCTATGGACAAGTGGTCAAGAACACATCACCAACTTATTTTCTTCGGTCGTTATCATTGCAAAGCACAAAATCCCCAATGTCCAGTTTGTCCACTGTTGTCCTTGTGTCGTGAAGGGAAAAAACGGCTAAACAAAGGATTGGTAGAAATTTGATTCGATTTGATGCCAAACATGCACAAAAAGAACATCTTAGCGGCATTCTAAGTCAATGGTCGACTTTAAAAGAAATGATACAAGATGCTTTTAAACTGAAAAATAAGGGTGTTCATGAGCAGATGCTTTTAGGCATTAAGCTATATGAAGATTTACTGGTTCAAGTATCAGAATCAACAAGTTTTAAGCCTGATGAGATTCAAGACTACGAAATCTTTCCTCTAAACGGGAAAGAACGATATATATTTATCATTACGAATTCGAATCGCTATGTAGCTTCTATTCAGTTAAATGAGTTATTCGATGAAACAATCAAGAAAATTGCTCGATTGCGCATAAAATCCAACTAAAAAGAAGCAGATCCTTAAAAAGGATCTGCTTCTTTTTTTATATTATGGACGTATATAGGAATCAGAATTCGATATTGAGGCGGTTCTCGCATCAGTCTTATTTTCTGTACTGTTTGCGGCACCTTCAGTTGATCCATCACCGCCACCATCTTCTGGCGGTGGGGGAGTTTCACCTTCAGGAGGAGGCGTTGTCCCATCGACAGGTGGTGTCGTCCCGTCATCAGGTGGAGGTGTCGTACCATCGCCATCTGACCCGCCGTTACCATTTCCGTTTCCGTTCCCGTTACCGTTACCATTGCCATTCCCTTCACCTTCACCAGGAATTTCCGGTTCAGGTACTTCAACGGCATCAATTTCAAGTGTTGTACTAGCTGGTTCGCTTCGTACTCCTTCTGCTATTGCCACTACAGTAAATGTATAGGTACTGCCTGGAGTAATGCCAGTGACAATCAAGCCTTCCTGGCTAGTGGTTTGTAGAACGGAAGGAGTGCCTCCATCCACTGCAAACGAAACTTCAAATGCTACATCCACTTTGTCTTTATCACGTTTTGGTGCTTTGTGCTTCCAGGATAACGTAGCTGATTGATCGCCTTCACTGTATTCAGCTTTGAAATTTGATGGTGCATCCACTTCAATTTGTTCATATTCCTCGGAAACTTTAGTTGGTTCAGTTCCACGAACAAATAATTCTGTTCGTTTCAAGTTGTCCGGTGTAAATTCACTTGCAAGACGAAGAGGGGAAGTACCCACTTCAACAGTTGCTTCTACAACTGAATTTGGTCGTTTAAAGCGTGGTGTATCTTTGTCTGCAGATATATTTGTCATAACATCTTTAAATAATCTTTGGGCGAAAGTGCGTTCAGTTGAATCGGCTGTATTGATTGCTTGTTTACGTTCTTTATAACCAGTCCAAACGGCGATTGAATAATTTGTCGTATAACCAGCAAACCAAATATCCGGAGCTGAGCCTTCAGGCAAATTATAATCATTAAATTCTTTGGATGTATAGTTGGTGGTTCCAGTTTTACCTGCAACATCCAAGCCTGGAATGATTGCTGCTTTACCAGATGCGCCTCTGCGCTCACTAACTACATCTCGAAGCATATCGGTCACCATAAAAGCAGTTGAATCTTTCATGGCTGGTTTTGATTTAGGTTTAAATGTTTTCTTCGTTTCTCCATCACGATAAACAATTTCACTAATAGAGTAAGGGTCTGAGTACATGCCGTCATTCCCGAAAGCTGCATATGACGCTGCCAACTTAATCGTGTTGATTCCGGTAGTTGCTCCAATCGCAGCAGATTCATAATCGAGATAGTCACCAGTAATGCCTAAATTATTGGCAAATTCTTTGCGGTCAGCACTTTCGACTTCTTTGAAGGCTTTAACAGCTGGTATATTTCGAGAACGATACAATGCTTCACGCGCTGTCATAGCTCCCAGATATTCATTATCGAAATTGTAAATTTGTTGATCTGAATTTGAATAATTCATTTTTTCATCAACCAGGGTGTGACCAGTAGACCAATTCAAATATTCGATGGCAGGACCATAATCCAGGATCGGTTTAACGGTTGAACCAATACCACGTTTTGAAACATCTTGTGCGTAGTTAAATTCGAAGCTTGGGCCATAATCACGACCGCCACCTACTGCAACAATGGCACCTGTTTTCGTATCCAATACGGTCATTCCTGCCTGCATTTCTTGAGTCGGGAAGTTATCTCCTGAAAAAGCCGCTTCTACTGAACCTTGAGCTTGTGGATCAAGCGTCGTATAGACTTTCAATCCATCAGCCAAAGAATCATCTGGGCTTTTAGCTGCCAGTTCATTTAATACAATATCCAAAAATGCAAGATACTTGGTAGAATTCGAAGGTTTGCGATTTTCTTCAGCTAGTAAACCTTCAGTAATTGGAATTGCTTGTGCTTCTTCCATTTCAGCTTTTGTAATTTTCCCATGCTGTTCCATCAGGCGCAAAACGATATTTCGACGTTTTTCTGCGGCTTCGGGATGTTTGAAAGGATTGTAGTTGTTCGGACTTTGAGGCATTCCGGCCAACATCGCCATTTCGTGAAGCTCCAAGTCTTTTAATTCTTTTCCGAAAAAGCTTTCAGCTGCAGTCCCAAATCCATAAATATTTCCTGACATTAAGACTTTGTTGAAGTACATCTCAAAAATTTCTTCTTTTTCATACTTTCTTTCAAGTTGATAAGCAAGATAAGCTTCTTGAGCTTTACGTTTTAACGTTTTTTCATTTTGTAAAAATGAATTTTTTATCACTTGTTGTGTTAAAGTACTAGCACCTTGAGAACCAAAGCCACTTGTAATGTTAGCAAGAATTGCGCCACCAAGGCGGTAAAAATCAATTCCGTTATGTTTATAGAAACGAGCGTCTTCAGTAGCCAATATGGCTGCTTCCATTTCTTTCGGGATATCTTCGTAATTCACATAATCTCGGTTTTCGGATCCAATTGTTGCAAAGACATCGCCATTTACATCATAAAACTCAGATGAAATTGGGTCCTTTAATGATTCTTCATCTAATTCTGGTGCAGAGCTTGCGTAATAAACAAAGAGTCCTCCACCGAATAACAGTCCTGCCAATCCAATAATGAGACAGGCCATAATAATACGTTTAAACCAACCTTTTGTACTTCTTTTTTTCGATTTCTTTTGTTTTTCTAATTCTTTTCTTCGTTGTCCACGAGAGTTAGCTTTTTCGCTCACGAACGTCTCCTCACTTTCACGGCTTCACAGATTCCTCTGAAAGCATCTTTGTTACTCCCCGCAAATAGTCAATTGGAGGATAAGCTCCTGGGACTATTTCAAAGGCATGTTGTTCGAAAAATTCGAACGGAATTGATTTGCGACCACCTTTACACATTTCATCCCATGCATCTTGAAGGGGACGATAAGGTAAAACGAAATATCGATTGATGGATGAAAAACGAACAATTAAAAAGGTAAGACCTTTCTGTTCCGTTACCAGTCGCATGTGGTCAATCTGATGAGCATGGATATTCTTTAAAGGGAAGGAAGTTTTATTTTTCGTTTCTTTCGCTTCAAAATCCACATGAATGCCTTGCCATACGCCATTAAAGTCTGTTGTCGAAGCAGTCCGGTAATAGGCTTCTCTTATGACAGCTGCACTTCGGGAAGGATATTCTACTTTTACTACTTGGATAGGTACAGGTTTTTTATGAATGACTGCCGTACCTTTTTGCATATAAAAGTCATTTGTTTCATTAATCTCATCCTCTAAGGTTTTTCCCCGGTTACTGAAGGTATAATCCTTCTTTGCACGTTTTTCCGAATTATTTTTTGTTGGCGTATAAATCTTACCATTCGGGTAGTTAAATGCCATGCTCGTCACCTCGCATATCAGTTTATCATAACCACACCCTACTAGACGTGATTCGCGCTTTAAGGTTTCATAGTTTGTGTGTCGAATTGTTGTAAGTATTAGCTTTTTCCTTCTAGTTTTGTCGTTGGCAAAGGATTTCATTATGTTATGGAGAACTTCACTAACAACTGGAGGGATGCAGCATGAAACGTATAGAAGAATTGATTGAACAATTGTCATTACTTGAACATATCTTGGAAGCACGATTTATACAGGAAAGATCTACACAAACGCAAACTGTCATCGATAAAGGGCATCAAGTGGGAAAAGCATTAAAAGAAACGGAACAAATGATAGAATGGAATATCTGTTCGCAAAAAAGTGGTTAAAACCACTTTTTTTTGTTACTATAAACAGTAACAAAGGGGCTGAGAACATGAAGTTAAACGAACAGACTAAATTAATTTTGGAAGAAAGTCAACACTGTTTAATACGTCATCAAGAGATGCGTGATAGGGAGGCATCTCCTGATTTTTTTTCACAAGTGAAGCCCCATGCCGATTATTGGCATGCTTTCCTAATTGAATGGAGAGCAAATGCCAACTCTTGGATTAACCATCACCGTCCGAAGTATATGCGTATCCAACAAATAGATGCGGCAATTGAAGCTTTCAATCAATATGTCGTTCAATCATTTTATAAAGAGACTGGAAAAAAGAGGTTTGCGCAGTCTATACAATCAACTTGTTACACGTTGCAAACTTTTATACATGCCATAGAGCAAGAAGGTGAAAAGCTTGATCAGGAAACAATCAATTAATGACATATTAAGTGAATGG
This sequence comes from Paenisporosarcina sp. P4_B8, assembly GCF_056402175.1. Classification (NCBI taxonomy): domain Bacteria; kingdom Bacillati; phylum Bacillota; class Bacilli; order Caryophanales; family Caryophanaceae; genus Paenisporosarcina; species Paenisporosarcina sp. P4_B8. The sequence continues at coordinate 55,417 of NZ_JBFUHX010000007.1, read as the reverse complement.
AAGCAAGACCCGGTCATGCGAGAACGAATTGTTCATTGGCATACGATTGAGAAAAGAGAGGCATTCTTGTCTGATTTCCCCGAAGATTTACATCCGTCCATCCAGCAGGCACTGAAAGAACGGGGCATAACACAACTCTATAGCCATCAGAGAATTGCATATGATATAGCGCGTATGGGTCAATCCTTTACAGCCATCACACCCACTGCGTCGGGGAAATCCCTTTGCTATCATTTGCCTGTCCTTCAATCAATCGTCGAAGACAGTTCTTCAAGGGCACTTTATTTATTTCCCACGAAAGCGCTCGCTCAAGACCAAAAATCCGACTTGAATTTATTGATTGAACAAATGAATCAAGATATTTTGAGTTACACCTATGATGGCGACACTTCACCGGCAATTCGCACAAAAGTAAGAAAGGCTGGTCATATTGTTTTGACCAATCCTGATATGCTCCATTCGGGTATATTACCTCATCATACGAAATGGGTTTCATTGTTCGAAAATTTGAAGTATATAGTGGTCGATGAGCTGCATACATACAAAGGCGTGTTTGGAAGTCACGTGGCACATGTTTTGCGTCGATTAAAACGCATCTGTCAATATTATGGAAGTAATCCGGTTTTTATTTGTACTTCGGCAACAATTGCAAACCCGAAAGAACTGGCCGAATCATTAACTAACGAAACTCATACACTGATCGATGAAAACGGTGCACCGTCGGGTAAGAAAAATTTCATTTTTTATAATCCGCCAATCGTTCACCCAACCTTTGGTGTCAGACGCAGCGCTATTCTCGAAGTTCGAGATCTAGCTAAACGCCTATACAGGGAAGGGATTCAAACCATCGTATTTGCGAAAAGCAGGGTACGTGTTGAGATGCTTGTCACGTACTTAAAAGAATTATCCAAGAAAAAAATAAATGATGAATCCATTCGTGGCTACCGAGGAGGGTATTTACCTTCTGAACGGCGACAAATTGAAAAAGGTTTGCGAGATGGAACAATCCAGACTGTAGTCAGTACAAACGCATTGGAACTGGGTGTGGATATTGGTCAACTGCAAGCCTGCATTATGACCGGTTACCCTGGGAATATTGCAAGTGCTTGGCAACAGGCTGGCCGTGCAGGACGTAGACAGGATGAGGCCTTGATAATATATGTTGCGCAATCAACTGCACTTGATCAATATATTGTGAATCACCCTTCATTCTTACTCGGTCAATCTCCAGAAGAAGCCCGCATTCATCCAGACAATTTAGTTATATTGATGGATCATTTAAAGTGTGCTTCTTTTGAATTGCCTTTCAAAACGACTGAACAGTACGGGGAATTTGAAATACAAGAGTTACTTGCCTATTTGGAAGAAGAAGGAATATTGGTTCGAACCTCTGACAAATGGCATTGGATGAGTGATCGTTTTCCTGCACATGAAATCAGTTTACGTTCTGCGTCTCAGGAAAATGTCGTCATTATTGACCAAACCATCCCTGCTGCAACTAAAGTTATTGGTGAAATGGATCGTTACAGTGCGATGACATTATTGCATGAAGAAGCGATTTATTTGCATCAGGGCATTCAGTTCCAAGTGGAAAAGCTGGACTGGGAAGAAAAGAAAGCCTTTGTAAGAGAAGTGGATGTAGACTACTTTACAGATGCAAATCTTGCAGTTGAATTAAAAGTGATGAGTGAAGACAAAGAAAAAACGTTTAAACAGGGCTCTGTGTTTTATGGGGATGTATCGATTTTAGCGATGGCGACCATATTCAAAAAAATTCGGTTTGATACACATGACAATATCGGGTCAGGTCCAATCCAGCTTCCTCCGGAAGAATTGCATACCTCATCGAGTTGGTTAAGTTTCAATCGACCATCGGGCTGGACGGATGCAATGCTCACAGATGCCATGACAGGTGCAGCGACTTCCATCGCATCGTTCATCCCGTTGTTCGTCCATTGTGATCGTCGCGATATTCATGTTGTACCACAAGTGAAATCGATTCATGCTGAACTCCCTACATTTTTCGTTTATGATAGCTACCCAGGAGGGATTGGCATCAGTGAACGCGTATTTGATGTTTGGCCCGAATTACTCGGACACGTCGAACAGCATGTCGAGGCGTGCCCGTGTGATCAAGGGTGTCCCGCATGCATCGGACCCCAGGAAGCAAGTGTTGGAATGAAAGATGAAGTGTTGAAACTTCTAGCTTATTTACAATTAGAATCAACTGGTGATCCGTATGTCATTTGAAAAAAATCTCTTACAAATGAAGAAACTGATTAAGAAAAAGCCAGCGAAATCTCAATCGCTGGCTCCTTTCGTCATTCCAGAAAAACCGAAGTATACGGAAGAGTGGGAAGGGGCAGGTCTGAAAATCATCGAAAATGATTTTGGTATCGTTTTTGAAAAAAAGATAGTTTATGAACGGACATATTGTCACGGTGATTTTCAATTAAAAGAAGTTTTCGATGCTTTCGCATTGTGGAATTCTTTTCAAGGTGTTCACCCCATATCAACAGATGGACAGCATGTTGTTTTTTTTGATACGGAAACAACAGGTCTAAAAGGAACAGGTACCTACATATTCTTAATCGGGCAGTTAATATGGAATAAAGATCATTTTGAGATGACGCAACATGTTTTAGCGGATCCGAGCCATGAAGCGGCAATGTTGTACGAATCAGGCTTGTGGAAAGCTGGCCAGACCGTCATAACGTATAATGGCAAAAGTTTTGATTGGCCCCAATTGCAAACACGATGGACAATGAACCGAGAGCATCTACCTAAACTGTCAGATCCTACCCATATCGATTTACTTCATGGGTCTAGAAGAGTTTGGCGGAATGAACTGGATCAATTCAAACTAACAAAAATTGAAGAAGATAAACTTGGATTTAAACGAGTTGGGGATATTCCAGGACATCTGGCTCCGATTATTTATATGGATGCTGTAAAAAGCGGGAATCCACAAACACTGTTAAAAGTGTTGCATCATAATGAATGGGATATTCTTTCTCTACTTACATTGTTTATTCACACGACAAAATTGATTTTGCAAGAGCAATACATCGATTCTAGTATCTCATCAACGAACATTGGAAAATGGTTTTCGGATCTGAAAGACTTTGAAAAAGGGCAAAGTGTTTTTGAGCAAATTACAACCCAATATAGTACTGATGAAGCTGCTATGGCGTTTTACTATTTAGGCTATGAATATAAACGCACGAAGCAATACGACCTTGCTTACGAAGTATTTGAAAAAGCACTCGGATACGTACAAGATGGTTGGAAAATAAAAACGTATGAAGAGCTGGCGAAAATAGCGGAACACGTGAAAAAAGATTTTGATCTTGCCAAACTTCATGTTGAAGAAGCATTGATTCTCATACAAAAAACTCCGATTTTAAAAGAACAACAAAAAGAGAGAAGAACACATGAATGTAAAAAGCGTTTGGAACGAATAAAAAGGAAACAAACTATTTCCCGGGCAAGCGCAGGTTTCGACAGAAAATGAGCGAGGAAATGAACGACAAAACGTTCTTTATGCTATAATAAATCCATGCATGAACAATGGAAGGACGATGTATTATGGATATGAAATTGACGTCAGAAGTCATTTTGGAAAAAGAATTTAAAACTGGATTACGCGGCTATCACCAAGATGAAGTAGATCAGTTCTTGGACGAAGTCATTCAAGATTACAATACTTTTATGCAAACAATTGAAACACTAAAAGCTGAAAATAGACGATTGAGAGACGAATTGGATGAAGCTCCGAGACGTCAAGTTGCTGCACCTTCAACAGGAACAACCAACTTTGATATTTTAAAGAGACTTTCGAATCTAGAAAAACATGTATTCGGCAGTAAGTTGTACGAATAATTCAACATTCCAAGGATGGATTGTTTATTAAATGAAAATCAAGTATAATGAAGAAACCATTTAGATAATCCAGGTAATCGCTGCAACGCTTGACGTTGTAGAGGAAAGTCCATGCTCGCACGGTTCTGAGATGACCGTAGTGTTCGTGCTTAGCCAAAAAATAAGCTAAGGCAGTGTTACAGCTGACGGCGGGAACAACACCTAAGTCTTCGGATATGGTTTATGTTCTCTGAAAGTGCCACAGTGACGGAGCTGATTCGGAAACGTTTCAGGTGGAACGAGGTAAACCCCACGAGCGAGAAACCCAAATTATGGTAGGGGCACTCTCATGCAGGAATTGAACGAATTGAGGGACAGACGATGTCTGTAGATAGATGATTACTACTCACTTGTACGAGGCATCAGCCGCTTGAGTACGTGATAACAAAACATGGCTTATTGGGTTTTCTAATGGGTATACTTGACTACACAAGCTCTCCACTAATTCGGAGAGCTTTTATTAATAAATAAGCAAATAAATGAAACAATGATCGTTAAAAGAAAGGATGAGATGATGACGACTCATCGATTAGTAGCAACATCAGCAATGGGGTTAGAATCCATTGTGGCAGATGAAGTAAAAAAATTGGGGTATGAAACCCAGACTGAAAACGGAAAAATATATTTTGAAGGGGACGAGCATGCCATTGCCCGTGCCAACATGTGGCTACGAGTAGCGGACCGTGTCAAAATAATAGCTGGTGACTTTAGAGCCACCACATTTGATCAATTATTTGAACAAACAAAAGCGATTCCTTGGGAAAAATATTTACCGGTAGATGCAGCCTTTCCTGTTCAAGGGAAATCTGTTAAATCGAAATTATTCAGTGTGCCCGATTGTCAGGCAATTGTTAAGAAGGCAATTGTGGAACGTTTAAAATTGGCTCATAAACGAATTGGTTTTTTGGATGAGTCCGGTGCAACATTTAAGATTGAAGTTAGTATACTTAAAGACCAAGTAAAATTAAGCATTGATACAAGTGGTGTCGGTTTACATAAACGAGGGTATCGCTTAGATCAAGGGGAAGCTCCATTAAAAGAAACATTGGCTGCTGCACTGGTCTATGTTTCAAAATGGAATCCTAATCGCCCGTTTGTTGATCCATTCTGTGGGTCTGGGACAATTCCTATTGAGGCAGCGATGATTGGTCAAAACTTAGCTCCAGGGTATAACCGTAGCTTTATTAGTGAAGACTGGCCATGGATGTCAAAAAAAATATGGGAAGATGTTCGCTTGGAAGCTGAAGAGTTAGCGAACTATGATCAGCCATTAGATATCACAGGTTCTGATATAGATGCGCGAATGATTGATGTTGCAAAAAACAATGCAATTGAAGCTGGCTTTGCCGATTTAATTCATTTTAAACAGCGTCAATTAAGAGATTTCACAACTTCGTCTTTGGACGGTGTTATGATTGGAAATCCACCTTATGGTGAGCGTATCGGGGAAAAAGAAACGATTGAAGACATGATTCATGATATGGGGCGTATAATGGATAGTTACCCTACATGGTCTGTTTATATGTTGTCATCAATGGCAGACTTCGAAACGTTATACGGGCGTAAAGCGACTAAGAAACGCAAATTATTTAATGGATTTATCGAAACAAACTATTATCAATATTGGGGTAAAAAATCACCTCGTGAATAGCACCCAAAACGGATAGGTCAACCTATCCGTTTTCTTATCGTTTGAAAGGGGATCACTATGAAACAAACATTACCATTTGCACTAACGAAAGACCGCTCTTTTTTTGAATCACTAGGTGATTGGATGGGTGACGTTCTTTATGATGAACTGCCTGAAAAAGGATTCGAATGTCGTGATGAGCAGATTTATATGGCCTATCAGATTGAAAAATCTTTGAAAAATAAAAATGTTTTGTTTGCCGAAGCTGGCGTAGGAACAGGGAAGACGATTGCTTATTTACTTCCGGCAATTTCCTATGCGCGATACACAGGAAAACCTGCTTTGATTTCGTGTGCTGATGAGACGTTAATTGATCAGCTCGTTAAAAAAGAAGGAGATATTCAAAAATTACAAGATTCACTAGGATGGAACATTGATGTCCGTCTAGCAAAGTCACGTGACCAATATTTATGTTTAAAGAGACTTGAGCACGAACAAAAAACGAATGATGAAGAATTCCTGGAACAAATTGAAGATGGAATTCCTGATTTTGTGTACGGTCATCAGTCGCTCCAATCGGTTTACCCATACGGAGAGCGCAGTGCTTTTCCGGATGTCAGTGACGAGGATTGGCAAAAAGTAAATTATCATCCGATTCAGCAATGTGCCGTTTGTGATATCCGCAACCGTTGCGGTCAAACGATTCATCGACAAAATTACCGTGAAGCTGGAGATTTGATCATTTGTTCGCATGATTTTTTAATGGAACACATTTGGACAAAAGAATCGCGTGTACGTGAAGGACAGATGCCTTTACTTCCTGACGTTTCGATGATTGTACTGGATGAAGGTCATTTATTGGAATTCGCTGCTCAACGTGCATTGACTTATGAAGTACAGAGCCAAACGCTTGTGTCATTGATTGACCGTGTCGCACAGGATGGCGTACGTGAAAAGACATTGCAATTGCTAGAAAGATTGCAGGACTTACATGATGATTTCTTCAAAGAATTGCTGACTCATGCACATGGTGAAGAAGGAGAACGTCTCCATATAGATAAAACAGATCGCGTTCTTCAGCTTGGCCAACAGCTTGTGAAATTAGTAGAACAAATTTTAGAAGAATTTGTATTTGAATCAGAGCTTTATACGATTGATGAATATGATCTTCGTATGGTTGAGGAATACTTAGAACAATATGTGTTTTCACTCCAATTATTTGTTCAAAATGGAGATGCGGTCGATTGGTTGGAAGAAAAAGATGGTATTGAGACATTAGTCATCATGCCACGTCTCGTAACAGATATTTTAAATGAAAAATTATTCACAAATAAATTGCCTGTTGTTTTCTCTTCAGCCACTTTATCGGTTAATAAAGACTTCACCTATATTTCAGATGCTTTAGGTATCGATCAGTACCATTCGTTTAGTGTTCCATCTCCATTTGATTACGACCAAGTAATGCAGATATTTGGTCATTCTGTCGATAGTGAAACGAAAGCAAAGAAAGCACGAGAACTACTCTTACAATCTAAAGAGCCCACTTTATTATTGTTCAAGTCGAAGAGTGATATGGTGAATTTTGAAAATTCCCTTTCAGTGGAAGAAAGAGTTGGTATGGTTTTTGAAGGAGAACGTGAATTATCATCCATTGTGCGTGATTTCCAAGCAGGACATATCTCTACATTATGTTCATACCATTTATGGGAAGGGCTTGATTTGCCTGCAGAAGCTTTAACACGTGTGATTATATTTGATTTACCTTTCCCTCCGCATGATCCTTTGTTCGATGCGAAACGAAAATTTTCTAATGATCCTTTTGCAGAAGTCGAATTGCCGTTTATGTTGTTACGCCTTCAACAAGGAATTGGCCGTTTGATACGGACATCTGCCGATCATGGATCCATCCACTTGTTATTGAATGATGATGAAAAGCAATTGAGTACAGATTTTACACATATACTCCCAGTAGAAATATCATGGGTATAAAGTAAAGTCCATCCTGATAAATAAGCTCAGACTGTAGACAAACTCGCATTTTTTGAGTTTGTCTACAGTTTTTTTATTTAATTTTTTGGAAGTTAGCATTGAAGGGGAGTAGCGCGATTTCCTTTCAAATATTGTTTCGTACTAAAATCCTTTAACTCTCACATTACATATGAAATATGAGCCGGTATCCCGTTGCAGGGTGAGGTACGGTCACCGCGATCGACGGAGCTTTCTTATCAATACTAACGGATACCGTATGCGCTTGTTCTACGTTGCCTGCTTTGTCTACGCTCCAATATACAAGCTTGTGAACTCCTTCTTCTGACAATACGACGGTCGTTCCCGTTTGCTCAGTGCTATCGTCTACCGTGTAGTAGGTATTGGCTACACCCGATTCGTTATCACTCGCGCTTAAGGTTACAGTGACATCTTGATTGACCCAGCCGCTTGGCGCATTGTCCGTTGTCGTTGGCGGAACATTACAAAACCTTTACGTTGGATATACACTCTATTAAAATTTATCACTTACTATTAAGCAGTTAAGCAAATTTGATTCTGGAGGGAGTGGAAATCTTGTAGCAAGAGTTGTATAGGATCAATGCTTGCGAAGTTAGCTCAAAAACTTTACGACGAGGGAGGGACAACAAGATTCGACGCCGCCTTCAAAACGCGAATTTTTCCAGCTAAGTGATCAAGTAATATAAAATCCTGATTTTCAACCCCACTAAGGGACCCCTTAACGGGCTAAGCAAGACGACAAACGGCCATTTCATATTGAGTATTACAAAGAATAACAGGAGGTTTAATTATGCTATTTCTTAAAAGGCTAAAAAAGCCAATTCTATCACTCATGCTGGTGAATGTGGCCCTGATGGGTGTAGTAGGCAGTACTGCGGCAGAAGGCTCTGCAGCAGGGGCAGAAAACACTACGGAAGATCCTATCTTCAGCTTCATGTCAATGTCGGACACGCATAGCGATACGGGTAAAACGGCTAAAGCTGTAACGGATGCTAAAAATAATAATGTAAGTGCAATAGTTTTAGCCGGGGATATAACCAATCTCGGGGATAGCGGTGAATATGACGCCATAAGAAATGCTATCGATTCTGTAAAAGATCATCCGCCGGTATATTATGCAATGGGAAATCATGAATACGATTGGCAGCCGGATTTTAATGTAGCGAAGAACAGATTTATACAAAAGGCAGGAATACCAGAAGAGAAGGTGTATTACCACCGGGAAATACAAGACTATGACTTCATATTTTTAGGGTTTGATAAGAAACCGACCAATTACGCGTATATGTCCGACGAACAGTTAGCCTGGTTTGAAAGCAAGCTTGCTGAAAATGCTGTTCCGGACAAGCCGATTTTTGTGTTCACGCATAATCCTATTCACCAGACTGTATCCAAGTCATATTCTTCGGATAATTATAATGAAAATTTGGTACAGGAACAGAAGTTCAGAGATATCCTTGAAAAATATCCACAGGTTATTTTAACAACAGGACATCTTCACGACGATACTAAGATAGAAGGCAACATGTACACCAATGGATTCACTGCAGTAAGAGACGGTGCCGTTTTAAATAATCAAGCTATGATTGTTGATGTATATAAAGACAAGTTACATATAAAGGGAAGGGATGTAAATGCACAAAAAACCATATGGGAAGGTACTGTGAGTCTGCACCCGAATACAACCGGCATGTATGAAGCCGAGGATAGTGTATTCGCGTATGCAACCGCTGGCGACGACATAAATCCGTCCGGCGGCAAGTACGTGAAAATGAACGATGGAAAAGCATATATCGAGTCGCTCAAGGTTGACGGAGGAGCTTCTGGCGGCAACAAAATATTGAAAATCAGGTATGCTACCGATGCTGCCAATGTTACCAAGGGAATATATGTAAATGGAGCCAAAGTACAGACGCTCAGCTTTCCGACTACCGGAAGCATGAGTTCGTATAACGAATTGGTGGTACCTGTTGAGTTGAATACGGGTCCAAATAACAAGATCGTCATAAAAAGCGATAGCAACGCAGCGGGTGTGAACATAGATAAACTCCAAATTATGGATACTAACGATCCCAAAAGGATGTGGGGATTTAACGACAATGGCAACGACAGTATCAAGAATGGGTTTAATGCAACTTTGCATGGAAGTGCTGCCTATGATAAGACGGATAAAATGGAAGGTTCCGCTTCACTCAGCCTTAACGGTGCAGACGGTAATTATGCAAGTACAGATCTTGTATCCAATAAAAAGAACAATCTAACGCTAACAGCCTGGGTGAAGTGGAATGGTGCAACCTCAGGATCTCAACAAATATTGTCCAATGGAGATGGCCTTACCAATGGATATTCCATCGTGCTGGATCATGACCAAGGCGATAAGGTGTCCATTGCGATCAACGGGCAGACGATCCTTGGATCGCAGACTGCTTTGACGGCGGGCCAATGGACCAATATCACGGCGGCAAGAAGAAACGGCACCTGGGAGCTTTATATCAATGGCAAGAGCACACAGGTAACCAATAATACAACAGCTCCTTCTACGCCAACAACGGGAACGTATATCGGTGCAGACAGTAGAGGCCAACATAGCTTTAATGGACGTATTGATGCAGTAAGGGTTTACAATCAAGCATTGTCTACAGATCAGATCATGGCAATTGCCAACGAGACTTCTAACGTTAAGTTGCAAAGCATCGAAATAACTAAACTGCCAACAAAGTTGAATTACCTGCGGGGAGATGGGCTTAATATAGACGGGCTGGTTGTGAATGGCACTTACAGCGATGGAACAACAAAAGTGGAAAACGTAACGGTTGATAATATTACCGGCTTTAAGTCCTTTCGTATAGGAAAAGTGCAACTGGCTGTGACTCTAGGTGGAAAGACAGCCAGCTTTAATGTAAATATTTTAGATGTATTGCCTGGTTCAGCATTGGTGCCAGGAAGGATAGAAAGTGCAAACTACAATTCGAAACAGGGTGCTGTACTTAGAAATCAACGGATTAATGATGGCGGACCCGCATGGCGAGTGGGTGCTATGGAAATAGGCGACTGGATGGAATATAACGTAGATGTGGCAAAATCGGGATTCTATCAATTAAATTACAAGGTGGCATCAAACGCGGGGTATACGGGAGAGGTTGAATTCCTGGTAGATGGAGTACCTCAAACGAGAACCTCAATCTCAACTGGGGGTCCGACCAACTATGTCATCAAATCCGAAACGGTCAGACTGAGTGAAGGCTCACATAAAATAAGGCTGAATGTAAATGCAGGTTTTTGGGTTTTTCGCTGGTTTGAATTGATAGAGATTCAAGAAAAAAAATTGAACAGCATCACAGTACCTGCTGACATAACAGAGGTGGCAATCGGAACGGCGAAGACAGCGGACGCCCTTGGATTGCCAAAGAAAGTATCCTTGGATACCGATGCAGGCAGGGTGGATAATGCCAATGTGACATGGAATGTAGATGCTTCAAACTATGATCCCACTGCCACGACGGCGCAGACCCTCACTGTAAATGGAACTGTAACTTTGCCAAATGGGGTGGCAAATCCCAATAACGTGCCTTTAACAACAAGCATTAGAGTAACTGTTAATAAGATCCCAGCGTGGACCGCCGCAGTTACCGCTTCATCGTATTACGATGCCGCTCGTTCTCCCGACAAAGTGTTCGATGGCATCATAGGGCAATCGGGCGAATGGGCGTCCAAGGGAGAACAGAATCCATGGATCCAGGTGAATTGGACGACGAATCAAACGATCAGCAAGATTACCTTCTATGATCGGCCCTATTTAGCTGACTGGGCGCCCGGCGGAACGCTTACCTTTAGCGACGGAAGCACTGTGACGGTTTCAGGAATCCCGAATGACGGGAGCGCTTATTCTGTAACTTTCCCTGACAAGACGGTGACATGGGTCAAATTCCAGGTATCCGGTGGAAGCGGACCAAATGTCGGTTTGTCGGAAATGAAAATTTTAGCGCCGGTGCTTCCGGCTGCGGAGATTAGCGTCCTTGAAACAGGAACTGTAATACCGAAGACATCGTAGACTTCAAACCGGTTACCGTGGATACGAACATAGGCGAAATACCCGCACTACCTGCAAAGGTTGAGGCCATATACAATGACGGAACAACAGGGGCAGTGAATTTTGTATGGGAGGAAATCACAGCAGCATGTGCAGCGGGACGCTCAATATTCATTGACACAATTACGATTCGCACAAGGGATTAGATTCAAACTTTGATGAAAAGAGGTCCCGCGGCAAAATATTTGCTGCGGGACGCTCTATATTTAGATGCTCAATATTTATTGACACAATTACGATTCGCTCCAAGGGATTAGATTTAAACTTTGATGAAAAGAGGTCTCGCTTTGAAAATACGTGCATTCCTGTCCTTGTTCATAGTCACCTTAATGTTTTGTGCGAATCCCAGCACTTCATTTGCCCATACCGACAAAAGTAGGGGTTACTCGATTTTAAACATTAAAGGGAAAACGATTGAATATGAACTTTTTCTTGATCAAATAGACATGCTGGAACAATTTGATACCAACAAGGATAAACATCTGGAGAACGAGGAACTATCCTCGCAGAAAGAAAGAATCGAATCGGTATTACATAAAGATCTTCGTATAGATGTGGATTCGAAGCCCTTAACGATGGAAATGCTTTCGATGGAGTTGGCAGAAAAGGCTTCCACTATCGGCGTAATTTTTAAATTAAGGTTAACCGCCGATGAAGCGATCGAACAATTTAATCTTCATTACAATCTGATGTTTGAAGATACGCCTCTACATACGAATGTACTTTTGGTCCATTCAGGGGAATATTTCTATCAGAATATTCTTGATACCAAAAAAAAAGATGTTCAGATCACCATTGCTCAGCCTGAAAGTGAATCCGTCCTATGGAAATACTTTGTCCTTGGAATCGAACACATTTTGACCGGGTTCGATCATTTGCTGTTTTTGTTATCCTTAGTATTAATCGCATCTCGCTTTAAGGATGCGTTGAAAATTGTTACTGCTTTTACTATCGGCCACAGCATAACACTATTTTTGGTGGCCACCGACCGTATTCAGGTCAGTTCGCATTGGGTCGAAGCCTTGATTGCCCTGACGATCTGTTATGTGGCAGTGGAAAATATGTTTGTTCAAAAGGCAAAATGGCGGTGGCTTTTGACAGCCTTATTTGGCCTGATTCACGGCATGGGCTTCGCCGGGGCTTTGGCCGAAACGGGACTTCCAAAGAGCAATTTGATTGGCACACTCCTTTCATTTAATTTAGGCGTGGAAACGGGGCAGTTCATGGTATTGTGTCTATTACTGCCTCTCTTGATTTGGCTGCGCAGGTTCCCATGGTATCGTAAAATGATGATCTCAGCGTCTTGCCTTATTTTTGTTATAGCATTTTATTGGTTGATTCAACGTCTACAGTAAACCATAGCCTAAAACATGAAAAGATTGCCAACCAGACCTGGAAAGGCAGTATTTTATGTACTTCAGTTAGCAGCGCATCTTGGAAATGAAATCAATGTAGTTGGTCCTTTGACATACGAAGAAAACAATGTAGTGTTTGAAGGGTTATGCTCATCGCCTAAAATAGTAGGATAAAGTTGGTTCCACTTTAATATTGATAATATTAAATAACCTTCTTCAACTAACGGTTGCTTTAGTTAAAGATCCTCGGGCTACTTATGCAGCTCTTTCTTATTGAACTAACGCAGCAGGTTAGTTCAATAAAAATAAATAGTGAAGGAGTTGAACATTAGAGTGAACAAAGAAGAAAGACAGAAGAGATTAAATGAGATTCTAGAGGCAAGGAAACAAAAAGAAATTATCCAAGAAGGAATTCGAAAAGAGAATGAAGTAAAGGTTCTGCTTCTAGAAGTGTTCGGCGAAACGGAAGTATTTGAAATTCTAGATTCTAATAAAAGTAATTTAATTGTAGAAGATTTCTGTGGGAATTTTCCAATTGCTTTTTGGAACAGAATTGACTGGGGAAATGGTAGTGTTAACCGAGTTGAAATAAATGACCAAGAAATTAAAATCGTTCCTTCACTTTTAATTTCTAAAGGATTTGATACTTCAACTCCCATATATATCTTTTGGGGATACGATAGTCATCCATGTGTAAAAACTAATTTAACTAAAGGATTATTAAGGAATGTTGAGGAGATAGTCTGGTTAGGAAGTGATTTATATATTTATTGCCCAACTCAGAAATATGTAATTGAATTCTTTCATGATGATACTGTTAATATTGGGTGGGTTTAGGTCAACAAAGAATTTACTCTTCTTCAACTAACGGGTGTTTAGTTAAACAAGACCATCATTTAGATGGTCTATTTTTACGTCCATCAAGTAGATTTCGGCCATCCATTGTGAAATGTTACACTTAAACTAGCGATGCAGGGGAAGTGCTTTGTTCCAAGGGGGTACCCTATACCACAGCGGAGAACAACTATTGATTAATTTTTAGTTTGAGATTCTTCCAATGAGATTCATAGGAATTAGCACTTAAAATATAAACATCAATTGGTCCTCCAACGGTATTTACATTCATAGCTACATCATTAAATCCTTTCTTTAAGTAATCAACTAATTTATCAAACTCCATATTATTAATATCCTTATTTAGCAAATAGGGCTTAATAATATTAAGGGCCGGTGTATCTCCAATTACCGAAGTTTTGTTTGAAAATGAAATTTCTTTTGTTTTAGAGTCGTAGGAATAAATCTTCGGGAACATTAAACCAGGTTGGTCTTCCTCCAACTTACATAACAGGAAACAAAATAGGTGTTCTTAAGCCTCAGTACCAAGATTCTTAAAACTATTGAGCCACGAATCTCCCAATCCTTTTAATATCAACTCTCCACTACAGTTTTGTAGAACTTCATTATTAATTTTCAAATAGTAATCTGTAAACTGTTGAAAGTCGACATAACCTTTAGGATCATCGTACCCTCTTGCTCCTGAGTGTCCAAGTACAAAAGATTTTTTAAAAAGCGTAATTTTATTAGTAATGTCATCAAAGTTAAATACTCCGTGTTCATTTGTGTTAGATAAACTACTATCGGCCATTATTATAATCTTATCTTTTCATACGTGAGCGATTACCAATGTCCTGACCTTTACCTCCAATAAACTATTCTAAAGACTTCATAGATAAAACTGTGATTACGATTCCAGTGTTATCACTATCTAAAGAGGTGAAAATGCTATCGATAGTTGAGAATAAAGGTTCACCATTCTCATTTTCATATAGATGGTAACTTCCATTAAATAATTGAGCTGCTGCTTCATTGAGCTATTTTTATTATTAACCGTTCGACTTAATAATATGATAGTCTACATTTATTTTTCCATTATTTTTCTGCAAATTCCTTACATTTTCTTACATTATTGATATACTTCTCACATGAAAATAAGTAAGTTTGTCGTTTTATGTCGTTAATAATGGAATAAAAAATGCGGAATTCCCCCAATACATAAAACTAATCAAATCTAGTAGAATTATTTTAATGTTTAAATATTAGAAATTTTTAAACGTTACGTTACTAATAAGGGGGAGAAGAAAATTGGAGAAAAATAGGTTTTCAAATATTCTTGCAAAGACAACCATGGCTACATTATTAATGACTTCTGTCGTTCCTTATAATGTTTTAGGTTTTAGCCCGAGCCAAAGCCAAAGCACTATTCAAGGAATCAATCCAAGTAAAGCTCAATCAGGGACATATCATTTAACCCCTGAGCAGCTAGAAACAATGAACAAAATTAGCACCGAGAGTGAAGTGGGAATTTCACCACAAATCAACGTCAACAGCTCTGAGCAAGTTCGCGTTATTGTACAATTTAAACAAGCTCCAGCAAAAGTAGCAGTCATTCAGCAGCAAATAGCTGGAAACGAGATTTCGTTGACAGACGCTGCTAAAAAGGTTAAAGATTCTCATAAAAAGTTTAAAGATTCTGTTCAAAGATTGGTGGAACAAAAAGCAGAAAGTAGTGACATCACTCCGTCTACTCCTGCTTCACAACCAGAAATTAAGATTACTAGAGAATACCAGCACGCGTTTAACGGAGTAGCGATGACACTCCCAGGAACAGATGTGGAAAAACTATTAGAGTCTGGCTTAGTAAGCCAAATTTTTGCAGATCGCGTTGTGAAAATTGATCCAGTCGGACCAGAAGTTTCCAATACGAATGATTTGACAGCTAGTAATGGAAAATCGACCACAACGACATCGTTATCAGAGAAGCTCAGTGTGTCTGCGCAAAATACTTCTACCAATACGTTGAAAGAGAATTATATTCCTCTTCCAGGTATTGAAGATTTGCATGGAGAAGACGTTAAGGGTGCAGGAATTAAAGTTGGCGTCATTGATACAGGTATTGATTATAAGCATCCAGATTTAGCGGACGCATATAAAGGATATCGTAAAAAAGATGGAGAAGATTCAACGACTATTGATCCGGCAACTGTAAAGGGATGGGATTTTGTCGATAATGATGCTGATCCAACCGAAACGACGTATCAAGATTGGGTAAATGCAGGAAAGCCGACTGATCCTAATGGTTCATATTATACGTCACACGGTACTCACGTATCAGGTACGATTGCAGGTCAAGGGGAAAATAGTGTTGATTTTCCGTCTTTAGGTGTAGCGCCTGATGTTGATTTATATAGTTACCGCGTGTTAGGTCCATGGGGTAGCGGATGGTCTACCGATATTATTGCAGGTATCGATAAAGCTGTACAAGATGGAATGGACGTTATTAACTTGTCATTGGGTGCTCCCGTAAACGATCCGTTAATGCCAGAATCCATTGCTATTAATAATGCTACACTTGCTGGTGTGACATGTACGGTAGCAGCAGGTAACTCAGGGCCGGGTGAGAAAACGCTTGGTTCTCCAGGAACAGCCGCGTTTGCTATTACAGTTGGAGCAAGCGACTTCCCAGTGGGCATTCCTACAGCATCGGCAACTGTTGGCAATGAAACGTTCAACAACATGAAGCTGTTAGGTAAAGGTTTTCATGATAAGTTAGAAACGTTAGTAAACCAATCATATCCGATCGTCCATGTTGGTTTAGGTGGGGAGAACGATTTTAAAGATGCAAATGGTCAACCAATTGACTTAACAGGAAAAGTTGCATTAATTCAGCGTGGTTCGTACACATTTGTCGATAAGGTAGTCAATGCTAAAAAAGCAGGAGCAGTCGCTGTGATTGTGTATAACAATGTCGATGGCGAAATCGACCAGTATCTGGCTAATGATACCAATTTCATCCCTGCTTTTCGTTTAACGAAGGCGGATGGAGAGCGTTTAAAAGCAGCAGCAGGATCTTCTTCCATCACTTTTAGTAATATTGGTTCAGTTGTGACAGAAGGAAATCATCTAGCGGGCTTCAGCTCAAGAGGACCTGCTACGAAGAACTATGACATCAAACCTGATGTAGTAGCACCTGGTGTATCTGTCTATTCCACTTATCCGGAATACGTTCATAGTCCAGAAGACGGAATCGATTATTCGTCAGCATACGCACGTATTTCTGGAACATCGATGGCATCGCCTCATGTAGCTGGTATGGCTGCTCTTATTTTACAAGAACATCCAGACTACACTCCGTTTGATGTGAAAGCGGCGTTAATGAATACATCAGATAAATTATCTAGCGATTATTCTGTATATGAAATAGGAGCAGGATTAGTCGATGTAAAAGAAGCCGTTCATGCAGACGTATCTGTTAAAGTTATGGACAAGACTCAAAATAAAGATGAAAACGGCAGCCTTGTCACGATTGACGAAGAAACAGGTTCAATTGCTTATGGTACGATTTATAAAAAAGAAAACGATACGAATGAAGACAGTCGAAAAATTGTTATTAAAAATAACGGAACCGGGCAAAAAGCTTTTGATATCAGTTATGAATATTCGAAGGCTAAAAGTGGGGTTCTTGACGCAGTGTCCAATAAGGTAGAAATGACAACATCTGCTCAGTCGATTACTGTTGAACCGGGACAATCGGCTGATTTAACAGCGACGATTCGTGTACCAGGAACAGCAAAAACGGGCAGATACGAAGGTTATGTGAATATTGTCAATCATGCAAATCCACAAGAAAGCTATCGTGTTCCGTTCGCTGTTCGTGCAGTTGATAAAGGTATTGAAAGTATTGAAACGGATAGTCCAGCCCTCAGCAACGTGTTATGGACTCCTGCACATCCATTTATGGCGGGTCCTATGAGATTTTTGAAATTCAAAGTAAATAGCCCGATGAAAAATGTTCGAGCGATTATCTATGACAAAGACGGTCGTGCACTAGGAAGCACAAGTCGAACACCTATCGATGCTGAAACAGCACCGATAGACCAAGATTTATTTATACAATATGGCGCTTCTTACTATCCGTTTATTGGAGATCCGAAAGATGAGATAACGGATAGTAACCTACCACAATCAGTATTAGCAGAAGGTCAATATACACTGAAGTTTAGAGCAGTAGATGCAGACGGTAAAACTTACGAGAAAGAGCAAATATTTGTTATTGACAATACATTACCTAAGCTTACCTTTAAAGATAAAGCTCCAGGTAAGGTGTACGAGTTAAAAGATTCAGATTTTACACAAGAAACACTTAACGGTGAAGCTCATAACGCATTTTGGGTTCATGCAAATCTATATGATGAAGGTACAAATCTATTAGCACCACTTGGCATGACACAGTCTTCGAACACCCTTTGGTATTATTTTAATCAGAAATTCTTACCGGATGGAGATTTTCCTGTTGAAGCAAACGGAGACGTGAAATTTGGTATTGAGAAAGAAGACATTGAGAATGGGCCGGCAACCGTTGTTTTATTCCCAATGGATAAGGCTACAAACGCCCATTTATTAAATGATTTCTATCCTTATGCCTTTGTAAAGGACGGTACGCCTTATGTAGTGCCAACTTACGATAAAGAAAAAGTGTATAAAAACGATACGTTAACAATGACTTTAAGTTTGAACAATGTTGAGAAACTTATGTCAGGTACGTACGATCTTGGTTTTTATAAGAATTTTGAATTTTTAGATGTAAAAGTGAATAAAGAGTTCCAACAATATGCTCAAGATAAAGGCTTAACTGTAACCATAGACCAACCAGTCGTAAAGGAGCACCCAGTTTATACCTGGTCTAAAAAGAGCGTTAACGTAGGAGCTCATATAAACGGAAATGGATTCCAAGGATTTAGCGGGGACAGCCCGTTCCTTGATGTAACGTTTAAGCTAGTAGACGATCATTTCTATATTCTTGCAGATACAATGGACGGAGAAGAAAATACGAAAGACTTCAGCTACACGAAGTTTGGAGAGTCTGAACCAACAAAAATGACTCTGTTCAACCAAATTGACAGCTATAAAATTATACCGAAGCATTCCTATGTAGATTCATATTTGCGCCTTGAAGGATTCAGCGGTCAATGGACTAAAGATTTAACTAAGGTTGGAGCAAAAGTATACGCGCAGGATTCTAACGGAGTGAAATATCCAGGAACAGTTGACCAAGCACAAGGATATTTTAGTGTGAAAAATATTCCGTTATCAAAAGAACCATACGATATCGTTGTAGATGCTCCTGGACATTTAAAGAGCATTCAAAAAGTGAATTTAGGTACAAAAACGACTTGGGGCGAGGATATTGGACAGTATTTATTCGCTGCGGGTAAGCAGCCTACAGCTGCTGCGGGAGATGTGAATGGCGATAAAATGATTGATATTTCTGATGTCATCCAAGTGGTTGCTTTTTACGGAAAGGATCATAAGAAAGAAGACTTAAATCAAGACGGTATTGTTGACGAAAAAGATGTTCGCTTCATTGAAAAGAACTTCTTACGAGTAGGACCTGATGCTCCAAAAAATAAAAAACCAAAAGAAAAACACGGCAATAAAGGATTAGAAGACTACTTACGCTCAATCGGTCTTGAACCGATAAAATAACAGAAGCAAACAAATGCCAAGGCAACGTCTTGGCATTTGTTATTTTTTCATGGCTTCGTATAGGGCTTCCGACTACGGCCCTACTCCAGCTGTACTTATCAGCAAGAACGATGGTACCCTCTGGATGGTCAATAAGGTGAACCCATACGACCCAAATTCCACCTGGACGCCATGGCGCAGGTGGCAGCATGGCTTAATCATGATTATGGTTATTAGAGTAGAGAGAAAACTAAAACATCTAGATAAAAGGTAGGATAATAGAATCCATCTTCAACTAACGGGTGCTTTAGTTGAAGATTCGAGTTCTGAAATAATACTTTAAAAAACAAGACCACTTATCCCTGATAAATGGTCTTGTTTTTTGTATAGAATTGAAGAACTTTTCAGTCATTATGGTAAAATGAGAGAGGTGTTTGAATTGTTAAGGGGGATATATATGGAAACGACAGAGAGATTTATAGACTATGTTAAAAAAATGCAGGCCTACAACGAAGCAATTGGTCTGATGTATTGGGATTTACGTACTGGTGCTCCGAAAAAAGGAGTCAATCAACGTTCCGAAGTGATAGGGACATTGTCTTCAGAATTATTTGCAATGCAAACATCTGATGAACTGGCTGGTATGCTTGAAGAACTTGAAAATAATTTAGAATCACTGGATCCAATTACAAAACAAACGTACAAAAAAGTAAAAAAAGAATATGATATGAACAAAAAAATTCCTGCTGATGAATACAAAGCATTTGTAATTTTGACCTCGAAATCTGAATCCGCATGGGAAGAAGCAAAAGACAAATCGGACTTTAAGATGTTCTATCCGTATTTAAAAGAAATCGTAGAAACTACAAAAAGATTCGTTACTTATTGGGGTGTAAAGGATAACAATCCTTACAATACGCTCCTTGATGAATATGAACCAGGAATGACAACTGACATATTGGATGAAGTATTTGGCGAATTAAGAAACCGAATCGTGCCATTGGCGAAAAAGATTGCAGATTCTCAAAATCAACCAAAAACTGATTTCTTATTCAAGACGTTCCCGAAAGATAAACAAAAACAATTCAGCTTGGATATTTTAAAGCAGCTAGGTTATGATTTCGAAGCGGGACGCTTGGATGAAACGGTCCATCCTTTTGCTACTGGTTTGAACCGTGGAGATGTCCGCATTACAACAAAATATGATGAGAATGATTTCCGTTCAGCGGTATTTGGAACGATTCATGAATGTGGCCATGCACTATATGAACAAAATTTCTCAGAGGAACTCGAAGGTCTCCCATTAGCAAGTGGCACATCTATGGGTATTCATGAATCCCAATCCTTGTTTTACGAGAATTTTGTCGGGCGTAATGAAAAGTTCTGGGAGCATAATTATGAAACACTTCAGTCCTACGCTCCGGAACAGTTTGGTCATATTGCAGTTGAAGATTTCCTGGCAGCAATCAATGAATCAAAATCTTCGCTTATTCGAATTGAAGCGGATGAGTTAACATATCCATTGCATATCATGATTCGCTATGAAATTGAAAAAGGTCTCTTCAATGGAGACATGAAAGTAGAAGATCTGCCTCAAATCTGGAACGATAAATATGAAGAGTATTTGGGGGTTAAACCTTCCAATGATGGAGAAGGAATTTTGCAGGATGTGCACTGGGCCGGAGGGGCCTTCGGTTATTTCCCGTCTTACGCACTCGGCTATATGTATGCATCTCAATTAAAAGCAGCGATGTTGAAAGATTTGCCTAACTTCGATGAATTATGTGCTAATGGTGATTTGGAACCAGTGAAAAACTGGCTGACAGATAAAGTACACCATCACGGCAGTATGAAAAAGCCCTTGGAAATTCTAACAGAAGCTACAGGTGAAGGGTTGAACGCAACATATCTTGCTGAGTATTTGGAAGAAAAGTATTCTCGTTTATATAAATTGAATTCATAATATCGGAGGATTGTTATTGGGGGGACGCACATGATGAGAATCGCAATTATTTCAGATATTCATGGAAATATGCCTGCCCTGGAAGCGGTTTTTGAGGATATCCAACTCCGCAATATTGATGAAATTGTCTGCATTGGCGATCTTGTCGGTAAAGGTCCAGAACCAGCAGAAGCAATTGAATTTGTTAAAGAACATTGTGATGTGGTCATTCGCGGGAATTGGGATGAATTTATTTTGAATGAATCAGATAGCCAATCCATACAGTGGCAGCAAAGCTATTTGAGTGAAGACAATAAAAACTTTTTAAAACAATTACCGTTCAGTTATGAAATCATGCTTGGGAAAAAGTTCATTCGATGTGTCCATGCTTCACCCCGATCCGTACACGAACGAATTTCGCCGTTTCAACCGTTGGAGAAGCAAGAAACATTGTTTGAAAATAGTGAAGTCACGATGAATATATGCGGAGAACGAACGCCGGATTATTATATTTACGGGGATATTCATTACGCGTGTATTAAACCAATCGACGGAAAAGGAATCTTGGTCAACGTAGGTAGTGTAGGAAACCCTTTGGAGATTCCTGAAGCTTCATACGGAATTATCGAGCATGTTGGAAAAAGTGTCAGTGTTCAACTTGTACGGGTACCATATGATAAGCAAGCGGTATTACAAAAAGCAAAAGATCTCGGGATGCCGAACATAGATGTTTATGAAGCAGAGATTTTGGATTGCATATATAGAGGTCAACAAAAGAAAGAAGCTCAGGCAACATGAGCTTCTTTTTTTGTTGGCTTTGATAAGGGAATTATAGAGATAAAAGTGGGATAATCAGTTGCAACCAACCCCGACTTTCCACCAATATCGTTACTAGTTAATATGAGATGAGAGTTTGACAAGGTGACTATTTATATTACTTTTTTTGTTTTAGACGAGTATGCTAGCATAATTTTTAAAATAAATAAATTTCCAATTATTGTTAATATGGTTATTTTGACATAGATGAAAATGAAAGTTTTATAAAAATATAGTTTTGAAGGGGGAGTAGTTTACCTTTAATAAGAAATTCAAAAATTTGTTAAAGCAGTAGGATAAACTTGAAAATTTAGCCATTTATTTAACTGTAAAATGGAAATTCAAAGGGTTTTATATAGCGCAAAAGTCTCGTGTAATGAAAACTCATAAGAACATACAAATTTCCCAATTATGCAAGCAATTAGTCTATATTACTTATTTTATAGGTTTTTTATACATAGAGTCGAGATTGGGAAATAATATCTATACATCAAAACTCAATCCTAGCATGGGGAAATAGAATTTTATTGATCTCGTATTAAATCATGTTTTGTATCATTATACCTAATTTTAAATAGGTACTAAATATCAATTCTGAAAACGATGAATTTTAGCGACAAATTATGACAAAAAAACGGCTTTCTTTCTTTTATAGTTTGATTAACAACTAGAGCTTCACGATCGACACCACTGATACTGTTTGCCTAAATGATTAGGGAAAGGGGGCCATGGGTGTTTTTATTTGGTCATTTTTGAGGGAATGTAAAATGCAATCCGCTTTACGAAAGGCAAGAAAGGAAGATTAAAAGGGAGGAAAGAAGATGACGAAGAAAAATAGTTCTAAAAAGTCTTTCAACATTGCTGTTTCTATACTCATGACCTTGTCTCTAATCGCACCTGGAGTCGCGAGTGCCGAAACAACTAGTAAACTGCACCAGTCACTTAATAATTCGAACGTGAATACAATCGAAAAAGTGAGTAAACGTTTGCTGTCGGATTTTAAAGAAGATGAGAAAGTTACCTTCTTAATAAAATTCAAAGAAAAAGCGGATACGAAAAAAGTGGTGGAAGAGGCTAGGAAAAGTTCTCAAAAAGCGAAATTATCTTCTAAAAAATCATTAATGGTCCAGCGTTCTGCATTAGTGTCTGAGCTAAAAGGGACTTCCCTTCAAGAGCAGCAAAATGTAAAACATTATCTTGAACAAGAAGCTGCTAAAGGCAATGTTGAAGATATCCATTCGTATTATATTGTAAATGGGATGGCTGTAACAGCAACGAAAGAAGTTGCAGAAAAGGTAGCATCATTTGCAGAAGTTGAAAAAGTGCTTCCAAATGAAACGCGTCAACTTTTCACAACAAAAACAAAAAATGCTGTGTCACCTAAATCTGAAATTGCCAATGTTGAATGGAATGTTGCGAGAGTTAAAGCTCCCGACGTTTGGGCGATGGGTATTGATGGAGCAGGTACTGTAGTAGCGAGCATCGATACAGGTGTTCAGTGGGATCATCCAGCATTAAAAGAAAAATACCGTGGTTATAATTCTTCAACAGGTCAAACAGATCATGACTTTAACTGGTTTGACGCTACAGCTGGACGAGCTACACCTTATGATGATCATGGTCATGGTACTCACGTGACTGGAACAATGGTAGGTAGTGAAACAAACGGTTCCAACCAGGTTGGAGTAGCTCCTGGTGCTAAATTCATTTCTGTAAAAGCTTTTACTGCAAATGGTGGTACAGATGCGGATTTATTAGAAGCTGCACAATGGATTTTAGCACCAACAGATTCTGAAGGAAATGCCCGTGTTGATATGGCTCCAGATGTTGTAAACAACTCTTGGGGTGGTGGTCCAGGTCTTGACGAATGGTATCGTGATGTAGTCAACAACTGGCGTGCAGCAGAAATTTTCCCTGAATTTTCAGCAGGAAACACAACGCCAACAAATCCAGGTGGTCCGGGTTCTGTTGCATCACCTGCAAACTATCCTGAATCATTTGCAACAGGTGCAACTGATATTAACAACATAGTAGGTAATTTCTCTTTGCGAGGACCTTCTCCTTATGCTGAAATCAAACCAGATATCTCGGCTCCAGGAGTAAATATCCGATCTTCTGTACCAGGTGGGGGGTACCAAGGGGGCTGGAATGGAACATCAATGGCTGGACCAGCTATATCCGGGGTCGCGGCAATGTTGCGCCAAGTAAACGCTAACTTAACCGTTGAAGAAATGGAACAAATTTTACTTGAAACAGCAATCCCATTAACTGACTCACAATATCCACAAACACCGAATCACGGGTATGGATATGGTTTAGTTGATGCGTATGAAGCAGTGTCTTCAATCATGAACGGTATTGGAAAAATTGGTGGACAAGTTACGAAACAAGGTGAAGATGATGAAGCACCAGTCTTTGAACATAGTTCTCCTATAGAAACGTATGAAGGTATGGATCTGGATTTGGCTGTTACAGTAACAGATAACATCAGCGTTTCATCAGTTGAATTAAGTTATTTGGATGGAAACAATGAATGGCAAACTATGGCGACTTCACGAATTTCTGGTGACTACAAAGCTGGTGAATACGCTGTTACGATTCCTGGAACTTCAGTAACAGGGGGATCATTCACTTATAAATGGATCATCAATGATTTCGGAAACAACGTTGTCAATAGTGAAGAATATTTGGTTGAAGTGAAACCGGGTATTACTGTTGGTTACTTCCAAGATTTTGAAACTGCTGCAATTGGCTGGAGTTCATTCGGTGAAATGAACAGCTGGGAGTGGGGAGTTCCAACGTCTGGACCTGGAAATGCCGCGTCTGGTGAAAAAGTATATGCAACAAATTTAGAAGGTAAGTATGACAGTAACATGAACGCAACACTTGTTCTCCCTCCAGTTGATCTGCCAGAAGGTAATTCGTATCTGCAGTTCAAACACTGGCATAGTTTTGAACAAGGTTCATCTGGAAGAGCATGGGATTACGGTCATGTGTTTGTTTCAACAGATAGACAAGAGTGGACACAATTAAAAATGTTCCAAGGAGAATCAGGAGCATGGTTAGATGGGGAAGTAGACTTGTCAGCGTATAGTGGTCAACGTGTTTACTTGGCATTCCACGCGTTCTCTGATAGCAGTGTTGTGAGAGACGGTTGGTATATCGATGATGTTGCATTAACCGATATTGCCCAAACTGAGAATGTTTCAAAAGAAAATAAAGGCAACATTGGTCTAGACTTAATCAAAGTTGAAGATAAAGAAGCAATGAAAGAAGCGATTGATCCAACAAAAATCAGACCTTCAATGCCTGTAAAAGAAGAATTGCCAGTATCGGAGGCACCGATTCATCCGACTTTATTGCCTATTGGTGCACAAGTCAGTGTGCTTGAATCAGGACGTTCAGTATATACAAATCCTGCAGATGGCACATATTCAATGACGCATGTTCCTGGTACATTCACAATGAAAGCGGAAGCTTATGGATACCACACAAATCAACAGACGGTGACAATCGAAGCTGACGCAACAGCGCAAGCGGATTTCACTTTGGATGAAATTGCACAAAACACTGTAAGCGGAACAATTACTGACGAATCGACAGGAGAAGGAATCGAAGGCGCAACACTTCTACTTGTTGAAGATGCCAATATCACTCCTGTTGAAACAGATGCATCAGGAAACTACAGCATCACAGCTTACGAAGGAAATTATACACTTAAGGTAATTGCACGCGGCTACCATAGTAAAGAAGCATCCGTAACAATCGGTGCAAACGCACTTGATTTAAGTCTTGCACTTGAACCGTTCTACACATATCCAGGTGGTGAAATTGGTTATGATGATGGAACAGCTGAAAATGCACACGCATTCAATGCAGCGGGTAATGCTTGGGCAGTGAAAATGTCTCTTCCTGAAGGGAAAGAAAATGGCATTGTTACTGATGGCGTATTCCGTTTCTGGGACACTGAGTGGCCAGTACCAGGTGGAACAGCATTTGCAGTGGAAGTTTGGGATGCTACTGGTCCTGATGGATCACCAGGTAAAAAACTCACAGAATCAATTAATGCAACAGCATTACGCAACGGTCAATGGACGATAGTAGACTTATCTGAACATAACATCGTTGTAAATGGTGATTTCTACATGGTTTACAGACAAACAGTTGCGAATCCAAACACACCAGGACTTGCTGCTGATGAAGATGGAACAAACGCGGAAAGAAGTTACCAATCTGTTTCAGGTACATGGACAGCTTCCCCAGCAGAGGAAGGAAACTATATGATCCGTGCTCGTGTAAGTTATGAAGTAAGTGCACCAGTCATTACTTCGCCAACTTCTGATTTAGCAACGAATAAGTCAGCTATTACTATTGAAGGTAGTGCATCACCTACAACAACAATTCAACTGAAAAATAATGGTGGAGTTGCAGGTTCTGTAGTAGTAGGAAATGATGGTAAATTTGCCATTCAAACTGAATTGACAGAAGGATTGAATGTATTTACAGCGACTTCATCTCTTGATGGTAAAGTAACGGGCGAATCTGCTCCGGTATCTGTTATCTTGGACACAGTGAAACCAAATCTAACAATCGACAGCCCGAAAAACGGAGATAAAACAAATCGTGAATCGGTTACAGTAGAAGGTAGTGTCGAAGATGCCAACCTTGATTGGGTGAAAGTAAACGGTCAAATTGCAGCAGTCGTAAACGGAAAATATTCAAAACGTATACTTTTGGATACTGGTGCAAATGAAATTACTGTTGTAGCAAGAGATAAAGCAAACAACAGCATGTCGAAAACAGTGACAGTACATGCAAAATATGCTTCTCCTGTCATTACAAACTTAAAACCAGACCAAGATCTCAATCTTAAAACTGGCAAGACTGTCAAAATCGAATTTGATAGTGAACCTGGATTAAGATCAACTTTTGTAATCCATATGCCACTAACAAATATGGGCGGACAACTTCAAAACGCTACAGAATTGCCAATGACAGAGCAAGCGAACGGCCATTATGTTGGCTATTATACGGTTCCAAAAGGTACAGTAGCTAATGGTGCGGTTATCGAAGTAAAAGCAGTCGATAGCTTCAATAACGAAACACGCCAGACGGCAAAAGGTAAACTATATCTGAACGTTAAAGGTAACAGTAATAAGTAGAGTTCTATGAGAAAGATACCAAAGAGAAGATTACCTTCTCTTTGGTATTTTTTTGCCTTAATTGATTTTGGGTATCAATTTTGAATTAAATGCACACCAAGAATAAAACGATAAGTCATCACGTCTTAATCATCCTACCTATTAATTAGTCATGTTTGTTAATATGAACAAAAAAGTTATCAATAATTTTCAACATTTTTATCCATACTATCTGTTGAGGTGAATCAATTGTATAAACTTTTGTCGCACAACGATTTAGATGGAGTTGGGTGTGGGATTCTCGCGAAACTTGCTTTTGGCAAGCAGGTGAAGGTCAGATATAATTCGGTTTCAAGTCTGGATCGAGAAGTAGGTTGGTTTTTGGAGAATGATGACAAAAACACGCTATTATTCATAACTGACCTGGCTGTAAATAAAGAAAATGAAAAATTGCTGAATGATTTTTATCAAACTACTGGAAATGTCCAACTTATCGATCATCATAAAACATCACTTCACTTCAATGATTATGAGTGGGGACATGTTCTGGTTGAAGATGAACAAGGAAAATTAACTTCTGCAACTTCTTTATTTCATCATTACCTTGTGTCTCAACAATTATTAGAGAGCAGGGAAGCAATTTCAGAGTTTGTTGAGCTTGTCAGACAGTATGATACATGGGAATGGGAGAAAAATGAAAACTTTGAAGCGCAACGATTGAATGCGCTCTTTTATTTAATTTCAATAGAAGAATTCGAAGAAAAGATGATTGAACGGCTTAGAATTATCGATCATTTCGATTTTGACGATTTTGAAAAGAAACTACTGGACATGGAAGAAAATAAGATCGAACGCTATATAAGACGCAAGAAAAAAGAAATAGTACAAGCGCAGGTTGGAGAGCATTTGGTTGGTATTGTATACGCAGAATCATATCATTCAGAACTCGGAAATGACTTGGGCAAAGTATATCCACATCTCGATTATATCGTGATTTTAAATATGGGTGGAAAGAGATTGGGGTTTCGAACAGTGCATGACCATGTAGATGTATCAGAAGTAGCGGGAAGATATGGTGGTGGTGGACACGCCAAAGCATCCGGTAGTTCATTAACTGATTCAGCATTCAAGCTGTTTGTGACAGATACGTTTCAGTTGGAACCAATTCGTGAAGATGCACAGCGAAATCGATATAACCTGAAAAAATCATCATTCGGATCTCTTTATAAAAATATTATGGAAGAAACATTCTTTATTCATGCAATCAGTGATCAAGAATGGAAAATTGATCATAATAACCATATATTAGACCAGAAATTTACAAGCTTTGATGAAGTAGAAAATCACTTAAAAAGAAATCATTCGGCATGGTTAGTAAGAGATGACACGTTTGTAGCTTATTTAATGAATCATGTAAAAAGCGGTAAGAAAAATGAATAGCAGGAAGTACTATTAATTTCAGGGCTCTCGGGGCATCCTACAAGCGTAGAGAATATCAAGGAGGTATAATCATTTATGGGATTGAGTAAAGAAATCCAGACTTTAAAGGACCATCGTAGCGGTGATCGTAATGTATTGAGTGTTTATTTGAATACAAATCCAGGTGATCCTGACCAATTAAATGGAGCATGGAAAATACATTTGAAAAATGGCTTAAAAGACATTGATAAGAGTCTAAATGCTTCTGAAAAAGATACTGAACTTAAGTACTTTAAGGAAACCAAGAAAAAAGTGATGGATGAAATTGAACAAAACAAAGATGATTTGCACAAAGGGGCTGTTATATTTGCCTCGGAAAATCCACCATTGTGGTCCGTACATTATGTTCAAGTGCCAGTAAAATCAGGTTTCCATTGGGAAGATCGTCCTGTGGTTGAACAATTTGAATATATGTACAAAGCTTATCCAGAAGCAGGAATAATTTTGCCGAGTTTTGGTGAAGTCCGTGTTTTGGATACTTCGATGGGATTTGTTAAAGAAGATATGGTATATATTTTCGACCCGAAACTTGAATATTGGGGTCAGGATAAAGATATGGATCCAACTGGACCTCATAAAATTGGGGGCAGTAAAGTTGATTTTATCGAGTCCCGACTAAAAGAAAATTTGCACAGATTTTATAAAGGGATGGCAGCAAATGTTAAAAAATTGAAGAAAGAACGAGGCTGGAAAGAAGTCCATGTTATTGGTGAAACGGAATTGGCGATTGCGTTCGCAGAAACCTTAAGTGAAAAACCGAACAGCTGTATATATAAAAACTTGAATAACAGCAAACCACATATAATCATTAACCAAGTTTTGGAGAAATAAAAGCCATAAAAATTGTCTAAAAAGCCTTCCTGATGACGTTGGGAAGGTTTTTTCATTGCATCTCGAGAAATTAATTTCAATAATATTCAGAAAACGTTGCGTTGTCTTAGAAATAGAAACCTAGAGGAAAGAACGTAAATCCCTGATAGTTGTCTCAATTGAAAAGGAGCCAAAACAGTTTATGTTTTCGCTCCTTATTCGTTTGAAAATACTTATTCATTACTTTGGATTCAAGAACGGTATATCGAATTCAAAGATATTTCGCATAACGTTTTTCCAAATAGTTCTGTAGAACAGTCATGACTGAACAAATTGCCCAGTACATAAGAGCTACAAGGATGAGTAGGGTTAATAAATCATATTCCCTTGCCCCAATAGTTCGTGCTTTTTGAAACATTTCTGGCACCGTAATCATTGCTGCTAATGAAGAGGCTTTGATTAAATCCATTAATACATTGGATAGTGGAGGTACGGCGATTCTTACGGATTGTGGGAGAATAATTCTTCTCATGGACTGCCAATAAGTAAGTCCAAGAGCTTTGGAAGATTCCCATTGTCCAATATCAACGGAAGATAGTGAAGATCTAAGAATTTCAGCCATGTATGCCGCGCTATTCAAACTGAAGCCAATCAGCGCAGCCTGCATCGCCGTAAATTCAACTCCGATGACTGGAAACCCAAAGTATAACAAGAACAGTATGACCAGGATTGGAACGCCTCTCATAAATGAAATGTACAATCTCGCTGGCCATTGTAAGAACAGGAGATTTGATGTTCTTGCCAGAGCAATGAAAAATCCGATAATCAGTCCGACTACCATACTGACAATTGCGATGAGAAGCGTAAGCCAAATGCCACTAAGAACGTAGGGGAAAGAATCAAGAGCTAACTGAGGATCAAATAAAAGTCCCCATTCAATTTCATTCATCCGTTAATCCCCCTGGCTCAATTAATCAATATTAACTTCTTTGGAAACATCTGCACCATTAAAGAATTTTGCTGAAATTTCACTGATGGTTCCATCTTCAAGCATTTCTTTCAACACTCGATTGACGTTGTCTTCGAGCTCTGAATTTTCTTTGTTGATGACAAGACCAATCTTGGATGGACTGTATTTGATATCCGGATGAATGGTGATGTTCAATTCAGGAAATGCAGCTACAGCAAGTGTTTGAAGATAATAATCATTTAAAATAACGTCTGTTCGCCCAATGGATACGTCACGTAAGTAAACTTCGTTCGGTACATTATCATACGTAACTTCTTCAGCACCATATTGACGGGCCATTTCCATATAAACTGATGTAGATGCCCCAGCCGCTTTTTTACCTTTTAAATCTTCCAGAGATTTAATGCCTGATAAATCATCCTTGCGAACTACTGCTGTGCCATATGAATATTTAATCGGAGTGGAGAAGATGAAATTTTCAAGTCTGTCTTCACTGATTTCAATGTCATTGGCAGCTAAATCAACTTGCCCAGTTTTGACACTTGTAAGCATTTCATCAAATCCAAGTTCTTTGAACTCTATATCCAGCTCCAAGCGTTTTGCGAGTTCACGTACTACTTCCACTTCAAACCCAGTCAATTCATCCGATTGTTCGTCCCGGTAAGAAGTTGGGAAAAGTGTACCGGAAGTTGCAACAGTTATTGAACCTTCTTCTTGGATTGTATCCCAAGCTGTAGTTGATTTGGATGATTCTTTTGCCTCATCGTTTCCACATGCAGTCAAAAATACCATCGAAGCCAACCCGATATATAGTGATAATCTTTTTTTGTTCATAAAAATCTTCATAAAAAGCCTCCTTAAAATGTAATCCGCTTAAAAACATACCATTGAAGTATGAATTAGAGCAACCTTTTGATTAAGATTATAGAATGTAAGAATTCTTAGATTATTATCGATTTATATCTTATTGATCAGAACCTGTAAATGTGATTAATAGTTCGTTAATGAATACTCTTATACTTTCAAAAATACATTATATAAAGGAGTTTTAATGTTTTAACTTTGAAAGGAGAGAATGAGGCGTGGGAATTAAATTTATCAAGGTTTCGGTCGTTTATTTTACCATTGGCGTAATACTGGGCATGTATATGTCCATGGGGCATGATTATACGCTCAAAGGCGTCCATGTTCACCTCGACTTATTAGGTTGGGCTTCATTTGCACTAGCGGGACTCATTTATTATTTATTTCCAAAAGCGGGAAATCATACGCTTGCCAAAGTTCATTTTTGGGCATCTAACATCGGCCTGCTATTAATGATGGTTGGACTGTCTACGCTCTTACTCAGCGGAGCAGAGCAGGCAGTAACATTTATTTCAATAGGCGCTACGCTAGTCGTAATCAGCGTCATCCTGTTTGCTATCAATGTTTTAATGAACGTGAAGTTTCCAGTAATAACAGTGAAAGAGTAAATGAACAGAAGAAAGACCGGTGCGGATATTCCGTTACCGGTCTTTTCGTGTTCCTGGACTTTCATGTATCATAGAAGTCTTCTCCATAAATTCGCAACAACTTACATTTCTACAAGATGCGACAGTTTTAAACATGATATGATAGACATAGTTTTTGATAAAGGAGTACAACCAAGAATGCATTCATTTGAAGATCAAATTAATCACCTATTACAAGAAACGGCTAGAGCCTATACATTATTTAAAGAAGTAGACGATGTGGAACGAATGAACAAAACGAATCTGTTCTCACAAAAATTAATGAACCGGGAATTTACGATTGGTTTTGCAGGTCACTTTTCTGCGGGCAAGTCGAGTATGATCAACGCCTTGACGGGAGAACAACTCCTTCCATCCAGTCCCATACCAACAAGCGCGAATATCGTTAAAATACATAAAGCAACAAACGATTTTGCCATTGTGTACATGCAAGATCAACAACCAGTTAAATTTACGGGAGATTATGATTTTGAGACGGTAAAAGAATTTTGTAAGGATGGACATGCAGTTTCGCAAATTGAAATTGGACATGAATCTTCGGTCCTACCTGAAGGAATAACGGTCATGGATACACCAGGAGTTGATTCTACTGACGATGCACACCGTATGTCGACAGAATCATCGTTACACTTGGCAGATATCGTTTTCTATATGATGGACTATAACCACGTCCAATCAGAGTTGAACTTTGGGTTTACAAAACAACTTATGAAATATAACGACAATCTCTATTTGATTGTAAACCAGATTGATAAACACCGTGAAAATGAGTTGACGTTTACGCAATTTAAAGAGTCTGTACACGACTCCTTCAAGGCATGGGGCGTAGTACCAAAAGATATCTTTTTCACTTCTTTAAAAGATGCCAATCATCCTTATAACGACTTTAACGAAGTTCGGGAAATCGTGATGTACAGCATGAATAATTGGCAAGACCAATTAGTGAAGTCGTCGACCAATACATTAATCAAATTACACGATGAACATCTTGAATATTTAACGGATGAAATTGAAGAGTGCCAGTCAACTTTCGCCAACGTACTATCTGAGGATGAATGGGAAGATAAAGAAGAAATCAGAAAGACGGCCGCACACTATCAAAACCAAGCAAAATTACTTAGTTCTAAAGCGTGGTCAGATAACTTTGAAGCCAATCGAAAAAATTTACTGGATAATGCCACCATGATGCCATACGAGTTACGAGACAAATTAAAGTCGTATTTGGAAGCAAAACAAGAAAACTTTAAGGTTGGCCTATTCTTTAGTGGGAAGAAAACGGAAGAAGAGAGAAACACTCGTGGACAGCTTGTCGAAAAAGAATTCGATACGGTCATACAATCTCAAATTGCCGGACATATGCGTTCATTAATGAAACAGTCTTTAAAAGATGTGGGGTTACTGAGTGATGAACAATCACTGGCAATTGATCAGATGGAATTCCATCCACCTATACAAATTATTGATGAACAAATTCAAAAAGGGTCTCTGGTTACCGCTGATTCTGTATTGAATTTTGCTAACCGAGTCACAGATGCGACGAAAAAATGGTTCATCCAACAAACTGATGGCTGGAAAAACGTGCACGCAAAAGTTATAGAGGACTTACCGGAAGATGATTTTGGTCAAGCTGATTCTAAATCTCGTGCCTATCAAGAAAAATTATTGGCGATTGAAACGCTGGAACAATTGCATAAACAGCATGAAGGTTTCACAAAAGAATGGGACAACCCTTCAAGAAATACGAATAGTAACTCTGCTGAGTTGGTGAAAAAATGGGTGAAAAATCATGAGTTGGCTGAACAACAAATGGTACCTTTCGATTCTTCCATGATTGTCGAAAAAGACACGGAAGATAATGATATGGAACATACGTCTGACAGACCGGAAACTGCAGGTATTGCAGTGAATGATACACTGTCACGTGCGAAATACATTGCCAAACAGATTGAACATATCCAAGGCTTCTCTGAAGTTGCACAGTATTTGCAAACTAAATCTCAGCGTCTTGAGAAACAGGACTTTACCATTGCCTTATTTGGGGCTTTCAGTGCTGGCAAATCGTCGTTCTCAAATGCTTTAATGGGGGCAAATGTGTTGCCAGTTTCCCCAAATCCAACAACTGCCGCAATAAATAAGATTCGTCCCGTCACTGAACATCATCCGCACGAAACGGCTGATGTAAAGCTGAAAACGAAAGATCAATTTTTTGAAGATGTTGCTTCTTCATTCCATGCCATCGGAATCAATGTCGTTTCTTTAGATGAAGCGTACAAAAAGGCGAACGATATAGAAAATATGACTTTAGAAAACGAAGGCTTGCAAGTACACAAAGCATTCATTCGTGCTTTTAAAGAAGGGTATTCTACGTTCAAAGAACAACTTGGTGAAACTTTGCGCGTAAATAGAGATGAATTCGAAGCGTTTGTTGCCCAGGAAAACAAGAGCTGTTTTGTCGATACCATTGATTTCTACTATGATTGTCAGTTAACGAGAATGGGGGTCACTCTGGTGGATACGCCAGGAGCAGACTCTATTAATGCACGACACACAGGCGTGGCATTTGAATACATCCGTAATGCAGACGCTATTCTTTTCATTACGTATTATAATCACGCATTTGCCCGAGCTGATAGAGAATTTTTGATTCAGCTTGGTCGTGTGAAAGATGCATTTGAATTGGATAAAATGTTCTTTATCGTGAACGCCATTGACCTGGCTGCAAACGAAGAAGAAGCAAATGATGTCAAAAATTATGTGACGAATGAATTGCAACGATTCGGTATACGCTACCCACGAGTATATGGAGTTTCGAGCCTTCAAGCGCTAACAGAAAAAGAAGAGTCGGTTCAATTGAATTCAGGAATGGAAGTTTTCGAACAATCTTTCCAACAATTTTTGTCCGAAGATTTAAAAGCGATGGCTGTTCAAGCACTCGCTGAAGAAACGGAGAAAACAGTTGCCCGATTGGCTTCCTTGATTGAACAAACTGAAGTCAATCTATCCAGAAAAGAAGAACGGTTGCAGGAACTACGTCTGTTGGAACAAAAAATCCGTCAACGTTTTACGAGTTCAGCTGCAGGAGTAATCACAAAAAATTCCTATCAGGAACTGGACGAACTGCTTTACTATGTATTGCAAAGAGTCTATTACAGATACCCTGACTTCTTTAAAGAATCGTATAACCCGTCTGTTTTTTCGAACAAATCATCAGCAGAAGCACTTGATTTTGCCCTAAAAGAAACACTTGCCATGTTAAGTTTTGATTTTGAGCAGGAAATGCGTGTGACGAATTTCCGTTTAAATCAATGGATCGGCAGAGCACTGCAACAACGACAAAAAGATGAAATGCATGAACTGAAAGAAAGCAACAACAGTTTTTCGTTTATGCCGTATGAAATAGCGGAAGCAAAACTGCTTGATTTTGAAGGACCTTTCGAAGATTCAACTAATTATTCACATGTGAAGTCACATTATAAAAACAATAAATCGTTCTTCGAGAAAAATGAAAAAGAAAAGCTAAGAGATGCATTGCAGGATGCAACAAAACCGGAAGCTGAGAAATATTTAAATACTCAAAATGTCCGCATGAGAGATTGGGCTAGAGGTGTAATTGATTTGGAAGCAGAAGGATTAAGACAACATTTACTCCGTGAGTCACTGCAACAACTTGACTCTGAAAGAGCGGCAATGCAAGAAGGTAGCCGCCTTGAAGAGTGGAAAGCTGTGTACAAGAATTTATCTGAAGGGGAATGAGCTGATGGGTAAAGTTTGGAAGTCTGCAAAAGAACTGAAAGAATCTAATGTGAGGTGGATTGATACTCGCTTTTCACTACAAGATCCTAATGCTGGCAAAAAGCTATATGATAAGGGTCATATAGCTGGTGCCATCTATCTCGATCTAGAAAAAGATTTATCAGATATGAATAAGACAAATGGACGTCATCCACTGCCTGACAAAGAAAAGTTGAAACATCTATTTGAATCCATTGGTTTACAGTATACAGACCATGTCGTGATTTATGACCAAGGCGGAATGCCATTTGCACCTCGAGCTTACTGGATGTTTTGTTTCGCAGGTTTCCCACAAGTAACATTGGTGAAGGAAGGCTATGAAGAATTGGTTGAACTGGGTTTAGAAGTGTCAACTGAAACATCGTCATACCCGGCTTCGACATTAATCCTTCAGTGGAATGAAGACATTCTTTCGACTCGCGAGCAAGTAAAAGTAGTATCGGAAACTTCAAATGGTGTTCTTCTGGATGCCCGATCAGCAGAAAGATATGCAGGCATTCATGAGCCGATTGATTCAGTAGCAGGTCATATTCCGACTGCGAGAAATTTGGACTGGGAACTGTTGAAAGAAGATGGTCGTTTTAAAGAAGCAGTCGATGTTTTATCTGAAGTAGAAGCGGTTGTTAAGCAAGATGAAGAAATCACTGTGTATTGCGGGAGTGGAGTAACTGCAGCTCCTCTATATGCAATGCTTAAAGAAGCGGGATATCCAAAAGTGAAATTATATGTAGGCAGTTATAGTGACTGGATTTCGGCTTATCCAGTAGACAATAAATTGACTTAGCTAAAATAAAAATAATCAACAAAAAAACGAAGAGCAATTTGCTCTTCGTTTTTTGTTTTATGAGAATACTTTATAATTTTTATGTGATACTACGGTTAAAGTTGATGCGGCACCAATTTTTTTTGCGTCTTCTTGAGAAATTTCAACGATGCAAGAATTTTCAAGGATTTTGAAAATAGCTCCTTCAACCTCTACATCACGACGAACGAATGTGATTTTTTCACGAATTCTTCGTGCTTGTACAAATTCGGATACTTCTTTTTCATGTTTTTGGAACGTCATCTGAATTCCCCATTTCTATAACACTGATGTCATGTCGAATACAAACTACTCGAAACAAGTCGAAAGATTCTTATGAAAATTTGTCGTATTATGAAGTTATTATGTATCTATTATAACATAGTTTTCTGTTTTAATCTATCACACCCGATTCATTGGTATACTTAAGATACAAAGAAGAGTGGACAACTCTTAAATAAAGGGAGATTTTAATGACAAACACACAATTTAAAGATTTTGGTATTTCAGACGACATAATTCGCGCACTCGAAGGACTGGGATTTACATCTCCAACAGAAGTGCAATCAAAAGTGATACCTACAGCACTATCAAAGCGGGATGTTTCAGTTAAATCTCAAACAGGAAGTGGTAAAACAGCTGCGTTCGGTATTCCGATTTGTGAGATGGTGGACTGGGATGAAAACAAACCACAAGCTTTAGTATTAACCCCTACACGCGAATTAGCTATGCAAGTTTCGCAAGATATCATGAGTTTTGGTCGTTTTAAGCGTATTAAAGCTACAGCGATTTATGGGAAACAGCCATTCGCTTTTCAACGCACTGAGTTAAAACAAAAATCGCATGTTGTTGTGGGAACCCCAGGTCGAGTTATGGATCACATTGAGCGCCATACACTGGATCTAAGCAAAGTTGAAATTCTTGTCATTGACGAAGCGGACGAAATGTTGAGCATGGGCTTTATTGAATTGGTCGAGTCCATAATCAGTCACTTGCCAAAAAAACGATTAACGATGTTGTTCTCGGCAACACTTCCAAAAGACGTGGAAAAACTATGCCATAAATATATGGACAATCCGGTGGACATCGAAATTGAAAAAACAGAAAGTGTAAACCAACAAATAGAGCACTCTGTATATATCGTAAAAGAAGCAGAGAAATTTGCGTTGCTGAAAGATATAACGATGGTTGAAAATCCAGATAGCTGTATCATTTTTTGCCGTACGAAAGATAACGTCGATCAGTTGGTGGACTTACTGGATGATGAAGGCTATACAGTCGATAAAATTCATGGCGGGATGGAACAAAATGAGCGTTTCGAAGTAATGAATGACTTCAAACGTGGAGATTTCCGCTATTTAATCGCTACTGATGTTGCTGCTCGAGGAATTGATATTGACCGTATTACGCATGTCATCAATTACGATATGCCTTTGGAAAATGAAAGCTACGTTCATCGTACTGGTCGAACAGGTAGAGCAGGCGAAGTCGGAAAAGCAATTACACTTGTTACACCTTACGAAGATCGATTCCTTGCATCGGTTGAAAAGTATATTGGTTTTGACATCCCGATGAAAGATGCTCCTTCAAAAGAACAAGTAGTTAGAGCGAAAGCTGCATTTAAACAAAAAATGAATGAACAACCTGAGATCAAAGTGGATAAGAAAGAACAATTAAATGAAGATATTACGAAATTGTATTTTAACGGCGGGAAGAAAAAGAAAATTCGTGCTGTGGACTTTGTTGGGACCATTGCAAAACTTGATGGAATGACTGCACAAGATATCGGTATCATTACCATTCAGGATAATGTTTCTTATGTGGAAATATTGAATGGTAAGGGACCGCTCGTATTGAAGCAAATGAGAAACACGACAATCAAAGGAAAACTGTTAAAAGTTCACATCGCCAACAAATAATAAGATAATAATATTATGTAAACTAAAAAACAAAAACGAAAAGCAGTTGCCAAAAGGCAGCTGCTTTTTTAATTGTTCTTATTCGGCACCAAAAATCGAACGGATTTTGGCTTTACTGTTATTTCAACAGGCGTTTCTAAATAAATCTCTCCGTCTGTATCCACTTTTTTCGGTTCATCGGTACGAATCACAATATGTTTACCGGTATAATGGGTCACATTCTTCAAATCATCCGGCATTATATC
Source organism: Paenisporosarcina sp. P4_B8 (assembly GCF_056402175.1). NCBI lineage: Bacteria > Bacillati > Bacillota > Bacilli > Caryophanales > Caryophanaceae > Paenisporosarcina > Paenisporosarcina sp. P4_B8. The sequence continues at coordinate 16,465 of NZ_JBFUHX010000007.1, read as the reverse complement.
TGGTTGATTTAACGAAAACCATTCACGTATGGCTGCCATAGTTGACGATTGTATGAGCACCACATCCAATTGTCCATCACTGGGATTAATGATGTCGAGAGGGAAGCGATGGGTTCCGATGGATTTTCCATTCATAACGAGTAACATGACAGCTTCTTCATTATACGTAGTGCCATCAATCTCCAAATGAATAGAAAACGGTTCACTTTGACTAAACGTTTGTAAAGCACTCATGAAATAGCTTAGCTTACCGTACTTTTCTTTGAGATCGGGATTAATGTTCTCGGAAGCGTCGGCAATTAATCCAATTCCAGCGAAATTCATAAATAAGCCATCATTTATTTGTGCTAAATCTACATCTTGAATGGCTCCGGTAACAATTGCTTCAGCTGCTTCTTTAAGAAAAGGCGGGATGTCTAATGTACGTGCAAAATCATTGCAAGTACCACCAGGAAGTAAACCGATGATAGGGAGATTTTCAATCTTTTCTAATACTTGAACAGCTGTATGCAGCGTTCCATCTCCACCCATTAAAAATAAAACATCCGCATACGATGCGTCCATGCATGCTTGTTTAAACTCTTCAGGAGATAATGTCTGTACAATGGTCAGTTTGTGACAATGGGTCGCAATAACCGGAACGACAAGTGATAAAGCTTCTTCTTCAGAGTTCTGTCCAGCTTGCCCATTAAATAACAGAACGCCATGATTGAAACGGGACATCTTTTCACCTTCTCTTGAAGTATAATATTGATAAAATCATTTGAAATTACTATAGCATACTTAATGGGAGTGAAAGAATTGTCAAACCAAACTTTTGTTTATACCACGTATATCCGAACCAACCCGGAAAGACTTTGGCAAGCACTAACAAACAGTGAAGATACCGAGCGCTATTTCTTTGGTAGTAAACTCCAATCATCTTGGAAATCGGGAGAGAATGTTTCTTTTTTTAGAGCAGAAAAACTGGATGTAACAGGTGAACTTGTGGAAGTCATCCCCTATGAAAAGCTGTCGTATACGTGGTCAGCTCCTGAAGATCCTACTTTACGTAATGAGACCTCAGTCGTTACATTTTCACTAAAAGAGATGTATGATACAGTGAAACTTACGCTCATTCACTCGAATTTAGCGGAAAGTGATATAGTCGAGGCATCAGATACTTTTTTGGGGGCTAACAACGGATGGCCGGCAATAATAAGCAATTTGAAAAGTTATCTGGAAACAGGAGAAACACTTGAAGCGATTCAAGCGTAAATCCTTTTATTACCTGTTTAAATTGGCGTGATGAACGTTCGCCATAGAATAAACGTTCTGTTATACTCGAAAATATGTAAAATCGTTATCTATAAAAAGATAGCGATTTTTTTCTTGTAAAGGAGTCTACGTATGCCTACGTTTTTTGAAAGACAAGCGATCAGTCATAATGTTCATTTAAATAAAGTACAACAAAAAGCAGTTTGCCAAACAGAGGGACCACTTCTGTTATTGGCATGTCCAGGTTCCGGTAAGACAACGACGTTGATAATGCGCATAGGATATTTAATTGAAGAGAATGGTGTAGAACCCCGACGTATTAAAGCCATAACATTCAGTCGAGCTTCTGCCCAAGATATGAAATCACGCTTTGAACAGTTTTTTCCTTCATTAAATCAAGTCGCTTTTTCAACCATTCATAGCTTGGCTTTTTCGATTACATCACGCTTTTTAAAGAGCCAAGGGATTTCTTTTACATTAATAGAAGGAACTCCTACCAATAATGCACCGATGAAATCACAAATTCTGAAGGATTTATATAAACAAGCGCTAAAAGAAGATTGTACTGACGATCAGTTGCAAGAGATGATTCAGTTTATCAGTTTCATCAAAAACAAAATGATTCCAGAAGCACGCTGGAAAGACGAAGCACTTCCAAATCCGGAAGCCGTGAAAATTGCGATTCAATATGAAGCGATTAAAACACAAAATCCTTCTCATCTTTGGCTGGATTTTGATGATTTGCTCGTAATTGCTTACGAAGCTTTGTCTACAGACAGACACATCATGGAAAGTTTCTCGAAATTGTATGATTACGTGTTAACGGATGAAAGCCAAGATACTTCGAGAGTTCAACATGCAATTGTTGAAAAGCTTGTTGAAGGGCATCGGAATTTATGTGTCGTGGCAGATGATGATCAAACGATTTATTCGTGGCGAGCTGCAGACCCTTCTTACTTACTTAACTTTAAAGAGACGTATCCGGACGCCAAAATATTGAAGATGGAACAAAACTACCGTTCATCTGCCAATATCGTCACGGTTGCCAATCAATTCATCAAAAGAAACACTATCAGGTACAAGAAAGAAATGTTTACAAAAAACAGCCCTGTTTTAGATATTGAATTGAAACGACTGCATGACGATCAAGCTCAAATGAGATATGTCATATATGGACTGCTTGATTTAAAAGAAACGGGCAGTGCAGCCATTCTTTTCCGGAATAATGCAAGTGCCATTCTTTATATAAGCGAGTTGGAACGAAGAGGCATTCCGTTTTATATGAAAGATGTCGATCAACGATTTTTTTCTCATTGGGTAGTTGACGATATATTGAATTTCATGCGATTAAGTTTTAATTTAGAACGAAAAGATATTTTCTTGAAAATTGCACGGAAATTCAATCTGTATTTATCAAACGACCAAATTCGTAAATTTGAGCGCATTGAAGAAGCAGGAAATGTCTTTCAGCTTCTTTCTAGACACGTCCCGTTAAAGGATTATCAAATTAAATCATTGCAGAGTTATGCAACGATCTATGAGCAAATGAAAGAATCGCGTCCGAAAAGCGTCATTCGTTTAATAAGAGAAAAACTCGGTTATGAACAAGTTTTACAAAACCGTGCAGAGAAATTTGGATTTCGTATTGAAGTGCTGCTCGACATGATCCGTACACTCGAACAAATCGCTGAGCCATTCACGACGATGGAGGCATTTGCCAAGCGATTAAAAGAATTGGATGAGCTTACGCAAAAAGCAAAAAAGATCAAAGATCCAAATGCCGTCACGTTATCCACTTTTCACAGTGCAAAAGGGTTGGAATTCGATCATGTGTACATGATTGATTGTCATAATGGAACGATTCCATCTGACGAAGACCAACGGGACACCGAAAAGCTTGAGGAAGCGAGACGCTTATTTTACGTGGGGATGACGAGAGCACGTCAACATCTGGAATTGTTGACGTATGCAGAGAAGGATGGGAAAGAAAAGGTTGAATCGCGATTTATTAGTGAAGTGAGAAGCATCCTGCTGAAAAATGCGAAACAAAGCGAAGCTGTGACGAAACAGGTAGACCCCGAGAATCCGAATACCATTCGTGAAATACGAGAAATGACAGTTGGTCTTAAGATTGTCCATAAGAAATTTGGGGAAGGTCATATCGTTCAACTAAAAAGTGATCGAATCATCCTGCAATTTGGGGAAACTCAAAAAGAACTGGCGATTCAAATGATTTTGGACAAAGGTTTGCTTGTAAAAGACAGTAAGGCGGTTCCGAAGGACTTGATTGTAAAGTGAATGTTACAGGAACGTCATGAAGTATTGTTAGTATAAGTAGGAATCTATAGAGGTTGGTGGTTTTTTTGAGTAAGCGTATTAATTTGAGTCAAGGGAAATTGGAAAAATGGGAAGAGGCATTCGTCCCAGAAAAAGATGTGTTCTTTCTCAGAGAGCAAGATCAACATTTATTGAAAGAGTTTGGCAAGAATTGTTTACTTTTTTCAAAAGAAGAATTTATGAAGCATCCGACATATACTGCGGTTTCATATGCCAGCTGCTACACGTATTGGACATTGTCGAAAGACATTACTACTGTAGTTGTCTTGCCACATCGTGTCTTTCCTTCTTTGGACCAAAAGGTAAAGACAGCGATATTGAAAATTCAGCAACAGGTTGGAAGAGGACTGGTATTTGAAGCCCGTTATTTCGAAGGGATTTTGAGAGAGCCTGCCAAATCGCTGTTGGCACCATACGAATTTGTTTCGAATGATCGACAATACACAGCTATTCAGAAAGAAGTATGGAACCAATTGCCGAAATCGTTAAAATCGGATTTACTGAATCGCATTGCCTTTGATTACGATACTCCAGGAATATTTGATCCGTATGTACCTACGGAAAGTGTCACAAGTACATATGTCAACACGTATCCAAACGAACATGGAGCCAATTGTTTGTCATCCACTTTATTTGCTGCGGCATCGATTCAGGAGGGTTGTACGTTAGACTGGATTATTAAGGAATGGGTTCACCCGACCACATTTATTAATGGCCTGACACAACTTGGTTATAAAGAAGTGCCTTTGTCCATGGATGCCATTTTCCAACATGATATCCTCGTGTGGAAAGATGACAAAAATCAAATCATTCATGCAAGTTTCCATATCGATCAAAACTACTTCTTCAATAAAAATGGACAAGTATTTTTCAACCCATGGAAAACCGTTCACATGAGAGAGTTGGAAGAACAATGGAGTGCGTACAAAATACATGTGTATCGAAAATAAGAGGTTGTCTAAATGTGGAGTTTTCTCTAAACTATATGTATGAAGTTTGAGAGGAAGTGTCCACTTGAAACGATGGACGAAATCAATTGTTATTGATGCACCAATTGAAGATGTGTGGAAGTATTTGGACGGCGACTTGGAAAAGATGCAACAAATCATGCCGAAAGTAGTCAGCAATACGCCCGTCACTGAAACGAAAGAAGTCGTGGGCAGTGTTTATCGCCAAGAATACCGTGAAGGCAATCGTGTAGAAGCCTATGATGTGCACGTTACCGAATACGAAAACACTCCAACTCACAAACATATGAAAGTAGCATTTACGCTTGCGGAATTATTTGAGATTACTGCGAAATATGAAGTCGAAGCATTACCTGATTCTAAAACGAAATTTGTTTATTCAACTACAAATAATCCGTTAAAATGGTTCATTAAACTATTCTTGTTATTTGGCAATGACAAAGTGATTGTCGAATTCGTAGAACGTGTAAAACAAGTGGCAGAGAGCAATCGCACATAACAACTTTGAGCGTCGCCCGAAAGCGACGCTTTTTCGTGTGTTTAAAGGAGAATAGATATGGTACAAGCAATTGGAATAGATGTCGGTGGTACTTTAACCAAAATCGCTTACTTTGAAGAAGACCAACAGTTGAATTTGATGCACTTTCCTTCCGCAGATTTGCAAAAGGTAAGTAATTGGATTACTACTTTTAAAGATGATATTCAAATCGGGCTTACAGGTGGCCGTGCTGAACAATTAAAGACTTTTTTGAAATCCCACGAAAATCTACATTATCTAGTGGAATTTGATGCAACAGTTGCTGGTGTCAAATATCAGTTGAAAAAGGACGGTCAAAATTTCGAAGAAGCTGTCGTCACCAATATCGGAACGGGTACATCCATTCATTCTCTTAAAGGAGATGCTCATGTACGAATTGCCGGGACTGGAATTGGTGGGGGAACATTACTTGGAATGTCAGCATTAATGACTGGCGTTAATGAGTTCAAACAAATTGTTGAGCTATCAGCCACTGGAAGTCGTGCTGAAGTCGACATGTTGGTAAGTGATATCTATTATGGCAATAAAACGCCTATTGATGGAGGTTTGACTGCAAGCAATTTTGGTGATGCAGGATTAAGGCCGCTCCTTGAACGTTCAAGAGAAGATATTCTAGCGACAGTTCAAGGCCTGGTTGGTGAAGTCATTTCAACTTTAAGTATTCAATGTGCTGATGCTGAAAATGTGGAACATATTGTATATATTGGATCAACTCTGGCAGAAAATGACCCTCTTCAAAAGGTTATTGGTAGCTATACAAGACGGAAAAACAGGACACCAGTGTTTTTGAGTGACAATGGATACAGCGGGGCTATCGGAGCTCTATTGAGCAAATTTGATGGAAAATAATTCTTAATAAAAAACTGATTTTTAGGAAAATACATGAACTTTTCATTTGCATTAACCCGGGTTTCATGTTACATTTATAGAGGATTATTTTTGTTCGGATAAGAGTAAGACTTGTAAGAGATTTTATCTCCACGATTTGAGCAAGGATAGTAACACAATGTGTACTTAGTACACGAGGAGGAAACACACATGGAACAAGGTAAAGTAAAATGGTTTAACTCAGAAAAAGGTTTTGGATTCATCGAACGTGACGGCGGAGACGATGTATTCGTACATTTCAGCGCTATCCAAAGCGAAGGTTTCAAATCTCTTGACGAAGGTCAAGAAGTTACTTTTGAAATCGAGCAAGGACAACGTGGCCTACAAGCTACTAACGTAAACAAAGCTTAATTTTAAGAATAACCTATAAACAGATTCTCTTCGGAGAATCTGTTTTTTTGTGCAAAATTAATGATTAGATGCACTGCAATTTGGCTGAAGGGATAATATTTAGGAAGCTTTTACTGTACTGCTCACGTAAAACACATAACATAAATAGAAAAAGACAAAAGGACTCAAAAGTGTAATACGCTTATGAGTCCTTTTGTTTGATAATGGCTTTTCGTGCTAATTGATCCGCAGTTAGATTGGAGCTGTCCGGCACCCATTTAATAAAGAAGAAATCAAAAGTATCGGCAATTTCAAGGGCCTTATCGAGCAATTCCTTATACACTGGGTTTTTAGCGTATCGTTTTTCAACGGCAGCAACAACAATCTGTGAATCTGATCTGACGGATATCAATTCTTTTGACAGCTTCTGTGCTTCTTCAAGACCTCGTAATAAGGCAATGAATTCTGTCGTATGATTATCATAAATCCCTATATATTCTGAAAAGCGAAGTTGATGTCCTTCGCCTTTGATGAAAATACCAATACCGCTCGGACCTGGGTTTCCTGCACTTGCTCCATCAATATACACTTCAAGCATGAAAACAACTCCTTATTTTTCATCCAGCGGTGTCATTCGTTTGGCCATGTAACCAAATGGCGTTCCGAGTATAGACACTAAGAACTTCAAGACATAAGTTGAAATAAATACACTTAACCAAACTTCTGCTGAGTAAACACCCAAAAAAGCAATAGATGTAAAAATTAGTGTATCCAGTAATTGACTGAGCATAGTCGATCCATTATTGCGAATCCAGAATGCACCGTCAGATGGAAACAGTTTGCGTATGAAACTGAAAATCAGAACATCGGTGTATTGACTGACAAGATAGGCAATCATACTTCCAAGTGCAATACGCGGAATCAATCCGAAAATAGTCGATAGGGATTCCTGTGCAATATCATCAGGGGCTGGCTGGAACTGGATCACGAATTGCATAATGGCAGTCATCATTAATAAAGAAGTGAAACCTAACCATACTGCTTTTTTGGCTTCTTTCTTGCCGTATTTTTCATTCAAAATGTCAGTGACTAAAAAAATGCTTCCATAAACGGCATTGCCGAGAGTTGCGGTTAAGCCAAAAATTTCAATAAGCTTTGTTACTTGTATGTTTGCCAAAACAGTGGCGAATCCAACCCAGACAAATAATCCCGTTCTTCCAAAAAATTTATACATGATTAACACGAATATCATATTGACTATTGCAAATCCTAATCCAAGTACTTCATTAAACATAGATATCCTCCTGAAGTTTTGATAACGCGAGAAGGTTACGAACCGCGAAAAAGCATGTTGATTTCCAACTTGACTATTATAATGTCAGTTGCAAGCAAAAGCAATGAGGGTGTAAGATAAAGTAGCACTTTCTTAGTGAATAGAGTGTAAAATTAAGAAGTGTGTGACTTCTATGAAAGGATGAAGCAATTTTGAACAAACTAACAGTAATCAGTGAAATTGACGATTTGCTTGAGACTTATTGCGATGGTTGCTTCATTAAAAGAGAACTCAAGATAAACGGTGGAAAAACATTGGCTCACCGTTTTTGTATAAATAGCTGTACCGTTGGTGACCAATTGCAGTTTCTAGGGCAAGAACTCAATAAAGTAAAAACCAAATAGTCTACCATATAAAACCCACCAATCATCTGATTGGTGGGTCGACTTTATTATGTAATCAAAAAGACGTTTGCGGCTTGTGGACCTCGGTTGCCATCGATAATTTCGAAGGAGACAACTTGACCTTCATCTAACGTTCGGAACCCATCACCTTGGATTCCAGTAAAATGGACGAACACATCTTCACCATCATTGTATTCAATAAATCCGTAACCTTTTTCATTGTTGAACCATTTTACCTTGCCTTGGTGCATGAACGTTCCTCCTCATACTATTCGAGTGAAATGTCAATTTCCACAACCACAGGTTACAAAATATTCCGTGAATGGATGGATATACTATACATGAATTGTCGAAACTAGTCAATTTTCTGTCGATTCAGTGTGTTGCGGTTTGAGCTTGATTTATGCAATGATACTAATAGTGAAGTATTGTCTGTTAAGGAAGGAAGATCAAATTGAATGCGATTGAAAAATGTGAACGACTAGTAAAAGATATATACAATCAATTTGACGCAAGTCATGATTTTCAACATATTGAACGTGTGAGAAAAAACGCCCGAATCATCAGTCAGGAAGAAGGGACCGTTCGTACAGATTTAATAGAACTAGCTGTACTTCTTCATGATGTTAGTGATGTTAAATATAGTGGCATAGAAGGCAAGGCGAAAGAAAATGCCATTTTGGACGAACTAGACTTGCCATTGAGTGATCGACAACAAATAGTTGAGATTATTGAATCTGTTTCCTTCAGTGGTGGACACGAAAAAGAAGCCAAAACAATTGAAGCCAAGATTGTCCGTGATGCAGATCGTCTGGATGCAATCGGTGCGGTGGGAATCGCCAGAACGTTTGCATATGGCGGAGCTAAGGATAGAAAGTTGTACGATTGGTCTGAAACGGCAAGAATGAACATGTCCGAATCGGAATACCGCAATAAAGAAACAGCATCCGTCACACATTTTTACGAGAAATTGCTTTTACTGAAAGATTTAATGGTAACCGAAACAGGAAAAAAATTAGCGTTGCAGCGTCATGAATTTATGTTGGCATTTATCGACCAACTGAAAATAGAAACGAGTGAAGAAAAATGAGCCATTTAATCGTATCAAACTTAACAAAAACGGTTGGAGAAAAAACGTTATTTGAAAACATCGATTTTACAATATACGCTGGTGAACGTGCTGGACTGATTGGTGTTAATGGAACTGGTAAATCAACGTTTCTTTCCATTCTTGCCAATCAGATAGAAGCAGATCAACTCTCAATGGACCATCCGAACCAATACCGTATATCGTTTTTAGAACAGGACCCTCAATTCGCAGAGGATTTAACGGTTTTACAAGCGGTGTTCAGTGGAGATGCACCTGTATTACAGATTAATAGAAAGTACGAAGATGCTCTTGAAAAATTGAATGAAGATTCGTCATCTGTCGAAAATCAGGACGCCTACATGAAAATACAGCAGGACATGGACCAATATAATGCTTGGGATATCAATGCAATCGCTAAAACAGCATTATCGAAACTTGGAATTGATATGTTCGACCGAAAAGTAAATGAACTTTCGGGTGGACAATTGAAACGTGTAGCGTTAGCTAAAGTATTAATTGAACCTGCAGATTTAATATTATTGGACGAGCCTACCAACCATTTGGATGTTCAATCATCAGAATGGTTACAGGAAAGCTTGGCACGTTTGTCCAGTGCTATTATATTCGTAACCCATGATAGATATTTCCTTGATGGCGTATCTACTCATATCTATGAAATTGCTGACCAAACCATGTACACTCACCGTGGAAATTATGGAGATTATTTGGAAGCGAAGGCCATTCGTGAAGAAATGGCAGCATCTTCTCAATTGAAATTGCAGAACCGATTCCGTTCCGAACTGAAATGGATCCGACGCGGTGCCAAAGCGAGAACAACTAAACAAAAAGCGCGTATTCAGCGCTTTGAGCAATTGGACGACCAAATGGACCGTAACAATGACAATACATCTCTAGACATGAAACTGGCAACGACGCGATTAGGTAAAAAAGTGCTTGAAGGCATTGATTTATCAAAAGCATATGCAGGAAAACAAATCATCAAAGATTTTTCGTTTTTACTGCAGCCAGGAGATCGAATCGGTATTGTTGGACCAAATGGTGCCGGGAAAAGTACATTAATCAATATGCTGGCAGAAAAAATAGAGCCGGACAGTGGTGAATTGAGTATCGGGCAAACGGTCAAAATCGCTCATTTCGAGCAAACCATCCCACCAATGAATCCGAACACTCGTATGATTGAATATGTTCGAGAGTCTTCAAATGATATTGAAGGATCGGATGGAGTAAGACATTCAGCTGCTCAAATGCTTGAACGATTCTTGTTCCCACTAAAAGTACATGGAACGCCAATTGGGAAATTGTCTGGCGGAGAACGCAAAAGACTTCATTTGCTAAAACTTCTTATGGAACAACCAAATGTCTTGCTATTGGATGAGCCAACAAATGACCTGGACATTCAAACATTGTCAGTGTTGGAAGATTTTATCGAACAATTCCCAGGTGTTGTCATCACAATTTCGCATGATCGTTTCTTCTTGGATCGTATTGCGAAAAAATTATGGGTACTAGATGGCAAAGGGAATACTCGAGAAGTACAGGAAATTTATTCTGACTTTTTACTTCAATCTCCTGAAGTGATTGTGGAAGATACGGTTGTTATCGAAAAAACCGAACCTATAAAGCCGAAAGAACAAAAGAAAAAATTGTCATTCAAGGAACAAAAAGAATGGGAAACCATTGAATCAGATATCGAAAAAATAGAAGCGGCGATTATCGTTGCCGAAAAAGAAGTGGAATCTGCGGGTGCAGACTTCGAAAAATTGCAAAAAGCAACGAGTCAACTCGAGGCTTTAAATGAGCAATATAACCACTTAATTGAGCGATGGGGTTATCTGCAAGAAATTATTGGGTCATGATAATATCCAAGTAGGGGGCGTTTTGCATGAAAATACTTACAATTGAACCGACACCAAGTCCGAATACCATGAAAGTAATTGTGGACCATGAACTTCCTTTTGGAAAAAGTTTTAATTATAAAAAAGATGAAACGTCAGACGCACCTCAGGAAATCGTCTCCATTTTAAATATACCTGGCGTTAAAGGGATTTATCATGTAGCGGATTTTTTAGCGATTGAACGGTTGGCTAAAAATGACTGGGAACAAATATTAGCTGAAGTACGAAACGTATTTGGCGAAAGTGACCAAGCCATTGCAAGTGGAGTACAAGTGGACGAACACTTCGGGGAAGTTTATGTACATGTACAACAAATCAAAGGAATTCCTCTTCAAGTGAAAGTATTTGATCAAACATCTGAAGAACGTATCGGACTATCTCCTCGGTTTGTTGAAGCCATGAATGCAAGCATGCAAGATCAGGATGAAAACTATATATTGCAGCGCAAATGGGCAGATTTCGGAGTCCGTTACGGAGAGATAAAAGAAATTGCCGAACAGATCAAAGAAGAAATCGAAGCTACCTATCCAGATTCTCGTCTGAGAATGTTGGTTGAAGCAGCGAAAAGCCCGAAAAATGAAACGATTGTTCGTGGTCGCAAAGTAAGTCTCGAAGAATTCAAAGTAGATGCATGGGAAGAACGATTCCAATTGCTTGATCAAATGGCAGACCCATCAGTCGACGACTTGCCACTACTGGCCAAAGCATTGGAAGATGAACAAATGTCAATTCGCCGAGTGGCTACCGTTTATCTAGGTATGATTGATAACGAAGAAGTCATTCCCTATATGGAAAAGGCGTTACAGGATAAAAGTCCATCAGTTAGACGGACAGCAGGAGATTGCATGAGCGATCTTGGGTTCCAACAATTTGAAAAAGCGATGCAACATGCTTTAGCTGATAAAAATAAACTCGTACGCTGGCGCGCGGCAATGTTCTTATATGAGACAGGAACTGAAAATTCATTACCTGCCCTTCATCAGGCGAAAGAAGATACTGAATTTGAAGTGAAGCTCCAAGTAAATATGGCCATCGCCCGCATCGAGCAAGGCGAAGAAGCAAAAGGCTCTGTTTGGAAACAAATGACGGAAGCGAGAAATCAGTAGTTTTTAAGTGAAATTTATTATATAAATGTTAGCATAAGTGATTCGTTTCACATTTGCTAACATTTTTGCAATTCGCATTACCATTTCTATTAAAACATCTAGAATAAGTGAAATCATTCGAAATACACGTTATGATAAAGAATGAAAAAGATTACGCCAAATAAAGCAATTGAAACCGAAAGAGGCGAAATATATGAATGCATACGATGAGTATATGCATTCATAATCACTAGAAACATTGATATATCAATGGTTTTAAAAGAAAAAATGTTAGCAAAAGTGAAAAACATCACATTTTGCTAACATTTCTTTTTATTTTCTCTCATTCCTCATTAATTCACCATATTTTTCATTGATTTTCGTATTCAGTTGCACTCGCATATTCTTCGTAATGTGCATATAAATTTGTGTCGTGGTTTCAGCGTTTTTATGGCCAACTCTTTTCATAATTTCTGGTAAGCTTACCCCAACCTCTGCCAACATGCTGATATGTGTATGACGCAAAATATATGTGTAGAGTCTTTTAGAGATTGTTGTCTTCTCTCCAATCCTTCTTACTGCCTGTCTAAGATAATCAACGGTTAATGGTATGCCATCACTTGTTGTGAAAATATATTCACTAGGTGCATAACCACTCTTTTTTTTGAATTCTAATAGTTGTTGGATCATTTCCATAATTTTATTATCGACATTGATTAACCTAATACTGGTGGAGGTCTTAGGAGGAGTCAAAAAATACTCGTTCTTTCTACGGTTTTTTCGATACATAGTTTTCGTGACTCTTATAGTATTATCAGCGAATAACAAATCTTTCTCATGTAAAGCGACAGCTTCTCCAGGACGCATTCCTGTGAAGGTAATTAAGTAAATAATAACTGTATATACGAAATTACCATAGTTGTCCGTCGCCATTAAGAATTCTCTTAGTTCTTCAGTTTCTAGAAATTTATCTATAACTGTTATATTTTCAATTTCTTCAACTGTTATTTTCTTTTTGGGAATTTGCGAAGCCTCGGTAGGGGAATCCTTTATGAGGTTATTCTTCTTTGCGTAATCAAATATCATATTAGCGGTTGAATTGATTATCTTAATTGTACTATCAGATTTTCCTGCATTGAATAAATCATCAAGCAAGCTTGATACATCTTAGTAGTGATTTTTTTTAATTGGACTGAGCCAAAATATAAATTCATTTTTTTTATTGAAAATTCACGGGTGACATTAGTATTTTCTTTATGTCCACGGTTACGGTATATATTATACCAATCTTTGGAAAAATCCTTGAAAGTAACTTTTTCATGATAATCCATAGAATGATTAATTTCTTCAATCGCTTGGATAACTTTTTTCATTGCTTCTGCTTTTGTTTTGCCTCGCCTTGGTATTTGTTTTCGCTTACCGGTCCTCGGATTACGAGGACCATCCGCAACACAAACCCACTTTTTTCCCTTCACCAGCTCTTTACAATGCATGACTATCACTCCTTACTATCAACATAGCACGAACAAAATCAATTGATGGACCAATCACTATTGGAGTACACTTCAGATGTGACTAATTGCAAAAGTCCAGTGGGGCAATTCTGCATGACAACCACTTTCTACTTCATTTTCGTACCTCCATTTTTAACTGATTCAGGTTGAAATGCCGCAGTCTCTTCTTGGCGAACTTATATTCAACGTGAAACGCCTCCTGTAGCACCCAGATGGCTTTCTTTTCATGCCGCGGTATCCATTCGGTCGAGCATGAAAGTAGGAATACAAGCATGCTGAGCAAAGTTATTTGCTTTAAATTCTTGATAATCCCGATAAAGTTTAGGGAACAGGTTTTGATTCCCGATATGCCAAAGAGCGTGGCAAAGTTCATGGCCAAACGACTGCCATTGTTCTTGCTCGGGATTACGATTATCTAAAAACAAATTTCCGGCAATATACATCGGTTTATGAGGGATGTAGTAAACTACAAGTCCCATTTTTGTAGATAGCGTCTCAATGTTAAGCTGGTGAGGGTGATAGATTCCAAATTTCCAGTATAGTTCACGTATATAATCTTCCAAAAGACTATAATGGCCCATCAGTTTATCACTCCTTTATGGGAACATTTGTTCGTTTTAAGTATAAAAGAAATTCCTGCTTAATGGAAGCAGGAATTTCGTGGTTTTATTTTATGTATTTCGAAGACGATAAGTTCAACTAAGTAATATGAAATTAAATGAAGAGGTTAAAAAGGATAAGGTTTAATATTGAATAAAGGACTACAATAATGACACCCTCATAAAAAAAGTTCTTGTTTAAAATCAAAAATTTTGGTTTCGAACGATCAATAAATTTATTAGTTTCGAAATATTCATTTAATATTTTTAATCGTTCTATAACAATTTTTTTATTTTCTTTATCTTTTATTTCTACATTTAACATTTCGAAGGATTTTATCAATGATTTAAACTTCTTTATTTTTGTTGCAATTATTAAATAGTCTTCTTTATTGAGTTGACCTAATATTTTATCAATAATTTCGCTAGATAAATTTGAGGTAATAACTAAAAATTTCTCTGCTTCTGTGGAGTTCTCTTGTAAGTTAACAATATCTTCGGCTGATTTGTTCTTAATAATTTGAACTAAAGAAGATATTGATTCTAAATTTGAATTAATATCTTCTTCAATTATCTCTACTAGCATTTTTGAATGTGCTTTTTGTTTATATTCTTCTTTTAGCTTTGTTAGATAAAATATAATTATGGCAACAATTCCCGAAAAAAATGCACCTAATAAAGGTGGAATAAATTTACTCAATACTTCAGTTTGTGAAGCGTCTGGATTTATTGAAACTAAATAATTTACAAAACTATGAGTAAATTTAATAAATATAATTAATAATATTAGTATTAAAGAAAAAAATATCTTATTATCTTTATTTTTCATGAAATAAGCATACCTTTCTTCAATTCTTCTATAATCTCTTTTTCATTATTGATATTTACTAAACTTTTATCAGTATTATYTAATACAGAATTTAAGTTAGTTGGTTTTATATCCTCCTCTTCGCAAACCTTAGATGAAGAGGAGGGTAGCGTTTTTAAATCTTTATTCAACTCACAAATAATATCTTCGGTAATGGAAAATACATATCTAATGTTATTGAATATTTCAAAACCATTTGGTCTTGACAAGTTAAATACTTTTGATTTGCATACAACACACTCGAAAATATTATCTAAATCTTCTTCAATTATGGATGTTTCACATTCATCACATGTAAAAAAGTATTCTTTATTTAATATTCCGTATTCAGAAAGAGCTAAAAATATTTCAAGAACTTTCATTGAGTCTAAATGATATTTATAAGATAAATTTTGTGAATCGATTGTGAAATTAGCAGATTTAATATTTTCTAATAGAAAATCTCTTAATAAATTGTAAAATGGGTCAATAGGATAGAAATAATTAAATTGAGTATTATCTTCATAAATACTTTTCAAGCTCGAGTATAATAAATTCACTTTTTTTTCTCCTTTCTGAATCACGGCGATTAGGATTATAAAAATCAACTAAAAAACTCCCAGTACATTCTCTTAGAGTTACTTCTAGACCCAAAAAATTTGTTCCGACGGGAGGCAGTTTTAAATTTTGGCTATTAATTTTGTAGTATATTGATAATTCATCGACTTTTGTCTCTTTATGAACAATTGATTTAAGACCCCAGTATAGATCCTTTCCATAAATATGATTTCTTTTGGCATCTCTTGTAATCGATTTTGTTGTTGTACCGTCATAAAAAGAAAATGCAAAAATGTATCTGTGTTTAAATAATTTTGGATCGATAGTTCTAGCGATATTCTGATAGTATAAGTATTTAATAGTTTTAAAATTGGCATCTAAAAAAAGTGGATCAGCAAGCTTAAGTTCATTTTCAATAAACTCATTTATCTTTGCCTCTAGGTCGAGGACTTTCATTGGCAAATGTTTCGAAATAATTGCTTCTGCTGAATCTGATTCTTGTGTAAATATATCATATAGTTTTGATTTTATGTATTTTTCGGATTTAACTTCTATTTCAATTTCACGTTCCAAATTTTTTATAAAAGCGATGACTTGTTGTAAGATTTCTCTTCGGGATATTTTACTGTTTTTCCTAAAGTACTCTCTCATTTTTATTATTAGAGTACCTCTAGAAAAGTTGAATTCACAGGCCACAAAGAAAATAGTCTTTTTTTCTTCTTCGTCTTTTGTAAATCCATTTCGTAACAAGAGAATTACAGAATCATTTTCTTCACGCATAGATACCAACTGCAATTCATTTACATTTAGATTGTTAGTATGTACAGGTTTATTTAATGAATTAGTTTTATTATTAAGTTC